>NZ_JBEYZX010000002.1:0-344358 GCF_040646255.1 Streptomyces sp. NPDC046203 | reverse complement strand
GTCCGGGCGCCCCACAGATCGGCCAGTTCCACCCGGCGGTCGCGCAGCGCGCTCGCCTCCACGCCGAGCACCCCCGGCGCCTCCCCGGGCGCGAAGCGCACGCCCGCGTACGCGGCGGCGGGGTCCTCCGGAACGTACGCCCGGGTGTCGGGACCGGCGACGAGCAACCGCCCGTCGGCCCAGATCAGGTCCATGCACCCGTCGGGCAGGACGGGGCGTATCTCCGGACCGGGAGTAGCGGGCGCTTCGGGGACGCCGACGGCATCGGGGGTGACGGTGGCGACGGCGTCACCGGCCGGGCCGAGGAGGCGGGTCCAGACGACCGCGCCGTCGAGCAGCGAGGGACGCTCCTCGTACACCTGACCGCCCCCCTGCCGTCCGTACCCGAGCCCTCGTCGTACGCCGGGGCGCCCGCGTGCCCCCGTGCCCGCCCGGCCGCCGGTGTCCGCCCGGCAACCACGCCCCGCGCCCGCGCGCACCACCCGCGCGCACCGCCCCCGCGCGCCGTGTCAGTCCTTGTCGCGCCCCGCGTGCAGCCGCGACCGCACATCGTCCGGCGGCAGGAACTTCGACCACCGCTCCGGGAACTCCGAGGGCATGTCGGGATCGTCCTCGTCCACGTCGTCCTCCTCCGCGCGCAGCCGGGCGACCAGATCGGCGGCCTGGGCGGCGCGCACCCGGTCGTTGGCCTCGCGGGCGGCGGCCGTGGCGACGGACGGCCACACCCGGTCGATGGCCGCGTTGACGGCGGCGCCGACGAGGACCGCGAACGCGGACACGCCGATCCACAGCAGCACGGCGATGGGCGCCGCGAGGGAGCCGTAGATGGTGGGGCCCTCGACCTGGCTGGTGAGGTAGATCCGCAGCAGGAAGCTGCCGAGCACCCACATGGCGAGGGCGACGAGAGAGCCGGGGAGGTCCTCGATCCACGGCGAGCGCACCGGCACCGACACGTGGTAGAGCGTCGTCAGGAAGACGACGGACAGGAGTATGACGGCCGGCCAGTACAGGACGGAGACGACCTCGGTGCTCCAGGGCACGATCGCGACGACCCGGTCCGGGCCGACCACCGCGAGCGGCAGCACCACCGCCCCGATGAGCAGCGCGACGATATAGAGGAGGAAGGACAGCAGCCGGGTCTTGACGATGCCGCGATGTCCGTCGAGCCCGTACATGACCGTGATCGTGTCGATGAAGACATTGACCGCGCGGGAGCCGGACCACAGGGCGATGGCGAAGCCGAGGGAGATCAGATCGGGCCGTTTCGCCTCGGTGACGTCCTCGATGAGGGGGCGCGCGATCTCGTTCACGCCCCGCTCGGACAGGACGGTGCGGGCCGCGTGGAGGATGTTCTCCTCGATGCTGGCGACCGTGTTGGTGTTGGTCCACTCGTCGGCGTAGCCGAGGAGGGCGATCAGACCGAGCAGCAGCGGTGGCAGGGACAGCAGCGTGAAGAAGGCGGCCTCGGCGGCGAGACCGAGGATGCGGTACTCCATGCACGAATTGATCGTGTCCTTCAGGAGCAGCCAGACCATCTGCCGTTTCGAGACGTTCCGGTAGAGAACGCGGGCGCGATGGAGTCTGCTCCAGGGACGCCGGTCGGCCTCTTCGGCCCGCGCGCCCCGCTCGGGTGTTTCGTTTGCTGCCTGCACCTCCTTACCGTATCGGCATGGCTCCGAGGACCCACACCGTGACCAATCAGGCTCCGCCGCTGGTCGGGTACGACCTGTTCGGTACCGACCGGGCACTGACCGAGGCCGTGGAACGACATCTTCCGCCGGAGGTGTACGAGGAGGCCCGGGCGGAGCTGTCGGAACTGGGGCGCTCGGCCGGCTCGGCGCAGGTGCTGGAATGGGGGGCGCTGGCGAACGAGTTCCCGCCTCGGCTCGTGACGCACGACCGCTTCGGCAACCGGATCGACGAGGTGGAGTTCCACCCGGCCTGGCACCGGCTGCTCGGCCACTCGGTCGGCGCGGGGCTCGCAGGCGGGGCGTGGGACCGCCCGGGTGGTCATGTGCGGCGGGCGGCGGGCTTCCTGCTGGTGTCGCAGACGGAGTCGGGGCACTGCTGTCCGCTGTCGATGACGCACGCGGCGGTGCCGGCGCTGCGGGCCGAGCCCGCGCTCGCGGCGGCGTGGGAGCCGCTGCTGGCCTCGCGGGTGTACGAGCGGGAGCTGCGGCCGCCGCTGGAGAAGGCGGGCGTCCTGCTCGGCATGGCCATGACCGAGAAGCAGGGCGGCAGCGACGTCCGGGCGAACACCACCCGCGCCGAGCCGCTGGCGGAGGCCGGGACGTACACCCTGACCGGGCACAAGTGGTTCTGCTCGGCACCGATGTCGGACGGGTTCCTGGTGCTGGCCCAGGCACCGGAGGGCCTGTCGTGCTTCCTGGTGCCGCGGGTGCTGCCGGACGGGGCGCACAACGCGTTCGCGCTCCAGCGGCTGAAGGACAAGCTGGGCAACCGGTCGAACGCCTCGGCGGAGGTCGAGTTCGACGGGACGACCTGGGCGCGGCGGATCGGGGCGGAGGGCGAGGGGTTGCACGCGATCATGGGGATGGTGGCGGCAACCCGGCTGGACTGCGTACTGGGCTCGGCAGCGCAGATGCGGCAGGCGGTCGCGCGGGCCGTGCACCACACCTCGTACCGGAGCGCCTTCGGCCGGCCGCTCGTCGACCAGCCGCTGATGCGCAACGTGCTCGCCGATCTGGCGCTGGAGTCGGAGGCGGCGACCGTGCTCGGGCTGCGGCTCGCGGCGGCGTACGACATGGCGGAGGGTGCGGCGGCGGGTGCGACGACGGGCCTGGCGGTGGGCTCGGCGGCGGAGGCCGGGGCCGTACGGAGGGAGAACGGCGGCGCCCGGGATCAGGAACGGGATCGGGAGCGGGAACACGAGCGGCAGCTGCTGAGGATCGCGGTGCCGGTGGCGAAGTACTGGGTGACCAAGCGGTGTACGCCGGTGGTGGCGGAGGCCCTGGAGTGTCTGGGCGGGAACGGGTACGTGGAGGAGTCGGGGCTGCCCCGGCTGCTGCGCGAGTCGCCGCTGAACTCGATCTGGGAGGGCGCCGGGAACATCCAGGCGCTGGACGTCCTGCGGGTGCTGCGCCGGGAGCCGGCCGCGCTGAACGCCTTCCTCACCGAGGTGGGCCGGGCGCGCGGGGCGGATCACCGGCTGGACCGGGCGATCCGGGACATGCTCGCCGAGCTGGCGGATCTGGAGGGGATCGAGGCGCGGGCGCGGCGGCTCGTGGAACGGATGGCGCGGGTGCTCCAGGGGGCGCTGCTCGTGCGGTGGGCGCCGGCGGAGGTGGCGGACGCGTTCTGCGCGTCGCGGCTGGGCGGGGACTGGGGCGCGTCGTTCGGGACGCTGCCGCACACGGTGGCGCTGGGCGCGGTGGTGGAGCGGGCGCGGCCGGTGGGGGTGGGGTGAGGGCGCGCTCCGTATCCCGCACTTAGATCTGAACTGAAGTTCGAGGCGTCCGCCCTTCGGGTGAGGGGGCCGGGCGGGTCGGGCGGCGCCGGCGACCGGCCCCGCGAGGGACCGGCCGGAGCGAAAGCCGAGGGTGGTGCCGCGCCGACACGGCACCACCCTCCGCTTCCGCCCACCCTCGCGCACCGGGGGCGGCGTTCGCCAGGGTTGCAGGGGGTTGCAGGATGGCTCCGAGCGTCCGGCGCCGACTGTCACCGGGCGATACGACGGGCGCCCGCGCCCGCGCGCGTCGGTGTCACCCGTACGCCGGCGTTCCCGCGTACGCCGGAGCGTCCGGAGCGCGGGGAGCGAGCGTGGGGTGCGAGCGCGCGCCGGGCCGCCGGAGCGTCTGTCCGGAGCATCGCGCGAAAGGCGGCACCGGGCGTGAGTGCCGGTGCGGCGAGGCGACGAGCGCGGGCCACGGGCGGCCGGGAGGGGACCGATGAACGACAGTCAGCTCGACCTGAAGCGGCTGGCGACGATGGACGCCGCGCGGGCGACCCGGCTGCTGCGCCGGGTGCGCGAGGCGACCCTGGCCGGCCGGACCCCGCCGGTGGCGCCGCGCCCGGTCATCGACGCCTCCTGGCAGCGGATGACCCGTCTCGGCGTCCTGCCCGACCAGGCCACCAGCAGTGTGCTGCTGCGCCGCGACGAGTTGGAGGAACGCCGCCGGACGACGGCGCTCGGCGCGGTGATGCGCACCCTGGCGGGCGGGCTCGCGGGCATCGCCGACGCCTCGACGCAGATCATGGTGGTGACGGACGAGCACGGCCGGGTGCTGTGGCGGCAGGGGCACACCGGGGTGATGCGCCGGGCGAACGGGATCTGTCTGGAGGAGGGCGCGGCCTGGAGCGAGCACTCGACCGGGACCAACGCGGTGGGCACGGCGCTCGCGATGGGCCGCGCGGTGCAGGTCCACTCCGCCGAGCACTACGTCGAGTCCCTGCACGACTGGACGTGCGCGGCGGCCCCCGTGCACGACCCGCGCGACCGGCGGCTGCTCGGGATCGTGGACGTGAGCGGTCCGGCGGCCGCCTTCCACCCGGCGACCCTGGCCCTGGTCGACGCGGTGGCGCGGCTGGCCGAGGCGGAGTTGCGGGAGCGGCATCTGCGGTCGGTCGAACGGCTCCGGTCGGTGGCCGCCCCGATCCTGTGCCGGGTGGGCGGACGGGCCGTCGCGGTGGACGAGCACGGCTGGACGGCGGCGGTGACCGGGATGGCGCCCGTGGACCGGCTCGTCCTGCCGAAGCCGCTGCGGGCCGGCCGGGTCCGGCTGCCGGCGCTCGGGATGTGCGCGGTGGAGCCGTTGCCGGGCGGCTGGCTGCTGCGGGTCGAGCCCGGGGAACCGAAGGCCGGTGATCCGGTGCCGGGCGCGGGGGCGGCGAGCCGGGTGGTGCTGGACGTGAGCCGGCCGCACCGCTGGACGGTCGCCGTGTCGGGCGCGGTCGGCTCCTGGTCGCAGGAGCTGAGCCCGCGCCACGCCGAGCTGCTGTACGTGCTCGCGCGGCACCCGGAGGGGCGGACGGCGGCGGAGCTGGCGCGGGACGTGTTCGGGGACCCGGCCCGGACGGTGACGGTACGGGCGGAGCTGTCCCGGATCCGGCGCACCCTCGCGGGGGTCCTCGCCCATCGGCCGTACCGCTTCGGCGAGGAGGTGGAGGTCGAGCTGCGCGGCCCTGCCGACCCGGCGGACCTGCTGCCCCGGTCGACCGCCCCGGCGATCCGGGCGGCCCGCGCGGCCCGCGACACACCGCCGGATTGAACGGAGGGGCGGCCGGAAGCGGACAACCAGGCACGAGCGGCGGAGAAGGAGCGGGCACGGACCGCCGGACGAGCGGCCGGGCGAGGCCGGCCGAGCGGCGGGGGCAGACACCCGTCCACGGACTGACCGACTGTCCACATCGTGGACAGAGGTCGCCGGATTCACTGCCCGTCCGCCCTGGGAATCCGGCGCTCCGCATGATGCGATAGGCCCATGAGCATCACTCTCACCACCTGGTCCCTGGAACAGACCTCGCCGGACGACCTCCGCCCGTCCCCCGCCCCCGAGGGCCGGGAGCTGCGGATCGCGCGCGCGGGGTTCCCGTCGGCGGAGTTCAGCCGCTTCCTCTACACCGCGGTCGGCGGCGACATCCACTGGGGCGACCGGCTGTCCCTGACCCGCCCGCAGTGGCAGGCGATCCTGGAGAAGCCGGGCACCGAGACCTGGGTGGCGTACGAGGACGGGACGCCGGCCGGGTACGTGGAGCTCGACGCGCAGGACGAAGGGGTCGTGGAGATCGTCTACTTCGGCCTGATACCCGCCTTCCGGGGGCGCGGAATCGGCGGCCGGCTGCTGTCGTACGGCGTGGCGCGCGCCTGGGACCTGGCGGAGCGCTGGCCCGAGCGACCGCCGACCAAGCGGGTCTGGCTGCACACCTGCTCCCTGGACGGGGAGCACGCGATGGCCAACTACGAGCGCCGCGGCTTCCGCCTCTTCGACACGAAGACCGAACAGATCGAGCCGTCCGAGACCCCCGGATCGTGGCCGGGCGCCGGCGCCTGAGACACCGCGCCGCATCACGCACACCAGGTCGCACAGCGGCCACAACCGCACCATTCCATCAGGGAAAAGGGGCCCCGAAACGGGCCCCTTTTTCTATGCCCCGACCTCTCTGATCTCGCCATGCGAGACCGAATCGTCCACATCCCGGATGTTGGTGGACTGGGTCCAAAGTCCCGTGACACGCTTCCGTCATGCCTGGAACTGGAATTGCCTTGGTGAGTCGGCGGCACGTCGACCTCGGCCGCGTGTCCAGCGCCATTTGTCCGGCGCGCTGAAAGATCCAGCACCGCCGCGTTTCCCCTGACGTCCCGTTTTCCTTGCGCATCGCCGCGCCCTCCCCTGCCCTGCGCGCGAATGTGCAGGTCAGAGCCGCCCTCATTCCGTCCCGAAGGACACATCGCCATGGCCGCCAGCCCGGAATCCCCCACGCCCGCCGCCGCGCCCCGCCGTAAAACCGGGCGCCACCGCGGCGAGGGCCAGTGGGCCGCGGGGCACCTCACTCCGCTCAACGGCAATGAGCAGTTCAAGAAGGACGATGACGGTCTCAATGTACGGACACGTATTGAGACGATCTACGCCAAGCGCGGATTCGACTCCATCGACCCCAACGACCTGCGGGGACGCATGCGTTGGTGGGGTCTGTACACCCAGCGCCGGGAGGGTCTCGACGGCACCAAGACCGGTGTCCTCGAACCGGAGGAGCTGGACGCCGAGTACTTCATGCTGCGGGTACGCATCGACGGCGGCCGGCTGACGACGCGGCAGCTGCGGGTCATCGGCGAGGTCTCCGAGGAGTTCGCGCGCGGCACCGCCGACATCACCGACCGGCAGAACATCCAGTTCCACTGGATCCGCATCGAGGACGTCCCCGAGATCTGGAACCGGCTGGAGGGCGTCGGCCTGTCCACCACCGAGGCGTGCGGCGACACCCCTCGGACGATCCTCGGCTCGCCGGTCGCCGGGATCGCGGCGGACGAGATAGTCGACGGCACGCCGGCCATCGAGGAGATCCACCGCCGGATCGTCGGCAACAAGGAATTCTCCAACCTCCCGCGGAAGTTCAAGACGGCCGTCTCCGGCTCCCCGCTGCTCGACGTGGCGCACGAGATCAACGACGTGGCCTTCGTCGGAGTGCGCCACCCCGAGCACGGCCCGGGCTTCGACGTGTGGGTCGGCGGCGGTCTGTCCACCAACCCCAAGCTGGGCGTCCGGCTCGGCGCCTGGGTGCCGCTGGAGGAGGTGGCCGACGTCCACGAGGGCGTCATCTCCATCTTCCGCGACTACGGCTACCGCCGGCTGCGCAACCGGGCCCGGCTGAAGTTCCTGGTCGCCGACTGGGGTCCGGAGAAGTTCCGCCGGGTCCTGGAGGAGGAGTACCTGAAGCGCGCGCTGACCGACGGGCCCGCCCCCGAACAGCCCGCCGGCCGCTGGCGCGACCACGTCGGCGTCCACGCCCAGCGCGACGGCCTCTTCTACGTGGGCTTCGCCCCTCGGGTGGGCCGGGTCGACGGAGCGACCCTGACGAAGATCGCCGACCTCGCGGAGGCGCACGGCTCGGGCCGGGTCCGCACCACCGCCGAGCAGAAGATGATCGTCCTGGACGTCACCGAGGAGAAGGTCGACTCGCTCGTCTCCGACCTGGAGGCGCTGGACCTGCGAGTCGCCCCGTCGCCGTTCCGGCGCGGCACGATGGCCTGCACGGGCATCGAGTTCTGCAAGCTGGCGATCGTGGAGACCAAGGCCCGGGGATCGCTGCTGATCGACGAACTGGAGCGCCGTCTCCCGGAGTTCGAGGAGCCGGTGACCATCAACATCAACGGCTGCCCGAACGCCTGCGCCCGGATCCAGGTCGCGGACATCGGCCTCAAGGGCCAGCTGGTCCTGGACGAGGCGGGCAACCGGGTCGAGGGCTACCAGGTCCACCTGGGCGGCGCGCTCGGCCTGGAGGCCGGCTTCGGCCGCAAGGTGCGCGGCCTCAAGGTCACCTCGGCCGAACTCCCCGACTACATCGAGCGGTTGCTGAAGCGCTTCCAGGCGGAGCGCGAGGACGGCGAGCGCTTCGCCGCCTGGGCGGCGCGCGCGTCCGAGGAGGCCCTCGCGTGAGCGGCCGGGCCGCCCCCTTCCACTGCCCCTACTGCGGCGACGAGGACCTTCGCCCCGGCGAGCAGGGCCACGGCGCCTGGGAGTGCGCGGCGTGCAGCCGGGCCTTCCAGCTGAAGTTCCTGGGCCTGCTGGCCCCCGCGACGCACCGTGCGCCGAACCCGACCGAAGCCGGCACCACCATCGGCACCGGCACCGGCACCACCGAGAACACCGACAACACCCCGCGAGAGGAGGAGAGATGACGGACACCCGCCACCCGACCGAGACCGAACGGAAGGCACTGGCCGAGCGGGCCGGCCGCGAGCTGGAGGACGCTTCCGCGCTGGAGATCGTCCAGTGGGCGGCGGACACCTTCGGTGACCGGTTCTGCGTCACCTCCTCGATGGAGGACGCGGTCGTCGCCCATCTCGCCTCGCGGGCAAGGCCCGGCGTGGACGTCGTCTTCCTCGACACGGGCTACCACTTCCCGGAGACCATCGGCACCCGGGACGCGGTCGACGCCGTCATGGACGTCCGTGTGATCACCCTGACCCCGCGCCAGTCGGTGGCGGAGCAGGACGCCGCGTACGGTCCTCGCCTGCACGACCGCGACCCCGACCTGTGCTGCGCGCTGCGCAAGATCCGGCCGCTGACCGAGGGCCTGGCGGGCTACGACGCCTGGGCCACCGGACTGCGCCGCGACGAGTCGCCGAGCCGGGCCGGCACCCCGGTCGTCGGCTGGGACGAGAAGCGCCGGAAGGTGAAGATCTCCCCCATCGCCCGCTGGACGCAGGACGACGTGGACGCCTACGTCGCGGAGTTCGGCGTCCTCACCAACCCGCTGCTGATGGACGGTTACGCCTCCGTCGGCTGCGCGCCCTGCACCCGCCGGGTGGCGGCGGGCGAGGACGCGCGGGCCGGCCGCTGGGCCGGGCGCGCCAAGACCGAATGCGGGATCCACGGATGACGGCCGGCCGCCAGGACGCGAGCGTCCCGTTCGACGCCCAGGAAGTTCAGGAGACAGACGTGACCACGGGCACCACCATCTGGCTGACCGGCCTGCCCAGCGCGGGGAAGACCACCATCGCGTACGAGCTGGCCGGACGGCTCGGCGCGGAGGGCCGGCGGGTCGAGGTCCTCGACGGCGACGAGATCCGCGAGTTCCTCTCGGCGGGCCTCGGCTTCTCCCGCGAGGACCGGAACACCAACGTCCAACGGATCGGCTTCGTCGCGGAGTTGCTCGCCTCGCACGGGGTGACGGTCCTGGTGCCGGTCATCGCTCCGTACGCCGACAGCCGGGACGCGGTGCGCGCGCGCCACGAGGCCGCGGGCACGCCGTACCTCGAAGTGCATGTGGCCACGCCGGTCGAGGTGTGCTCGGTGCGGGACGTGAAGGGGCTGTACGCCCGGCAGGCCGCCGGCGAGATATCCGGGCTCACGGGGGTCGACGACCCGTACGAGGAGCCGAAGGCGCCCGACCTGCGGATCGAGTCCCAGCACCAGACGGTGGCGGAGTCGGCGGCCGCGGTGCACGCGCTGCTCAACGAGAAGGGTCTGTCATGACGACCGTCGCGCACCCGCACGACACCACCGGCAGCCCGTTCACGCTGTCGCACCTCGACTCGCTGGAGTCGGAGGCCGTCCACATCTTCCGTGAGGTGGCGGGGGAGTTCGAGCGTCCGGTGATCCTGTTCTCCGGCGGCAAGGACTCCATCGTCATGCTGCACCTGGCGCTGAAGGCGTTCGCCCCGGCACCGGTCCCCTTCACGCTGCTGCACGTGGACACCGGGCACAACTTCCCCGAAGTCCTCGCCTACCGCGACCGCGTGGTGGCGGCGCACGGACTGCGGCTCCATGTCGCCTCCGTCCAGGAGTACATCGACGCGGGCACCCTGCGCGAACGCCCGGACGGCACCCGCAACCCGCTCCAGACGGTGCCGCTGACCGACGCGATCCGGCGGCACCGCTTCGACGCCGTGTTCGGCGGCGGGCGGCGCGACGAGGAGAAGGCCCGTGCCAAGGAACGGGTGTTCAGCCTCCGTGACGAGTTCTCGCAGTGGGATCCGCGCCGCCAGCGCCCCGAGCTGTGGCAGCTCTACAACGGGCGGCACGCCCCCGGCGAGCACGTCCGGGTGTTCCCGCTGTCCAACTGGACCGAGCTGGACGTGTGGCAGTACATCCAGCGCGAGCGGATCGAACTGCCGGAGATCTACTTCGCGCACGAGCGCGAGGTGTTCCGGCGTGACGGCATGTGGCTGACGGCCGGCGACTGGGGCGGCCCGAAGGACTCCGAGACGCCCGAGAAGCGGCTGATCCGCTACCGCACGGTCGGCGACATGTCCTGCACGGGTGCCGTCGACTCCGACGCCGCCACGCTCGACGCCGTGATCGCGGAGATCGCCGCGTCCCGGCTGACCGAGCGGGGCGCCACCCGGGCGGACGACAAGCTGTCCGAGGCCGCGATGGAAGACCGTAAGCGCGAGGGGTACTTCTAGCCATGACCACATCCACCACCGGGCCCGCGCCCGAGGCGCACACCGCGCTCGGGGCCACCACCCTGCTGCGCTTCGCGACCGCCGGTTCCGTCGACGACGGCAAGTCGACCCTGGTCGGGCGGCTGCTGCACGACTCCAAGTCGGTGCTCGCCGACCAGTTGGAGGCCGTGGAGCACGCCTCGCGCTCGCGCGGCCAGGAGGCGCCGGACCTGGCGCTGCTGACCGACGGCCTGCGGGCCGAGCGGGAGCAGGGCATCACCATCGACGTGGCGTACCGCTACTTCGCGACCGCGCGCCGCCGTTTCATCCTGGCCGACACCCCGGGCCATGTGCAGTACACCCGGAACATGGTGACCGGTGCCTCGACCGCCGAACTGGCCGTGGTCCTGGTCGACGCGCGCAACGGTGTGGTCGAGCAGACCCGCCGGCACGCCGCCGTCGCGGCGCTGCTCCGGGTCCCGCACGTGGTGCTCGCCGTGAACAAGATGGACCTGGTCGGCTACCAGGAGTCCGTCTTCGCCGCGATCGCCGAGGAGTTCACGGATTACGCGACCCAGCTGGGCGTTCCGGAGGTCACCGCGATCCCGATCTCGGCGCTCGTCGGCGACAACGTCGTGGAGCCGTCCGCGCACATGGACTGGTACGGCGGCCCGACCGTCCTGGAGCACCTGGAGACCGTGCCGGTCAGCCACGACCTGACGGCATGTCACGCACGGTTCCCGGTGCAGTACGTGATCCGTCCGCAGACCGCCGAGCACCCCGACTACCGAGGCTACGCGGGCCAGATCGCGGCCGGCGTGTTCCGGGTCGGCGACCGGGTCGCCGTCCTGCCCTCCGGCAGGACCTCCGAGATCACCGCGATCGACGCACTCGGTGTCTGCGTGGACACCGCCTGGGCCCCGCAGTCGGTCACCCTCCGACTCGCCGACGACATCGACATCTCGCGCGGCGACCTGATCACCCCGGCCGCCGACGCGCCGCCGACCGGTCAGGACGTCGAGGCGACCGTCTGCCATGTGGCGGACCGGCCGCTGAGCGTGGGTCAGCGGGTGCTGCTCAAGCACACCACCCGTACGGTCAAGGCGATCGTCAAGGAGATCCCGTCCCGGCTCACCCTGGACGACCTCTCCCAGCACCCGGAGCCGGGGCGGCTCGTCGCCAACGACATCGGACGGGTGAAGGTCCGTACGGCCGAGCCGCTGGCGCTCGACGCGTACGCCGACTCCCGGCGTACCGGATCGTTTCTGCTGATCGACCCGGCCGACGGCACCACCCTCGCCGCCGGCATGGCGGGCGACTCCTTCGCCTCCGCCGCCCCGGCTCCGGCCGAGGCGCCCTCGGTGGACGACGAGGACGGATGGGATTTCTGATATGAAGCAGGACATCTGGGCCGGATTCGCCAAGGAGGGCGGCCGGGTGGGCTCCGGCGCCCTCGGTGCGGGCCTGGGAGGGGTCGCGCGATGTGCGTGCTGACCTCCGTGTGCCGTCGCCGTTCCGGCGGCGCGGCACCGCTCCACCCGTACCACCCGCTCGCACCCGGGCGACGACATCGACATAGGCCCAGCCTCCGCTGAGCTCAGACCGAGGGGACCACCTCCCGTGCCTGCCACGCCTGCCACCACCCCCCGCACCACCCGTACCGTCTTGCGCCGAGGCATTTCCGCGGCCGCCGCCCTCCCCCTGCTGATCGGGGCGCTCGCCTCCTGCGGCTACGGTTCGCAGGCCGACGGGGCCTCGAACGGCGGAGCGGACAACACGGCGAACGCCGCGAAGAACGCGGCCCCGAAGGGTCCCAAGCTCTCGGCCGACACCGTACGGCTCGGGTACTTCCCCAACCTGACCCACGCGACGGCCCTCGTCGGCGAGCAGGAGGGCATCCTCCAGAAGGAGTTGGGCGGCACCGCGCTGAAGTCCACCACCTTCAACGCCGGCCCGTCCGAGATCGAGGCGCTGAACGCGGGCTCGATCGACATCGGCTTCATCGGCCCCTCCCCCAGCATCAACGGGTTCACCAAGTCCAAGGGCACCAGCCTGCGCATCGTGGGCGGTTCGGCCTCCGGCGGTGTGAAGCTGGTGGTGAACCCGACGAAGATCAAGACGACGGCCGACGTCAAGGGCAAGCGGATCGCCACCCCGCAGCTCGGCAACACCCAGGACGTGGCCTTCCTCAACTGGGCCTCGGAGCAAGGCTGGAAGGTCGACGCGCAGAGCGGCAAGGGCGACGTGTCCGTGGTCCGCACCGACAACAAGGTGACGCCGAACGCCTACACCACCGGTTCCATCGACGGCGCGTGGGTACCGGAGCCGACCGCGTCGAAGCTGGTCTCCGAGGGCGCGAAGGTGCTGCTCGACGAGCGGGACCTGTGGCCGGACAAGCAGTTCGTCATCACGAACATCATCGTGTCGCAGAAGTTCCTGAAGGAGCACCCGGACGTCGTGGAGGCGGTGCTGCGCGGCTCGGTGAAGACCAACGCGTGGATCAACGCCCATCCCGAGCAGGCGAAGACCTCGGCCAACGACAAGCTGCGGCAGCTCAGCGGCAAGCCGCTGCCCGCCGACGTGCTCGACAGCGCCTGGTCCTCGCTGCGCTTCACCGACGACCCGCTGGCCTCGACGCTGCGCGCCCAGGCCGACCACGCGGTGAAGGCGGGGCTTCTGGGGCAGCCCGACCTGACCGGCATCTACGACCTGCGGCCGCTCGACAAGGTCCTCGCCGCCGAGGGCCGATCCGCGGTCCCCGACGCCGGTCTCGGCGTCAAGTAACCGGGCACAAGCCCGCGTTCAGGTCTCCCGCCCCGTCTCCCAGGAGGTGACATCCATGGCTGCTCTCGACACGCTCGCCAAGGCCGAGGACCACGTCGTCGCCACGACCGGTCACGCCGCGCGGCTCAGCCACGTCTCGAAGTCCTTCGGCGGCCCTTCCGGCGGCCAGCTCGTCCTCGACGACATCTCGCTCGATGTCGCGCCGGGCGAGTTCGTGACCCTTCTGGGGGCCTCGGGCTGCGGCAAGTCCACTTTGCTCAACCTGGTCGCCGGACTCGACCGGCCGACCCGGGGAAGCATCGACACCCCGGGCGGCCGGCCCGCCCTGATGTTCCAGGAACACGCCCTCTTCCCCTGGCTGACGGCGGGCAAGAACATCGAACTCGCCCTGAAACTAAGGGGGATGCCGAAGCCGGAGCGACGCCCGGAGGCCGAGCGACTGCTCTCCCTGGTGCGCCTCGACGGCTCGTACGGCAAGCGGGTGCACGAACTGTCCGGTGGCATGCGGCAGCGGGTGGCACTGGCCCGCGCGCTGGCGCAGGCCGGGAATCTGCTCCTGATGGACGAGCCGTTCGCGGCGCTCGACGCGATCACCCGGGACGTCCTGCACGACGAGCTGACCCGGATCTGGCGCGAGACCCGGCTGTCGGTGCTCTTCGTGACCCACAACGTGCGCGAGGCTGTGCGGCTGGCCGAGCGTGTCGTCCTGCTGTCCTCCCGGCCGGGCCGGATCGCCCGGGAGTGGCACATCGACATCCCGCAGCCGCGCCGCATCGAGGACGCCGCCGTGGCGGAACTGTCCATCGAGATCACCGAACATCTGCGTGGGGAGATCCGCCGCCATGGCCAGCACTGATACGACGACGGCGACGCCCGGCGGCGACGCCGCCGAGGCCGGGGAGGCCGTCGCGGGAGGGGCGGCCGGGGTGGGGGCCGGGAGCGGGTCCGGGAACGGCTCCGATTCCGGGAACGGGTCCGTCTCCGGGTCCGGGAACGGCTCCGACGATCTGGCGGGCCTCGGCGCCGGTCTCGACGCCCTCGACAGCGTCCAGGTCCGCCGCGCCCCGGTCCGCGAGGTCCTGGTACGCAAGGTGCTGCCGCCGGCCATCGCCGTCACCGTCGTCCTCGCGGTGTGGCAGCTACTGGTGACGGCACAGGTCGCCGACGCCGGCAAGCTCCCGTCACCGGGCGCGGTGTGGGACAGCCTGACGGCCATGTGGCTGGCGGGGACACTGTTCGGCGTGCTGTGGACGAGCGTGTCCCGGGCACTGCTCGGCTTCCTGCTCGCGCTCGCGATCGGTACCCCGCTGGGTCTGCTCGTGGCGCGGGTGAAGCCGGTCCGGGCCGCGATCGGCCCGATCCTGTCCGGTCTGCAGTCGCTGCCGTCGGTCGCCTGGGTGGCGCCCGCGGTCCTCTGGCTGGGCCTGGACGACAGCATGATGTACACGGTGATCCTGCTCGGCGCGGTCCCGTCGATTGCCAACGGTCTGGTGGCGGGCGTGGACCAGGTGCCGCCGCTGTTCCTGCGGGCGGGCCGCACGCTGGGCGCGACCGGCCTGAAGGGCGCCTGGCACATCGTGATGCCGGCGGCGCTGCCGGGCTATCTCGCGGGTCTGAAGCAGGGCTGGGCGTTCTCGTGGCGCTCGCTGATGGCGGCGGAGATCATCGCGTCCTCCCCCGACCTCGGCCTCGGCCTCGGCCAGCTCCTGGAGAACGGCCGGAACAACTTCGACATGCCCGGCATCTTCCTGGCGATCCTGCTGATCCTGCTCGTCGGCATCGCCGTCGACCTGCTGATCTTCAGCCCGCTGGAGCGTACGGTGCTGCGCCGCCGCGGCCTGCTGGTGAAGGGCTGAGCGACCCCGTGAACACACCTGCCTCCGCCCCCGTGCTGCTCGTCCTCGCCCACGGCAGCCGCGACCCCCGGCACGCGGCGACCGTCCGGTCGCTGGTCGATCGCGCCGGTCTGCTGCGGCCAGGGCTGCGGGTGGAGACGGCGTTCCTGGACTTCAACCTGCCGTCCGTTCCCGGGGTGTTGGACCGGCTCGCCGCCGAGGGCGTACGCGAGGTGGTGGCGCTGCCGCTGCTGCTGACCCGCGCCTTCCACGCGAAGGCCGACATCCCCGCCGTCCTGAGCGCGGCCCCGCCCGCGCTCAGGATCCGCCAGGCAGCGGTGCTCGGTCCGTCGCCGCTGCTGCTGGCCGCAGTCGAACGGCAGCTGTACGAGGCGGGTTTGACGCCCGCCGACAAGAGCACGACCGGGGTCGTCCTGGCCTCGGCGGGCTCCTCCGACCCGGAGGCGATCGCGGTGATCGCAGAAACGGCGCGGGAGCTGCGGCGCACCGGTTGGTGCTCCGTGCGGCCCGCGTTCGCCTCCGCTTCCCTTCCCCGTACGGAGGACGCCGTACGGGCCCTGCGATCCGAGCCGGGAGTGCGGCGGGTGGCGGTCTCCCCGTACGTGATCGCCCCCGGCCGCCTCCCGGACCGCATCGCCGCAGGCGCCGCCATATCCGGCGCCGATGTCCTCGCCGACGTCCTCGGCCCCTGCCCCGAACTGGCCCGGCTGCTCATCGAACGGTACGAGGCGGCGGCCGGGGTGTGGCAAGGGGAACAGGAGCAGGAGCGGGCCGGACTGGCACTGGTGGCGGCAGCAGGCTGACGCCTGCCTCGCGCAGCGAGCCGCATGGCTCACTCGGGCCGCGCGGGTTCGGGGCCGGGCGCGCGTGACGCCCGGCCCCTCGCTCAGCGCACCACGCTCACCGCACCACGCTCACTGCCCCACGCGCCCGTCGACGCACTCGCGCAGCAGGTCGGCGTGTCCGCAGTGGCGGGCGTACTCCTCGATCCGGTGCACCAGCATGCTGCGGATCGAGACGTCGTCCTTGCCGACCCGGGTGCCGAGGTCGGCGAACGCGGCCAACGCGGCGTCGGTGGTGGCCTGTTCGCGTTCCAGATCGGCGTAGGCGGCGTCGACGAGGGCCTGGTCGGCGCGGGCGCCGTCGAAGTCGGCGTCGCGCGCCCCGTACAGCTTGGGCAGCCGCTCGTCGTGGGTGAGCCAGTTGCGCCAGTCCCGCTCCACCTCGGCGAGGTGCCGGATCAGACCGAGCAGCGACATCGTGGACGGGGGCACCGAGCGGCGGGCCAGCTGCTCCGGGTCCAGACCCTCGCACTTCATGCGCAGGGTGTACCGGTAGTCCGCCACATATCCGTCGAGAGTGGCGCGTTCACCCTCGGGGCCGGGCCCCTCACTGTCACGGGGGTCGTCCTTCGGGTCCACCCACATGTCGGGGTAGACGGTCGCCTGGGTCCATCGCTCGGGTTGATCGCTCATGTCGATCATGGTCGCCGCTGCTTTCTCCGCCCGCCACCGAATTCCCGCGCCCCCGGCGGGCCGGGGGCCCGCGTGTCAGGGGCGCCGACCGCTCAGAGCGAGAGCGCGGGTGAACGAGGCGTCATCGGCGTCGACTTCGGCCACCGGCTCGTCGAATCCCTCGTACTGCCGGTACATCCCCGCGTACCGCTCGACGACCTCCCGCACATACGCACCGGTCTCCTCCGGCAGCTCGAAGGCCCGTCCGGTGCTGTGGGCCAGGTCCCAGCCGTGCAGGGCGAGTTCGAGGACGAGCATGGCGACGATCTCGGCCGCCGGGACCGGGCTGCCGGCCATCTCGACCTCGCCCTCCCACGCCTCGGGCTTCTCCCACGCGGCGAGCGCACGGTCGAGCTGGTCCGCGTACCGCTCGGGCCAGTCGGCGTCGGCGGTGAAGTCGCGCGCGACCGTCTCCTTCGGCAATTCGGTGCGCAGGGCGCGGTGTTCCAGACCGTGGGCGGAGTAGAGGACGAGATGGTTGGCGAGTTCGCGGACCGACCAGCCGGCGCAGACCGACGGCCCGGCCAACTGCTCGGGGGTAAGGCCGCGAGCGACCCGGGCGGCTTCGGCGGCACAGAGGGCGAGGTGGTGGTGGATCGTGTTCATACGGCCGACGCTACGAAGCCCCGGCACGACGGGTCTTGAAGAATCGCGACACGGCCGGGCGCTCCGCCCCTGCCCCCCTGAGCCCGGACAACCCCTGCTCCCGGACCGCGCGGGCCGCCTGCCCTCGCGCGGAGATCAGCTGTAGTCGAGACCCCCGGTGCGGGTGCGCTTCAGCTCGAAGAGGTCGGGGTGGGCGGCGAGGGCGCGGACGTGGTCGAAGAGTTCGGCGGCGGCCTCGCCGCGCGGTATGGCGCGGAGTACCGGGCCGAACCAGGCGGTGCCGTCGATGTGCAGGGTGGGCGTGCCGATGTACGCGTCCGCGCCCGGGTCGCGGCCCGCGTCGTGGCTGCGGCGGACGAGCGCGTCGTACGCCGGATCGTGGGCCGCGGCGGCGAGTTCGGCGGGCAGGCCGAGTTCGGCGAGGGACTCGGCGACGACCACGCCGACGTCCGTTTCCTTGCGCTCGTGGATACGGGTGCCGTACGCGGTGTAGAGCGGGCGCAGGATCTCCTCGCCGTGCCGCTCGGCCGCCGCGGCGGCGACGCGGACGGGCCGGATGGAGTCGTCGACGAGGGTGCGGTACCAGTCGGGCAGTTCGTTGCCCTCGTTGTGGAAGTACAGACTCATCACCCGGAAGCGGAGGTCGATGTCGCGGTGCCGCTCGACCTCCAGCATCCAGCGTGAGGTGATCCAGGCGAACGGGCAGGCGGGGTCGAAATAGAAGTCCACAGTGGTCGTCATGCCGGAAAGCCTAGGCAGCGGATGGACCGCACTTCTGGGCCATTTCCTCGCCCTGCGACTGGGCCAATTCGGCACCCCGCGCGTGCTGTTCAGCTGGTCGGCTCGGTGGGCTCGACGGGGGTCTCGACCGGGGTGAACTCGGGCTGGTCGAGCACGCGCAGCCAGCTTCCGTCGGGCTGGCGGCGGACGACCTGCGCGCGGGCGCCCGCGCCGTCCTTCGGCGCGGTCGACGTGAGGGCGAGCCCGTCGCCGACCAGGGCGGGCAGCGGCGTCTCCGGCGCGAAGCGGGGACGGTTCGCCAGCACCTTCTCCCACAGCGCGCGGATCGCCTCGCGGCCCACCGTCCGCCGGCCGGGCGGATACGCCAGCACCGCGTCCTCCTCGTAGAGCGCGGCGACTCCGGCCGCGTCACCGGCGTTGGACCGCTCGACGAACAGACGGGTGATGTCCTCGGGGCTCATGGCCTTCTCGTACTCCGGCACAGGGGTTCTCCTGACGTGACGCGTGGACGGGCCGCGGCAGGTGGGCCACAGGCGGGCAGCCGTGCGCGCGGGGCGGCTGGAACGCTTCCCAGCCTCGTCCCCCACCAATCAGAAGTCCAACAGATGGTTCTTCTCCTCACTAGAATCCACAGTCATGGAACTGAGGCAGCTGGAGTACTTCGTCGCGGTCGCCGAGGAACGGAACTTCACCCGCGCCGCCGAGCGCGTCCACATCAGCCAGTCCGGCGTCAGCGCACAGATCCGGCAGCTCGAACTCGAGCTGGGCGCCACGCTGTTCGACCGGTCGGGCCGTACGGTCACCCTCACCGCGGCCGGGGCGGCGGCGCTCGATCACGCCCGCGCCGCGCTCGCCTCGGCCGGGGCCGTCGGCCAGGCGGTGGGCGAGGTGACCGGGCTGATCCGGGGCAGCCTCACCCTCGGGATGGTCGTCGGCTGCACCCTCACCCCGCTGTTCGACGCGCTCGCCGCGTTCCACCAGGCGCATCCCGGGGTGGAGATCGCGCTGCGCGAGGACGGTTCCGACCGGCTCGTGGAGGGGGTGCGCACCGGCACCCTGGACCTGGCCGTCATCGGGGCGGCGGGCGCCGCGCCCGCGGATCTGGAGTCGCTGACGATCGTCAGCGAACGGCTCGTCGTCGCGGTCCCCGACGGGCATCCCTTGGCCCGGCGACGGCGCGTCACCCTGCGCGACCTGATCCCCTACCCGCTCGCGTGCATGCCGTCCGGAACGGGCCTGCGCACCCTGTTCGACCAGGCCTGCGCCGCGCGGGGCCTGCGTCCCACGATCACCCTGCAGGCCGGTGCCGCCGACGCGCTCGCCGGCCTCGCCGCGCGCGGACTCGCCGCGACGGTCCTGAGCGAGTCGATGGCCGCGCGGTACGAGGACCGGCTCACCGTCCGCCCGCTCGACGACGTCGAGGAGCCGGCGCTGCTCGCCCTGGTGTGGAAGGGATCGCACGGGCCGGGCGCACGGGAGTTCCTCGCGCACGGGCGACGGGCGTTCACGGCCGGGCCCGCGTCCTGACCGGCGGCGCCCCACGACAGAGCTCCGATGCGGGCCCCTTTCCCCTACGCGGCTCCCATGGCGCGCAGGCCCCGGTCGGCGAAGGTGACCAGCCACTCGAAGCTCTCGTCTATGTCGGTGCTCCACTGGAAGCCGTTGGCGGCCTGCAGCGTGGCGAACCCGTGGCACAGGCTGCGCAGCATGCGCAGGGCGTGCCCGACGTCCGCCTCGCCGATCGCGTAGCCGCGCAGGACGGCCGCGAACGCACCGAGCAGACGCTCCCCCGCGAGGGCCAGCGGGTCGTCGGAACCGGCCGGCTCCATGCCGATGGTCGCGGCGTAGCGGCCGGGGTGGGCCACGACGAAGGTACGGAAGGCACGGGCGGCGGCGGCCAGGGCGTCGCGTTCCGTACGGCCGTCGACCGCGCGTTCGACGGCGTCGGCGGCCTGGCCTAGCGCCAGGGCGGCGATCCGGCGGTTGAGGTCGTCCTGCCCGCCCACGTGTTTGTACAGGGACGGGGTGCGCACCCCCAGCCGCGCGGCCAGCGAACCCATCGTCAGCTGGGCGAAGCCGACCTCGTCGGCGAGCGCGGCGCCGGCCGCGACGACGGCCGCCGGGTCCAGTCCGGCCCTAGGCACGGGCGGCCTCCGTCCGGAGGAAGTCGAGCACGAGGGAGACGACGCGGTCGGGGAACTGGTCGTGCGGGTAGTGTCCGGCGCCTTCGATCATCTCCAGGCGGCCGAGGCCGGCCGGCAGGTCCGCGACGATCGCCGTCCCCTCGGCGTGCGGGTCGGCCCAGTCGGGGTCGAGGGTGCCCTCCAGGACGAGGACGGGGCAGCGGACGTTGCCGAGCTGCGCGCCGGCGTCGGTCGGGGCGCTCTTGCCCATGTTCTGCATGGCCTTCATCCGGCCGGGCTCGTTCAGCCGGCGCTCGATGAGGTCGAGCCGCTCGGCCCAGTGCGCGGGCTTGGCTCCGGGGTAGGCCACGTCGAGGTACCGGCGCCACATCGGCAGGCTGCCGAACAGGGCGGTGCCGAGCAGCCGCAGCATGCCCTGGCGGTAGCGGGTGACCCGCAGGTCGCCGAGGCGCATGGACTGCTTGCGGGTGAACGGCGCGATCTCGACGACGGCGGTGATCAGCGCGGGCTCCCGCGCGGCCGCGATGGTGGCGGCGCCGCCGGAGACCGAGTGCCCGACGAGGACGGCGGGGCCGCCGAGGTGGCGGACGAGGGCGAGCAGATCGCCGGCGATGTCGGTACGCGTCCAGGCGGGCCAGTCGACGCTGGACTCGCCGCAGCCCCGCAGGTCGACCGCGGCGACCCGGTAACCCGCCGCCACGAGCTGCGGCATGACGGCGCGGTACGCCTCGCGGCTGTCGCCCATGCCGTGCGCGAGCACGATCAGCGGGCCGGATCCCGCGATCTCGTAGGCGAGGGTGCCGCCGCCGTCGACGGTCAGGTACTCGGTCTCGGTCATGTCGTCCCCCAGAGGCTTGGCTAATCTCGTTAGCCAAAAGCTAATATGATTAGCCGAAAGAGTCAACAGCGGAACCCGGGCGGGGCAGCAGGGAGTACGCGACCTTCGGAGGGGACCCGCTGGAGGCTCGCGCGAACGCGCCCGCGTCCGCGTCCGGCTTCGGCGGAACGGAGTCGGTCGCCGTGAGAGTGACCGCGCGGCACCTTTGCCGTGATCATGGGGACGTGGACACGGAACTTCCCGACGGCTGGACGATCGAGCGGGTGCGCTCCGCTTCGGGCGACGTCGCCGCGGACCCGCTCCCCCTGGAGCGGCTCGTCGTCATCGAGGAGTACGAGGACGGCCGGACCGACTACGCCGTCCTCCAGCCCGACGTCATCCTCTCGTTCCACGAACTCTGTCTCGCGCGGGTCGACGGCGACTGGTTCATGGGACATCTCGAAGCCGACGGCTCGATCGTCTGCTGGGCCTCCTACGGCCCGGATCTGGGCGAGGCCATCCGAGGGTTGTGAGCCGGGCGCCGCGACACGCCGACGGTCCGCACACCGGCAGTCCGCACGCCCACAGGCCCCGCGCCGCCCGCGTACCCGCGTCGCTCAGGCGCCCGCCGTCATCCCGACGAGCTTGCGCACGGTGTTCCAGTTGCGCGCGGTGACCGTGAGGCCCTTGAAGAAGGCCGGGCGGCCCAGGGCGTCGCCGAGCTTCGAACGCCCCAGCCCCTCGGGGGTGTACAGGTACAGCGCGCGATCGCCGAGCGCGAAGGCCTCGGGGGCGAAGACGGCCGGATCGAGGGAGGCGAAGCGGTCCGCGTCGAGGGGGCCGGAGCAGTAGAAGGCGTGGAGCTGTTTGCCCTCCAGTTCGGCGGCGGGGAAGGGGCAGGCCCGCTCGACGGCCGACAGATAGGCGTGGTCGCGTACGAGGCAGGGGACCGTGAAGCCGAAGTGCCGCTCGATCGCCGCCTCCAGCTCGGCGGCCAGTTCGCCTTCCGCGGCTGCCACGGACCCGGACCCCGCCGTCGCGCGGTCGGTGGTGAAGACCGCGTTGCCGCTCTGCAGATAGGTCCGCACGCCGGTGTGGCCGAGCCCTTCGAGCACGGAGACAAGCTCCGCCATGGGGACCTTGTTGCGCCCACTGACGTTGATGCCGCGCAACAGGGCGGCCCACGTGGTCGTCGTCATGACCTCACCCTAGGGTCCGCCCCGGTCCGTGTCCGGCAGGTCCCAGCAGCACGACGACGGCCGCCGTGCCCCGTGGGGGAGGGCGCGGCGGCCGTCGTCCGGCCGGCCGGGGCCGGTGCCGTACGGGTGCCCGAGTCCGTACGGCACCGGCCGGTCGGCGGCCGGGTCGGTCGGTCCTACTCGACGATCTTCAGGAGCCGGTTGGCGGTGCCGGGGCTCGCGTTGCCGATCGTGTCCGGGGTGGCCCCGTCGACCAGCGCCTCGGCGACCTGGTCGGGTGTGGCGTCCTGGTGGCCGGCGAGGTAGACGGCGGCGGCGCCGACGACGTGCGGGGTGGCCATCGAGGTGCCGGAGATGGTCTTGGTCCCGCTGTCGCTGTCGTTCCAGGCCGAGGTGATGTCCGAGCCCGGGGCGTAGAGGTCCACGACCGAGCCGTAGTTGGAGAACGAGGACTGCTCGTCGTCCTTGGTCGAGGAGGCGACCGTGAGGGCCTCGGTGACCCGGGACGGGGAGCCCTGGCCCGCGTCGGAGGACTCGTTGCCGGCCGCGACGCCGAAGGTGACGCCGGAGGCGATGGCCTGGCGCACCGCGTCGTCGAGGGCCGGGTCGGCGCCGCCGCCGAGGCTCATGTTGGCGACGGACGGGCCCTGGTGGTTCTTGGTGACCCAGTCGATGCCGGCGACGACCTGCTCGGTGGTGCCGGAGCCGCTGTCGTCGAGCACCCGGACGGCGACGATCTTCGCCTTCTTCGCGATGCCGTAGGTGGATCCGGCGATGGTGCCCGCGACATGGGTGCCGTGGCCGTTGCCGTCGTCGGCGGTGTCGTCGTTGTCGACGGCGTCGTAGCCGAAGGAGGCGCGACCGCCGAAGTCCTGGTGGGTGATGCGGACTCCGGTGTCGATGACGTACGCGGTGACGCCTTCGCCCGCGCTGTCGGGGTAGTTGTACGCGTCGTCGCCGGCGGTCTCGGTCTGGTCGACCCGGTCCAGGCCCCAGGACGGCGGGTTCTCCTGGGTGGCCTCGATGCTGAACTTCCGGTTCTGGACGACCTTGGCGACGGCCGGGTCGGCGGCGAGGCGCTTGGCCTGGGTCTCGCTGAGGCCGTTGACCGAGAAGCCGTTGACACGGGAGTCGTAGCTGCGGCGCAGGGTGCCGCCGTACTCCTTGGCCAGCTCGGACTTGCCGGCCCGGCCCTTCTTCTGGTCGAGCAGCACGACATAGCTGCCCGCGACGGCGTCCTTGACGCCGAGACCGTAGACCTTGCCCTCGGCGGGAGCGGGGGCCGCTCCCGCGAACTGGCCGGTGAGGACGGTCACTCCGGCCGCCGCCGCGATCGCGGTCGCGACGGCGATGATCCGGGTGCGCTTGCGGTCACGCTTGTGTATTGCCATGAAGAGGAGTCTCCTCGTCAGGTTTTGTGGGGGGTTGAGCCGTCGGACGGAACCCTTCCGGCGGCTTGCTCGAAACCTTGTCTGATTGACGAGTGCAAATCAAGGCCTTCACGAACCCCTGACTTTTCCAACAAGCTTCCTTAAAGAGAAAAGGGGCGAGTCGCCTCAACTCGCCCCTCACATCTCTAGAGTTGTCGGCAACCCCACCCGCCGAAGCCGCCCCGCACCCCCCGCCACGGCCCGGCCCCGCCCTCCCTCTCCGATGCCACGCGCGCGCTTCGGGCACCCCTTCCACACCCCCGCCACCGCTCCGGCCACCACTCCGGCCACTCTCCCGGTCTCCCGGCCACCACCCCGAGGCCCCGGCATCCGCCCCGCCACCCACCCGGCCGATCGCGGCGGCCACCAGCGCGGATGCGAGACTTTGGCGGAAATCGCACCTGATGTGGGGAGAGCACGATGAACGAGGCGCGGGCCCGGGAGATCCTGGCCGCCGCGGGACTGCGGGCGGACGAGGCGACCCTGCTCGCCCTGGGCGAGAACGCGGTCTTCGCCCTCGGCGACCTGGTGGTCAAGGTCGGCCGGGACGCCGAGCTGCTGCCGCGCGCCACGCGCGAGGTGGCCCTGTCCGGCTGGCTGGAATCGGCCGGCATTCCGGCCGTACGGGCGGCGGAGTCCGCGCCCCTCGTCGCCCTGGGGCATCCGGTGACCCTCTGGCACCGGCTTCCCGACGCGGTCCGGCCGCCGGAGCCGCGTGATCTCGCGCCGCTGCTGCGGGCCGTCCACGCCCTGCCGGAACCCGAGGACTTCGAGCTGCCCCGCCGCGAACTGCTGGGCGGGGTGGAGCGCTGGCTGCGGCTCGCGGGCGACGCCATCGACCCGGCGGACGCCGCGTTCCTGCGCGAGCGGCGCGACTCCTTCGCGCCGACGGCCGCCGCGCTCACCCCGCACCTGGCCCCCGGGCCGATCCACGGCGACGCGCTCCCCCGCAATGTCCACGTCGGCCCCGACGGCCCGGTCCTGGTCGACCTGGAGACCTTCTCCTCCGACCTGCGCGAGCACGACCTGGTGGTCCTCGCGCTGTCCCGGGACCGCTACGGCCTGGACCCGGCCGCCTACGACGCGTTCACCGAGGCCTACGGCTGGGACGTCCGCGCCTGGGAGGGCTGCGCCGTCCTGCGCGGCGCGCGGGAGACCGCGAGCTGCGCCTGGGTGGCCCAGCACGCGCCGGCGAACCCCAAGGCGCTGGCCGAGTTCGAACGCAGGGTCGCCTCACTGCGCGACGGCGATCCCGAGGTGCGCTGGTACCCGTTCTGACATCATGGCTCCCCGTAACGAACGGACCGGTCGGGACGGGGTGTTGTGATGCGCGTGGAACTGTCGGACGTCACGCTGGACGTCGAGGTGAGCGGCGAGGGACCGGCGGTCCTGCTGGTGCACGGGTTCCCGGACTCGCACCGGCTGTGGCGCCATCAGATCCCGGTCCTGAACGCGGCGGGCTTCCGTACGATCGCGCCGACCCTGCGGGGGTTCGGCGCGTCGGACCGTCCGGAGGGCGGCCCGGAGGCGTACTCCCCGGCCGCCTCGGTGGGCGACCTGGTGCAGCTGCTCGACCGGCTCGATGTCGAGCGGGCCCATCTGGTCGGCCACGACTGGGGAGCGGGCATCGTGCAGGGCCTCGCCCAGGGGCTGCCGCACCGGGTGCTGAGCCTCAGCCTCCTGTCGGTCGGTCACATCGCCGCCTACCGGCAGGCGGGCTGGACGCAGAAGCAGCTGTCCTGGTACGTCCTGCTCTTCCAGATCCCGGAGATCGCCGAGAACTGGCTCGCGCACGACGACTTCGCCAACCTGCGCGACATGCTCGCCGAGCACCCGGACGTGGAAGAGGTCCTGGAGCCGCTGCGGGCGCCGGGCGCGCTGACGTCCGCGCTGAACATCTACCGCGCGGGCCTGCCCCCCGAGCTGGTGTTCGCCCCGGAACTTCCGGTGCCGCCACTGCCCGACGGGTTCCCGGTGCTGGGGATCTGGTCCAGCGGCGACCGTTTCCTCACCGAGTACCAGATGACGGGTACGAGCGAGCGGGTGTCCGGCTCCTGGCAGTACGAGCGCGTCGAGGACGCGGGCCACTGGTTCCCGGTCGAGCGGCCGGAGTCGACCGGCGAGCTGCTGCTCTCCTTCCTCAAGTCCCACTCCTGACACCCTCGGGCCCAGTACCTCTCAGGCAGCCCACACCCCTCGGCCCGGGATCCGGGAACGACCGCCCCGCCCCCTGACCGTCCGGACCGCCCCCGCCGCTAGAACGGCGCCCGGGCGGTCACCGGCTCCTCGGACCCGGGCGTGAGCACGGACAGGCCGCGGATCGGCCAGACCGGGTCGATCACCGCCTGCGCGTCCCCCTTGCGGCGCAGGAAGGCCTGGAAGTCCACGGCCCAGGTCCGGTACCAGCCGATCTGGCTCTCGTGCAGCGCGGCCGGGGTGAGGGCGGCGACGGCCGGGTGCCGCTCGGCTATCGCGATGGCGACCCGGACGGCGGCGAGCGCGTCGGCCGACGCCTGGTGGGCGGCGGTCAGCTCCACCCCGTACTCCCCGCAGACCGCTTCCAGGGTGCGCTTGCCGCGCCGGTAGCGGTCCACGGCCCGGTCGATGGTGTACGGGTCGACGACCGGGCCTATCGTGGCGCCGCCGAGCCGCTCCTCCAGGGAGGGCAGCCCGTGCCGGCGCAGTTCGGCGGCGAGCAGGGTCAGGTCGAAGGACGCGTTGTACGCGACGACCGGGACCCCGTCCCGCCAGTACCCGGTGAGGGTCTCGGCGATCTCGTCCGCCACCTCGCGGACCGGGCGGCCCTCGGCGGCGGCGCGTTCGTTGCTGATGCCGTGGATCGCCGACGCCTGTTCCGGGATGCGGATGCCCGGGTCGGCGAGCCAGTCCCGCTGCCGGACCACCCGCCCGCCGTGGACGCCGACGACCGAGGCCGTGACGATCCGGGCCTCCAGCGGATCGGTGCCGGTGGTCTCCAGGTCGAAGCCGACCAGTGCTTCCGCATGCCAAGCCATCGGGTCCTCCTTACGTGATCTCCCCCGTGGTGATGTTCACCCTCGCACGCGCCACTGACAATCCGCCGCGGGCCATCGCTCGGGCGACGGCTCGGGCGCGGGGTCGGGCGCAGGGCCGGGGTACGACGCCGGGCGTGACACCGACTGTGGGGCGGGTGTCGGTCGACTGCGGGGCGGGTGTGGGTCGGAAGGCGGTCCGGCGGTCAGGAGACCGGCCGGGAGTCGAGCCACACGGACTCGAATTCCTCCCGATATGTCGAGAAAAGCCCGTTGTCCTCGTCGGCGTCGGCGGCCCCGTTCGGCCGCACCATGTTCCGTCCGCCGCCCCGCAGCACCAGGACCGGCGCCTCCATCCCGCGCGCCTTGCGCAGGTACGACTGGACGACGGCGACCCCGTCGGGGCCGTCCCCGTCGACGAGGTACGCGGTGAAGCGCGGCGTCTCGTCGAAGACGTGGATCTGGAAGGCTCCGGGGTCGCGCAGCCGGGAGCGGACCCGCCGCATGTGCAGGATGTTCATCTCGACCGCGCGGCTCAGCTCGCCCTTCTTCAGACCCAGCTCGCGTTCGCGCCGCTTGACGGCGCTGCTGGCCGGATTGAGGAACAGCAGCCTTATCCGGCAGCCCGACTCGGCCAGCCGGACCATCCGGCGCCCGGAGAAGTTCTGCACGAGCAGATTGAGGCCTATGCCGGTGGCGTCGAGCCGGCGCGCCCCGCCGAACAGGTCCTCGGCCGGCAGCTGCCGCTGGAGCCGGACCCGGTCGGGGTGGACGGAGACCACGTCCGCGTACCGGTCGCCCACCAGGTCCTCGACCGCGTCTACCGGCAGCCGGTCCGCCGAGGGCACCCCGGCGCCGCTGCCCAGGATCTCCAGGAGGCGGGCGGAGGCCCGTTCGGACTGGGCGAGCACGGTCAGCGACAGGGCCCGGTTGCGGGAGACGACGTTGCGCGTCACCTCCAGTTCGTCGAGGGCCAGCTCGACCTCGCGCCGGTCGTCGAAGTACGGCTCGAAGCACGGCCAGTGCTGGACCATCAGCTCGCGCAGCTGGGGGAGGGTGAGGAAGCTGAGGACGTTGTCGTCGGCCGGGTCGAGCAGATAGCCCTTGCGCCGCGAGACCTCACGGACCGCCACGGCCCGCTGGACCCATTCCTGCCCGGCGGGTCCTGCCGCGGCGACCACCCAGTCGTCGCCGTGCACCGGCTCGTAGACGGGGCGCAGCACCGCCGCGACGACGGCCCGCAGCCGCTGCTCGACGAGATTGAGCCAGATGTACGCGCGGCCGGCCCGCTGGGCCCGGGTGCGCACCTCGCTCCACGCCTCGGCGCCCCACTCCAGCTCGGCCCCGATCTCCACCGGCCGGGCGACGGAGACCGCGCCGGGCGGCACCGTCGCGGGCTCGGCCGCCCCGCCGTCGCCACCCGCCTCGCCTGGGGGCAGCTCCAGCTCTCCCGAGCTCACCCGCGCACCGCCTTCTGCTCCCGGACATCCGATCCGGCCCACCGGCCGGACAACCCGCCACTACCACCTGACAACGATCAAGGAAGGGTACTCCGGGACCGGGAGCCGACGCAGCAGGATCGTCCGGGGCTTTGCCCAACTGCCCGGATCCGGGCCGAGGTTCCCGGGGTCAAGATCGTCCGGAGTGAGCGGATTCATAGGGGTACGCCCCACTGTCGGGCCACTCCGCCCCACCGGCCCCGCCCCGCGCGGCACGGCCTTCCACCGAGGGGCGACGGCGCGGAACCCGATGTTGACCGCCGGGAGCGGACCGGCCGGACTCCCCCGGTTCGCCGGGCTTCCCGGCCGCGTGTTCGGGCCGTCCACGTGTTCAGACCGGCGGCGCGTTCGGACCGGCCGCGTGTCCAGACGGGCCGCACCTTCGGACCGGCGGCGCGTCCAGGCCGTCCGCGCGTTCGGGTCGCCCTCACCCGCGGCGGCCACCCTCCACAGGCGATCACCCGTCCGGAGGAATCGGCCTCCTAGGAGCTTGTCCGCTTTTCGGGCAGGATCGGCCTTTCGGACCGGGTCGGCCCGTAGGGCGGTCTCCCCGCCGCGTCCGGCTCGTTCCGCTGCCGTTGGCGCCGCGGTCGCCGTGTGCCGCTGCCCGCCCCGGATCGGAAGTGGGAGAGGTTCGCCTATGCAGGTCTGGCCGGGACAGGCGTATCCCCTGGGCGCCACCTACGACGGCGCCGGTACGAACTTCGTGGTCTTCTCCGAGGCCGCCGACCGTGTCGAGCTGTGCCTTCTCGACGACGACGGGGCGGAGACGACGGTCGAGCTGCGCGAGACGGACGCCTTCGTGCGGCACGCCTATCTGCCCGGGGTGATGCCGGGGCAGCGGTACGGCTTCCGGGCCCATGGTCCGTACGCGCCGGAGCGCGGGCTGCGCTGCAATCCGGCGAAGCTGCTCCTCGATCCGTACGCGCGGGCGATCTCGGGCTCGGTCGCGTGGGGGGAGGCGGTGTACGGCTACCCGTTCGGGCGGCCGGACGCGCGCGACGACCGCGACTCGGCGCCGCACACGATGACCTCGGTGGTGGTGAACCCGTACTTCGACTGGGGCGACGATCGCAGGCCGCGCACGGAGTACCACCACACGGTCATCTACGAGGCGCATGTGAAGGGTCTGACCATGCGCCATCCGGATCTGCCGGAGGAGCTGCGCGGGACGTACGCGGGGCTCGCGCATCCGGCGGTGATCGGGCATCTGAAGGAACTGGGGGTCACGGCACTGGAGTTGATGCCCGTCCACCAGTTCGTGAACGACCACCGGCTGGTGGACGCGGGGCTCTCGAACTACTGGGGCTACAACACGATCGGCTTCTTCGCCCCGCACAACGCCTACGCCTCCTGGGGCGATCGAGGACAGCAGGTCCTGGAGTTCAAGGCGGCGGTCCGGGCGCTGCACCAGGCGGGCATCGAGGTGATCCTCGACGTGGTCTACAACCACACCGCCGAGGGCAACCACCTGGGTCCGACGCTGTCGTTCCGGGGCCTGGACAACCCGTCGTACTACCGGCTCGCGGAGGACCAGCGCTACTACACGGACACCACCGGCACCGGGAACTCGCTCCTCATGCGCTCCCCGCACGTCCTCCAGATGATCATGGACAGTCTGCGGTACTGGGTGACCGAGATGCATGTGGACGGCTTCCGCTTCGATCTGGCGGCCACGCTGGCCCGCCAGTTCCACGAGGTGGACCGGCTGTCGTCGTTCTTCGACCTGGTGCAGCAGGATCCGGTGGTCAGCCAGGTGAAGCTGATCGCGGAGCCGTGGGATCTGGGCGAGGGCGGCTACCAGGTGGGCAATTTCCCGCCGCAGTGGGCCGAATGGAACGGCAAGTACCGGGACTGTGTCCGCGATCTGTGGCGCGGCGAGCCGCAGACGCTCGCCGAGTTCGCCTCGCGGCTGACCGGCTCCTCGGATCTCTACCAGGACGACGGTCGGCGGCCGCTCGCCTCGGTCAACTTCGTGACCTGCCATGACGGTTTCACCCTGCGCGACCTCGTCTCGTACAACGAGAAGCACAACGAGGCCAACGGCGAGGGGAACCAGGACGGCGAGAGCCACAACCGTTCCTGGAACTGCGGGGTGGAGGGCGAGACCGACGACATCGGGATCCGGGAACTGCGGGCCCGGCAGACCCGTAACTTCCTCGCCACCCTGCTGCTTTCGCAGGGCGTGCCGATGCTCAGCCACGGCGACGAGTTCGGCCGCACCCAGGGCGGCAACAACAACGCATACTGCCAGGACAGCGAGGTCTCCTGGGTGGACTGGCCGAAGCCGGGTGCCGAACCGGAGGCCACACTCCTGGAGTTCACCCGGGCGATGGTGCGGCTGCGGCGCGAGCATCCGGTGTTCCGGCGCCGGCGGTTCTTCCACGGCCGGCCGGTCGAGGGCACCCACGACGAGCTCACGGACATCGCCTGGTTCACCCCGGAGGGCGAGGAGATGACCGCCCGGGACTGGCAGGCCGCACACGCCAAGGCGCTGACGGTGTTCCTCAACGGCGACGCCATCTCCGAGCCCGGCACCCAGGGCGAGCGGATCGCCGACGACTCCTTCCTGCTGATGTTCAACGCCGAGTCGGCGCACCTGGACTTCGAGGTGCCGGACACGCACGGCGAGCGCTGGCAGGTCGTCGTGGACACCTCCCACCCGGAGGGCATGCCCCCGGAGCGCGGGCCGGAGGTCACGGCGGGCGAGCGGGTGACGCTCGCACCGCTGACCCTGACGGTGCTGCGCCGCCCCGCCTGACCCGTAAGGCTCCGAGGCCGGGCCACCACCCCGCGCCTGACCCGTACGGACCCCGACGCTCGTCACGCGGGGCGGCCGGCCGAGTGAGCCGAACGAGTGAGCCGGGACGGCCGCGCGGGTCCGGGCCGCCCCGGCGAGGGGCGTGGTCTCCCGCGTCCGACACCCGATCGGACGCGGGACGGGATGACAAGGAAGGCGTCCGGCGGGGTACGTACGTTCGCATGACGTCCTCCTCGCAGCGGGCGCTGCCCACCGCCACCTACCGGCTCCAGCTCGGGCCGGACTTCCCCTTCGCCGCCGCCGCGCGCGCCGTGCCGCACCTGGCCGGGCTCGGGGTCTCGCATCTGCATCTGTCGCCGGTGTGGGAGGCCGTGCCCGGTTCGGCACACGGCTACGACGTGACCGACCCCCGGCGGGTCCGGGCCGAGCTGGGCGGCGAGGACGGGCTGCGGGCCCTCGCGGCGACGGCGCGGGAGCACGGCCTCGGGCTGGTCCTGGACGTGGTGCCGAACCACATGGCGGCCTCACCCCGGCACAACCGCCCCCTGTGGGAGGCGCTGCGGGAGGGGCCGGGGTCGCCGTACGCCCGCTGGTTCGACATCGACTGGGCGGCGGGCGACGGGCGGGTGCTGCTGCCGGTACTGCCGGCGCGCCTGCCGGACGTCCGGGGCCGACTGCGGGTGACAAACGGGATGCTCGCGCTCGACGGGGCGGACGGTCTGGATGGGGCGGACAGTCCGGACGGGCTGGACGGGCCGGTGTTCCCGCTGCGGGCCGGTACGGAGGGACTGCCCCTGGACGAGCTGCTCGATGCCCAGTTCTACCGGCTCGGCTGGTGGCGGCTGGCCCGCACCGAGCTGAACTACCGGCGTTTCTTCACCGTCGCGGATCTCATCGGGGTGCGGATGGAGGACCCGGAGGTGTTCGCCGCCACCCACGCGAAGGTACGGGAGCTGGTGGCGGACGGGGTGGTGGAGGGGCTGCGGATCGACCACCCGGACGGGCTCGCCGACCCCGAGGACTATCTGGCCCGCCTTGAGGAGGCGACCGGTGGGCGGTGCTGGATCGTGGTGGAGAAGATCCTCACGGGGGACGAGGGTCTTCCCGGGGCGTGGCCGGTGGCGGGGACGACCGGCTACGACGCGCTGCGGCGGGTGGACGGCCTGTTCACGGATCCGCTCGGCGCCGAGGAACTCGCCGATCTGTACCGGGAGTTCACCGGCCGGGCGGGCGACCGGGGTGGCTACTGGGAGGCGACGGCCCGGCGGGCCGCGTACAAGGTGGTGACCCATGAACTGACCTCCGAGATCGTCGCGTTGACCCGCTCGGCGGCCCGGATCTGCGCGGCCGAGCCCGCCCTGCGCGATCACGCGCCCTGGGCGCTGCACACGGCGATCCGTGAACTCCTGGTCCGGATGCCGGTCTACCGCCCCTACCGCACGGGCGGCGAGCGGGTGCTCACGGCGGAGGCGGTACGGGGCGCGAAGGCGGCGTTCGCGGTACCGGAGGAGGCGACGGCGGTGGACGTCGTGCGCGGTCTGGCCCTCGGCGCGTACGGGGACGGCCCCGGGCAACGGTCTTTCCGGGCCCGGTTCGCGCAGACCTCGTCGGCGCTGCGGGCCAAGTCCGTGGAGGACACGGCCTTCTACCGATACACCCCGCTGCTCAGCGCCAACGAGGTGGGCGGCGACCCGGGCCGCCCGGCGGTCTCACCGGAGGAGTTCCACGCCTTCTGCGCCCGGCTCGCCCGGGACTGGCCCGCGACGGGGACGGTGCTGAGCACCCACGACACCAAGCGCAGCGCGGATGTGCGGGCCGCGATCGCGGTGCTGTCCCAGTGTCCGGGGCGCTGGGCGGAACTGTTCGCCGACGTGACCGCCCGGGCCTCGGACGTACCGGCGCCGGATCCGCATCTGGCATGGACGGCGTGGCAGACCGCGTTCGGCTTCGGCGCCCCGGACGCGGAGCGGCTGGGACCGGCGGTGCTGAAGTCCGTACGGGAGGCCGGGCTGCACACCAACTGGACGGAACCGGACGCCGGTTACGAGCGGGCGGTGGCCGACTTCGCCGCGGCGGGGCCGGGCCGGATCCCGCTGCGCGGTCCCGCCGGTCCGGCGGCTGGTCTCGAACCGCACATCCGGGCCCAGCTCCTGGGCGCCACGCTGGTCCAGCTGACGATGCCGGGGGTGCCGGAGCTGTACCAGAACACCGAGCGGGAGTACCGGGCCCTGGTGGACCCCGACAACCGGGCGCCGTTCGCGGCCGGTCCGGACGACGACAAGACGGCGGTGGTACGGGCCGCGCTGCGGCTGCGCCGCGACCGCCCGGAGCTCTTCGGCCCGGCGGGCACGTACACCCCGCTGACCGCGACCGGCCCGGCCGCCCGGCACTGTGTCGCCTTCGCCCGTACAGGGCAGGTGCTGACCGCCGTCACCCGGCTGTCGCTGCGGCTCGCGGAGACGGGCGGCTGGCAGGACACCACGCTGGTGCTGCCGGAGGGCCGTTGGGCCGATCTCCTGGACGGAGTACGGGAGTTCACCGGCGGCCCTGATACTCCGGTGAAGCTGGCGGAGTTGTTCGAGGCCCGGCCGGTGGCGCTGTTCGCGCGGGCCTGAGAAGAGAAAGAGGGGGCGAGGAAAGCGAGAGGACTAGTTCATCAGAGAGTGAATAAGAAGGAAGCCCTCTCATGGCCTCGCCCCGGGAGCGACCGTAACACTCAGGCGGGGATCAGGTCGCGCAGATTTCCGGGGGTGATCACCCGCGAGCCCGGCGCCAGGCCGTCGAGCGGCTCCAGACCGAGGTAGACGACCGGCTCGTCCGGTACGGTCCGCCCGTCCGCCACCGTGATCCGGGCGCCCTTCCCGGCCATCAGGTCCAGGAGGTAGCGGAGCGTCAGCGGGGTGCGTTCGACCAGACCGCGGACCAGAGTCGCGAAGGTCACCCGGTTCCCCTCGGCGGTGTTCGCCGCCGGGCTTCCCTTGAGATACAGGTGCATCCAACGGGCCTGCCAGCCGCCCTCGTCGTCGCGCTCGAAGACGAGCGGCAGCGCGATCCGGCCGGGACCGCGCAGATCGGACTTCATCCGCACGGTCCGCGGCTCATAGGGCCGCCCACCCTGGGCGGCGTCGCGCAGCATGAAGCCGAAGAACGACTCGGCGACCTCGTCGAATCCCTCCCCGGAGTAGATGTTCACGTGCGGCACGATGAACCGGCCGTCCACCGCGCCGAGCCACAGTTCGATGAACTCCGATGCCCCGTCCGGCGCTTCGGTGACATCGCCCGAGTGCGTGCCCGCCACGGACCGGAGGTTGGTGTACGACAGCCAGGTCCCGGTCGTGTAGTCGTCGCGCAGGACCAGCGCGGACAGGTCGTAGTCGGTGTTGCGCGCCGCCTGCTTCCAGTAGGTGAAGAAGCGTAGGAGCTCTCCGTCGACCGGGGAGAGGGAGCCGCGCGGCAGGGTGCCGAGCCCGGCCGCCGTCGCCCGGCCGCTCAGCGGCAGCGCCACGTCCAGGATGTCCGGGTCGACCAGCAGGTGCGCGGGCGCGTCGAGCCGGCGCCGGATCTCGGTGTCGAGCACGCCGAGGACCCGCTCGCGTACGGCGGACGGGAGCGGCTCGCGGGTGTCGTCGGCCACCCAGGCCCCGCCCGCACGGTTCACGAACACCCGCTGGGGTACGGCCTGTTCGGAGCGGTTCTGGAGGTGCTCGCGCACGGAGAGCAGGACCCGCCCCGACCCGCCGGGCACGGCCCGCAGGGCGGCGGCGAGGACGGCGTCGCGCTCCTCGTCCCCGGCGGCGGTGCGCAGCAGCCGGTCCAGTGAGCGCAGCAGCAGACCGGGCGCCTCGCGGGCGAGCAGTCCGGCGGCCTCGGCGACCTCGCCTCGGCCCAGCAGTTCCTCGGCGCGGGCGGCGAGCGAGGGCACCTTGCGCTCGCCGCGCGCGATCGCGAACACCTCGGCCGCGTGCGGCCACTGGGGGTACTCGTGCGGGTGCAGCCGCTCGCCGAGCCGCTTCCACTGCTCGCGGTACGGCGCCACGTCGGCGTACTTGCCGGGGGCCGCGGCGAGCACCGCGTCGAGCCCGGCGAGCAGGGCCCGCCGGTGCGGCCGGGACAGGGCACGGAAGCGGGTGCGCTCGCGCAGGGTGACATCGCCGTCCGCGAGCGCGCAGGCCAGCCGGAGCGCATCCGTCGCGGTGTCCAGGAGCGGCGCGCAACCGGCCATCAGGCGTGCCTTGTTGACGACGGCACGGCTCTCCCGGATCGGGATCGTGTCCGGCTGGGGGCCGTCGGCGCAGTGCGCGGCGAGCACGGCGAGGTCGGCGAGGTGTTCCGGGCCGAGCGGGGTGGTGCTGCCGGCCAGCGCGCGGTAGAGGCCGGCGACCTCGTCCTCCAGGGGTCCGCCGAGGACGAGGACGGTCACCCGGTCCCGGGCGGAGGCGGTCAACTCGTCGTGGGCGGCGAGCATGTCCTCGTACGTGTGCTGGTAGCGGCCGTAGGTGGGCAGGCTCAGCAGGTCGAGGTGTCCGTGCCGGAGCTGGTCGAGGACCCGGGTCCGGGTCTCCTCGTCGGCGACCAGCGCCTGGGCGACGCACGCGGCCCAGAAGTCCGGGGTGTCGGGCACCCCGGCGGGGAAGTCCTTGAAGTAGACGTTGTGGTCGACGTGGTCGCCGACCAGTTCGCGGACCGTGGCGAGGGTGCGGGCGGCGATCGTCTCGACCGCCGGCCGGTCGAGCCCGCCGAGCGCGGCCATGAGCCCGCCGGACAGCTTGAACCCCACGGACATCAGAGCGACGTCGAACTGCCGTACCGCGTCGGCCCCTTGGCGGAGACCTTCTTCCGGAGCGTTCCGTTCAAGGGTCTTTCCCTCGGCCGGGGCGGGGACGCGAAGGGTGTGCCGGACGACCAGTCGTTCGAGTGTGTGCGCTATGGGGTGTTCCATGGCGGCATGTTCGCAGGCCCCCGCACCTGCCCGCACACCCATTTCGCCCGGCCGCCTCGCCCCCTTTCCTCCGTTCTTGTCGTCGTCCGTCCTGTTATCCGCCCGGCCGGACGACGAGGCTGCGGGGCGCGCGGGTGACGACTCCGGCGCGCACGGGGCGGAAGCCGTCGGCGAGCCGGAGCCGGGGCATGGCGGAGAACAGGGCGCGCAGCGCGTACTCGGCTTCCAGGGCGGCGAGGGTGACGGCGGGGCACGGGCCGGAGCCGTAGGTCAGTTGGGCGGGGTCGGCGCGGCCCGGGTCGAAGCGGTCGGGGTGCCGGAAGCGTTCCGGGTCGCGGCCGGCCGCGCCGAGCAGCAGCGCGACGGGCGCGCCGGACGGCAGCACGCCCCCGCTGACATGGATCTCGCCGCGCGTGCGGCGCAGCACGATCTGCACCGGCGGCTCACGCCGCAGAGACTCGGCCCAGGCCCGGGCGACGAGGTCGGAAGGCGCGTCGCGCAGCGCCGCCGTCTGCTCGGGGTCGGTGAGGACATCCGCGAGGAACCCGGCCAGGGCCTTCTCCCGGACGGCGATCTGTCCGGTGCACTGGCCGGCGAGGGCGGCAGCGGCACGGCCGCGGACCAGCCGCATCATGTCGCGGTACGGGACGCCGACGGCGGCGGCGACGGTGCCGGCAGGCAGCCAGCGGCAGAAGTCGGCGACGAGGTCGACGAGCGGCCGGCCGACGAGTCGGTGGGCGAGGACGAAGGCGGTGCGTTCGGCGACGGCCCGCAGTTCGGCCTCGTCGACGTCGGTGTGGGTCTGGGCGCAGGGCGGATCACCGGGCCGGTGCCCATGGGTGAACCGGGAGTCGGTCAGCGCGCCCGCCACATCCGCGTACCGGCTGAGCACCCAGGCCCGCAGCAGCGGGTCGTAGGTGAGCGGGAACTCCTCGCGCAGGACGCGGTACGTGCGATACGGATCGCGCGCCGCCCCCGGCGCGAGCGGACTCGGCGGCACCCGGCGCGCCCCGGGCCGCGGCGCCCGCTCGACGGGCCGGGCCGCCGGCGCCATGGTGGGCAGCCGGGCCCAGAGGTCCCGCCAGGGCGCGCGGTCGTTCCGATGCCCGAGGGTGCTGCAGCCCGCCGGTACGCCGTCCGGCAGGTCGGACGGCGGGTCGGACGGCAGGCTGGACGGCAGGTCGGACGGCGGGCCTTCGGCCGCACCGCCGCGCATGTCTTCGTTCCCGTCGCCGGCCGCACCGCCGGGCACTTCGTCGGGCACGCCACCCGTCCGCTGCTCGCTCATCTCGCCCCCTCACCGGATCCGCGCCACCGATCACCTTCTCCTCACAGCACCACCGGCCCCACTTGGTCGCAGCAGGTGTACCGCCGACCGGGTGAAGCGCCTCTCGGGACCCCGGAGGGGTGCGAGCCACCCCTCTGCCGTCGCGTCCGGGTGCGGGCCGGGTACCTACCGCCGCACCCACCCGCGAGCCCAGCCCCCAGCCGCCTCGCTTACGTGCGGCCCATTCCGGAGGCACCGCGAGTACGGGCCACACCCCTACCGTCACGCCCCAGTGCGGGCTCACCCTGCTCCCGTGAGTGCGGGCCACGCCACTGCCGAGTGCGGGCTCACCCCGGCCGTTGCGAACCGGTGCGGCCCCGCTCCGGAGGCACCGCGAGTGCGGGCCGCTTCCCTGCCGTTACGTCTTTGTGCGGGCCGCCTCCTACGGCCGAGTGAGCCGAAGGGGTGCGTCGGGGGAACAGTGCCGAACGCGCGCAGGCCCGCGAGGAACGAGTGGGCCGAGCACGATCGGTGCTGTGAGTCCGACTCCAGCACCCCGGAGGCGAAGGAGGCACAAAAAAGGCCAACGTTGCCCAATCACACATGCGCCCAGGCTTGCCGCCGCGCTTACGTGCGGGCTGCACCCCCGCCGTCTCGCTTACGCACGGACCCCGCCCCCACACGTCTCACGCCCGTGCGGGCCGCACACCAGCCGCCGCGCTTACGTGCGGGCCGCACACCAGCCGCCGCACTCACGTACAAGCCCAGCCCCCACACGTCTCACGCCCGTGCGGGCCGCGCCCCCACCGCCGCACTTACGCGCGGGCCCACTCCTCAGTCCCCCGAAAGCCGGTACGCCACCTGCCCGAAGCCGACCTGGTCTCCGGGCCGGACCGCCACCGCGCCCACGACGCGGCGGCCGTTCACGGTGGTGCCGTTGGTCGAGCCGAGGTCGCGCAGGACCCAGGTTCCACCTTGGCAGGAGAGTTCGGCGTGCATGCGGGAGACGGTCTCGTGGGTGAGCCGGAGCCCGTTCAGGGGGTCGCGTCCTATGCGCAGCGGGTAGGGGCCGGGCGGCGGGAGGAGGAGTTTGGGCAGGCGTTCGGCGTGCCAGGTGCGGCTGAGTTTCGCCGTGAACGCCGACATGCGGCCGACCGCGCCCATCACCCGGCGGCTCCAGCCCGACTCGGTGGCGAGGTCGGAGGTGAGTACGACGAGTTCTTCGGGCCGCCTGGCGGCCAGGACGCGTTCCATCCGGAAGAGGAACGTGTCGTGCGAGAGCCGCCCTTGCGCGACTCCCTCGCGCAGCACCGCGAGCGCCTGTTCCCGCTCGGCGTCGCCGAGGCGGGGGGCACGGTCCGGCGGGGGCGCCGGGAGCGGGTACGGGTGAGGGGTCGTCACGCTCGTGATTGTCCGCCGGAAGGCCCCGAGGTGTCCAGAACGGCCGTTAATCGCGTGCCACCCTGCAGCTTCGTTGTTACGGTCGGCCCGCTTCGACCACGTGGAGGACCCCGTATGACCTCACCCGAGTCACCCGACTCGTACGCCCTGACCGCCCCGCAGGCCCCGCACGACCTGCACGACCCGCAGACCCCGCAGGCCCCGCTTGTCGTACGGCCGCTGGCCGGCCCCGGGGAGCTGGATCTCTTCAACCGTCTCGACTACGTCCTGGACCACGAACTCGCCGACGACCTCGCCACCGGCCGCCGCCGCCCCGAGTGGCTGTGGGTGGCGCTGCGCGGGGAGCGGCTGGTCGGGCGGATCGGCTGGTGGACCGGCCGGCCCGGCACGGAGCCCCAGTATCTGGACTTCTTCGATCTGGACCCCGCCCTGCCCGCCGACGAGGCCGCCGCCATTGGCACACGGCTGCTGGAGACGGCGAGCGCGGCGGTCGTCGGGGACGGCCCGCGCCCCGAGTACGGACGCTACATACCGCCGGACTGGCAGGGCGTACCGGAGACCCGCGCGCATCTGGAGACCCTGTTCGGCGTTCTCGCGGCCTCGGGTGCCCGGCCCCTGGTCGAGCGTCTCCGTCTGGAGTGGCGCCGCGAGCCGGCACCCCCGGACCCCCATCCCACTCCCGCACCCACCGGCCGGCTGGTCTTCCGCCCCGTCCGGGACCGTGAGGATCTCCTCGCGCTCATGACCCCGGTCATGGAGGGCACGCTGGACGCCCACGGCCAGGCCGATCTGGCGTCCGGGCTCTCCCTGCGCGAGGCCGCCGAACTCCACTACGACGACGAGCTGGCGCACTACACGACGCCCCGCTCGTGGTGGCGGATCGCGGAGCTCGCCACGACCGGGGAGCCGGTCGGCTTCGTCGTGCCCGCGCGCAACAACTACCACGCGATCATCGCGTACCTCGGGGTGCTGCCCGCCCACCGGGGCCGGGGGCACATCGACGAGATCCTCGCCGAGGGCACCCGGATCCTCGCCGAGGAGGACGTGCCGCGGATTCGCGCGGCGACGGACGTCGGCAATGTACCGATGGCGCGTTCCTTCGCGCGGGCCGGTTACGTCACCTTCGAGCGGCAGATCAATTACGTGTGGGACGCGCCGGATGTACCGGGCGGACAGGGCGTACCGGGCGGACAGGGCGACTGACTGCCAGGATGGTCCCGTAGCCGTGGATCGGGCGTGTGGACACGGGCGCGGTCACAGGGGCACAGGGCACTCGGTCATATGGCCATATGACCGAGTGGTCGTACGGCCGCCGGCCGGGTCCGGCCCACCCCCGGGTCCGGCCCACCCCCGTGTCCGCGCGCCCTCGACGAGACGAGGGGACCGTCACGTGCTGTTCGAGGTATGGGCGCCACAAGCCCGCGACCGGGTGACGCTGGAGCTGGCGGGTGCCGCGCACCCGCTCGCGCGGGACGCCGAGCGGGCCGGCTGGTGGACGGGTACCGCCCCGGCGGCCGACGGTGACCGGTACGGCTTCGCCCTGGACGGCGGCCCCGTGCTGCCCGATCCGCGCGCCCGCCGTCTCCCCGACGGCCCGGACGGTCTCGCCGCCGTCGTCGCTCACGACACGTACGTCTGGCGGCACGACACCCCGCGGCTGCGGCTGCGGGCCGGTGTCGTATACGAGCTGCACATCGGCACCTTCACTCCCGAGGGCACGCTCGACGCGGCGGCGGCGCGGCTCGGCGAGCTGGCGGGGCTCGGGATCACCCATGTGGAGCTGATGCCGCTGTGCCCGTTCCCGGGAACGCGCGGCTGGGGGTACGACGGGGTCGCGCCGTGGGCGGTGCACGAGCCGTACGGCGGGCCGGAGGCGCTGAAGCGGTTCGTGGACGCGGCGCACGGGCTCGGGCTCGGGGTGGTCCTGGACGTGGTGCACAACCACCTGGGCCCGTCCGGCAACCATCTGCCCTCCTTCGGGCCGTACTTCACCGACACCCACACCACCCCCTGGGGTCCGGCGGTGAACCTGGACGCGCCCGGTTCGGACGAGGTCCGGGCGTACTTCCTGGGCAGCGCGCTGGCCTGGCTGCGCGACTACCGGATCGACGGGCTGCGGCTGGACGCCGTGCACGCGCTCGTCGACACCCGCGCCCTCACCTTCCTGGAGGAGCTGTCGGCGGCGGTCGACGAACTCTCCGCCGAGCAGGGCCGCCGGCACTTCCTGATCGCCGAGTCCGACCAGTGCGACCCGCGCATGACCGCCCCGCGCGGGACCGGCGGCCTGGGGCTGCACGCGCAGTGGAACGACGACTTCCACCATGCCCTGCACACCGCGCTGACCGGTGAGTCCCAGGGGTATTACGCCGACTTCGCGCGCGCCCCGATGGCCGCGCTGGCGAAGACGCTCACGCGGGTCTTCTTCCACGACGGCACGTATTCGAGCATCCGGGGCCGCCGGCACGGCCGGCCGGTGGACCGGGCGCGTACCTCGGCGCACCGGTTCCTCGGTTACGCCCAGACCCACGACCAGATCGGCAACCGGGCCGCCGGCGACCGGCTCTCCGCCACCCTCTCCCCCGGGCTGCTGGCCTGCGCGGCGGCGCTGGTGCTGACGGGTCCGGCAGTGCCGATGCTGTTCATGGGTGAGGAGTGGGGGGCGCGGACGCCGTGGATGTACTTCACCGACCACACCGATCCGGAGCTCGCCGAGGCCGTACGACAGGGGCGGCGGCGGGAGTTCGCGGCGTTCGGCTGGACGGAGGAAGAGATTCCGGATCCGCAGGACCCGGCCACCCGGGACCGCTCCGTACTTGACCGCGCCGAGCGCGGGCGTGATCCGCACAAGCGGCTGCTGACCTGGCACCGCGAGCTGATCGCGCTGCGCCGTACCCTGCCGGACCTGACCGATCCGGACCTGGCGGCGGTGCGGGTGGCGTACGACGAGGAGGCGCGCTGGCTGGTGTTCCGGCGCGGGGACGTACGGGTGGCGGTGAACCTGGGGCCGAAGCCGGCGGAGATCGCGCTCGGTTCGAACGGCCGCGACCGGGTGCTCGCCGCCTGGGAGCGGACGGAGGCACCCGGCCGGGACGGGCTGCTGCGGCTGCCGGCGGAGTCGGCGGCGGTCTTCACGGACGGGTGACGGGCGGACGGCGGAGGGGTGACGGGCGGACGGCGGAGGGGTGACGGACGGACGGCGGACGGCGTCTCGCGAGGCCAGTGCCGCCACCCGCCACCCCGCCACCCCGCCTCCCCTGCTGTGGGACTACTCGACGAGGGCCATCTCCCGCGGGGTGTTGTTGAAGCGGCGGCCGGTGCCGTCCTCCGTCAGGGTCACGATGTCCTCGATGCGCACGCCGAAGCGGCCGGGCAGATAGACACCCGGCTCGATGGAGAAGCACATGCCGGGGACGATCGGCCGCTCCTCGCCCTCGATCATGTACGGGGGTTCGTGCGTGGTGACGCCGATGCCGTGACCGGTGCGGTGGATGAAGTACTCGCCGTAGCCCGCGTCGGCGATCACCCGGCGCGCGGCCCGGTCCACGTCCTGGCAGGCGGCCCCGGTCCGGACGGCCTCGAACCCGGCCTGCTGCGCTTCCCGTACGAGGTCGTGGACGCGCCGTTCCTCCGCGGTGGGTTCGCCGACGTGGACGGTACGGGTGGTGTCGGAGCCGTAGCCGTGCTTGAGGCCGCCGAAGTCGAGGACGACCATGTCGCCGTGCTCGATCGTCCGGTCGCCGGCCTCGTGGTGCGGGTTGGCGCCGTTGGGGCCGGAGCCGACGACGGTGAAGTCGACCTGGGAGTGTCCGAAGCCCATCAGCAGGGCGGCCAGGTCGGCGGCGACGTCGCTCTCCTTGCGGCCGGCGAAGCGGACCTTCAGGATCTCGCCGTACGTCCGGTCGGCGGCGGCCCCGGCGGCGGCGATCCGGGCCAGTTCGTGGGTGTCCTTGACGGCGCGGAGCATCGGCAGGGAGTCGGTGAGCGCGGTGTACGAGGTCCCCGGCAGGGCCTGCTGGAGGCCAAGCAGGTGCATGGCCCAGGCGTTGTCGCTGACGCCGAAGCGGCCGGAGGCGTCGAGCAGGGGCGCGGTGACGGCGTACGGGTCCTTGCCGTCGGTCCAGTCGCGCAGGGTGAGCGCGGCGGCGCCGGCGGCCTTCGCCGCGTCCGGGGCCTCCAGGGTGGGGACGACGAGGACGGGGTCCCGGCCGGGGACGAGGGCGAGGACGGTGAGCCGTTCGGTGCTCGCGGTCGGCTGGTAGCCGGTGAGGTACGTGAGGTCGGGGCCGGGTGCGACGAGCAGTCCGGCGAGTCCGGCCGCGGCGGCGGAGTCGGCGGCGCGGGCCATCCGGGCCCGGTAGTCGTCGGCGGTGAAGGGGGCAGGGGCGCTCTCGGGATCCTCGGGGGTGGTGCTCCGGGGCGCGGGGCTCTCGGTCATGGGTGATCTCCTCCTCGACGTACAGCATCCTGCCCCGGGGCGGCGGCGTCCCGCGACCGCGCGCGGGGCGGACCGGCGGAGGGTCGCTGGGCGGTCATCGGGCGGTCGGGAGACAGTCGGCGTGCGGTCGGCGGACCGGCGGACGGTCATCGGGCCGTCATCGGGCGGGCGGCAGACAGTCGGCGTGCGGTCGGAGAGCGGTCGGCGGACCGTCCGCCGACCACCGGGACTGCCGGTGACCGGGGCAGGCGGTGGCCGGGACTGCCGGTGGCCGGGGCAGGCGGTGGCCGGTGGCTGGTGAGCGGCCCAGGGCTTGGGGCCGCCGCCCGGCGGGAGCCGCAGCGGCAGCCGTCCGACGCCGCCTCGCCGGCCGGGCCCACGCCCGGCACCGTCAGAAGACGGATCCCCGGCAGATGCCCTCCGGGTCCTCTCTGGCCGTCTCCGCGAACTCGCGGAAGCTCAGGTTGGCGATGTTCAGGTTCGCGTTCATCTCGTGGACGGCGGGCGGCGTGACGCGGAACAACCCGGCCCACTCCTCGAAGTGTTCATGGTCCTCGGCGTGATCCTCGCTCAGCAAGGACAGGGCCAGCAGTGTCAGGGGAGTGCTCGTCATCGTGACGCGGTCGGCGAGATACACCTCGTGGTCCTGTTCCCCGGCCGAAGAGGCCATCGCGAGCATCCAATCGGGAGTGACACCCGCCCACGCCGGATCGTCGACGATGTGGAGGTACGACTCGTAGTCGTCGCCCCATTCCTCCGGGAGCTTCCTCAACTCTGCCAGCACCGTCTCCCACGCCCGGTCGTCGGAGTAGTCGGTCCTCACGATCAGCGCGGCGTCGACATCCCGATCGACCGGCCACTCCACACCGTCGCCCATGTCGCCGCCCCTCCACCCGCGCGCCCGCCGCGCGGTCGTTCACTGTCCGCTCACGCTAGGGGGTAGCTCTGACAATCCGTTGATCAGCCGTGTGGAGCCGGGGCCGGAACCAGGGCAGGGGCAGGGCCAGGGGCCAGGGACAGGGCCAGGACTTACGCGTGGGCCGGACGTACGCCGGACCACTGTTCGGCGCCGTACGCCTCGAAGCGCTCGACCTCGGTGAAGCCGAGCTTCGACGCGAGGCGCATCGCGCGAGCATTCGCTGTCTGGGTGCGGAGGGTCACCGGTTCGCCGGGGAGTGCGGCGGCGAGCCATGCGAGGGCCGCTTCGCTCGCCTCGGCGGCGTAACCGTGTCCCCATGCCTGCGGGAGGAGCAGGAAGCCGAGTTCGACCGGTCCGGCGGTCGGAGGGGTGTGGCCCGGGTGGTCCGAGCGGTCCGGGTGCTCCCCGGACTCCCGCTGCTCCTCGTGTCCCTGGTCGTCCTGGCCCTCGCCGGCCTCTACGTCACGGCGGTCGAGGGTGACCGTGCCGATCATCTCGCCGTCGAGGTCGATCACGAAGAAGCCGGGGCGCTGCCCGGGCTTCTCTGGCATCACGCGTGCGAGGTGGTCGCGCGGCTGGGCGCCGCCTATGTAGGTGCCCACCTCGGGCGACGCGAACAGGTCGACGAACGCCGCCCGGTCCCGGGCCTCGGCCGCCCGGAGCACGAGCCGCTCGGTACGGAGGGGGACGGGTGGCCAGGCGACGGGGCCGAGATCGGTCGTGGCGGTCATGGCGGTCATGACGGTCACCTTAGCCCCGCTCGGCCCCGCGCCACCGACCGTTCGTGCTCCAGGCGGTGCGTGCGCTCCTTCGCCTCGGCGGCGCGCGCTGCCGCGTCCGTCCGGCGGACCGGAGCCCGCCAAATCGGCCGGGCCCACCCCCGTCTCCCCGAACCACCCGCCCCCCACGGACCGGAAGCAGCTCACCGATGGGCGAGCGTGTCCTCAGCGGTGTGGATGACCCGGTCCAAAGAGCGCCGGTCCGCAGCCAGTTGCGTGGCGTGCTCCCGCACATAGCCCTGCTGGATACGGCTTTCGGCCTCGAACCAGGTCCGGGTGACCCGGTGTTGGTCGCGGCACGTGATGTCCGCCAGCGCGGTCGCGATCTCCTGCCCCGACACCCCGGCCCGGCTGGGCCGGAAGCGCGGGTCCTGGTCCGCGTCCATCGGGGCGGCGTAGTGGTAGCCGCGCTGCGCCATGCACTGCGACCAGCGGGCGAAGACCGCCTTGACCTCGGGTGCCTTCAGGGACGCCGGGTAGGAGTCGAAGGTCAGCCGGTCCACGAGGGGGGTGATGCCGTGGGTGGCGCTGCCGAGAGCGGCGCGGGCCTGCCCGAAGCAGCCGCCGGGCGGGATCCGCCGGCCGTTCTTCGTACCGCCGCGCACGTCGGCGCTCGCCTTGGCCGAGGGCCCGCCGGGCATGTCAGTGCCGCTCAGCAGGACTTGGGTGTCGGCGGAAGAAGCGGGCCGGGACTCATTCGCGCGCAGCGCGGCCTCGTACCGGGCCTGCTCTTCCGCGTCGGGCTGGTAGCCGCGCTTGGCGGACAGGGTGGCGTCATGGATGCCGTAACGCCAGTCGAGCATGTTGCGGGGGCCGACCTTGGGCAGTTCGGCGTCCGGCTTCCAGGCCACGCCGAACTCCTTCATGCACCGGCCGACCAGCTCCCTCTCGGCCAGGCTGATGGTCTTGGCCTGCGCGTCGGTGGGCCGGTACCGCTGGAGGGGAAGCGTCCAGGTGGCCGGATCGGCCGCGGTACCCCGGGACGAGACCGGTGACGCGGACGAGGACGGCGACCCGGAGGAAGCCTTCAGTGCGGTGTCGGCGGGCTGCCCTGACGCGCAGCCCGTCAGCAGGAACGCGGCGCCTGCCAGGGCCGCGACCGTCCCCCGCCCCTGGCGGTGGCCTCTTCTCATCGTGATTCCTCGTCCGGCCGTGGGTGTCCGTTACCAGCAGTTGGAGAATTCGATGGAGCGGTTGTTGTTGCGCAGCCCGGCGTCCTGGAGGTTGCCTCCGCTGTTCGGCCAGTACGACTTGTAGGCGCCCTTGCGGTTGTAACCGGCGTAGTAGTACACCGTGCCGCAGTACCCGTTGTACCAGTTGTAGACGGAGGCGGCGTTGTTGCCGACGTTCTGGCCCCAGCCCGCGCCACCGCCGCCGCAGAACGTCAGCGGGTGCGCACCGTCTCCGGCGTACACCGCCAGCAGGTCGTACAGCGGGTGGCCGATGTTGATGAACGCGCCCTGGTAGTTCGGGCTGTAGTAGAAGCGGAACCGCTGCTGTTCCGTGTGGTCGGCGCATCGCGCGCTGAAGGTGGTGGTGCCGTCGGTCTCGACCGCCCACCACTGGTCGTAGTCGCCTTCGATCATCGGGTTGTTCTGCGCCATGGCCGGAGCGGCCGAGAGGGTCATGCTGAGTGCGGTCAGCACGCCCGCGACGATCGCGGCCGACTTGCCTCTCGACTTCTTCTTCGTGATCACGTGATTCGTCTCCCTGTACGTACGTTGCGGACGCGGGCCGGCCAGGTGGCCGCCCGGCCGTGCCTGTGGCGTGCGGCTGAACCGTATGTACGTGCGGGCCCGTTCCCGGACCGCTGGGACGGGTGGGACGTCCCGTGACCGTCCCGACTGCGCTCACCTGCGCGTTCGACTCCGTCCGGGGACGCGGGACGGGACGCGGGACACCTTCGACTGGGTACGTCCGCCGGGCCGGCGTCTCCTCCCGGGCGCCGGCGAAGACGTCAGCCGGCTTCCGACAGCCGTCCGGCCCGGACGAGGTCGTGGATCGTCCTGCCCATTCTCCGTACCCCGGCCGCGGCGGTAGGTCGTCCACTCCATCCACGCCATCCACGCCATCCACGGGAAGGGGACATCGATCAGCGCGCGGGATACGGCGGCGCCGGCTCAAGCTCCAGGCGGCGCCCCCGCATCTCCTGGACGCGGGTGGCGGCCCAGGCGGGCGGGTTGTCGCCATGCGGGCGGCCGCGGACGAGTCCGAGGGCGGCCTCCAGGCCGACGATGCCGAGGTCCGCTGCCCGGGCTCCGCTACCCGAGCTCAACTACCTGGGGTCCGCTACCCGGGATCCCGGACGATGAGGCGTTCGAGCAGGTCCTGGAACTCGTCGCCGACGACGATCCTCAACTGGCCGTCGTCCTCACTGTGCTCGCTGAGCTGAGTGAGGGTGCCGGAGTGCCACCAGAAGACGTACGGGCTGATGGCGCCGGGGGTGTCCTCGTATCCGGAGGCGGCGAAGGAGGCCATGGCGCCGAGGGCGGGGACGATGGTGGTGTCGCGGATGACGTGGAAGGCGAGCTGGTGCCGGAAGGGCAGGGCCACCAGCGCGCCGTCGGGGGTGAGCGGGCGGCCGGTGACGCGGCGGACGACGGCGTCGAGGTCCAGGACGCGGCTGGCGGTGTAGAAGGAGTCGCCGAGGATGACCTCGAAGCTCATGCCGTCGGCGTCCTTGACCGTCTCGTGGCCTTCGACGGGCAGTCCGCGCAGGTTGTCGAGCGCCCGGGCGCGGAGCCGGGCCGGGTCGCCGAGCCGTTCGAGTGCCTCGTCGGTGAGGGTCATGACGCTCTCCGGCAGGTCGAGCGCCAGGACTTCGTAGAGCCCGGGGGCGACGCTGCGGGCGTAACCGAACGCGCCGGGGTCGATGCCCTCGCCACTGACGACACGCGGGTAGAGCTGGGAGCGGATCTGCTCGGGTGGCAGGGTGTCGAGGGCGGAGGGCCCTTCGAGGGCGCGGACCACGAGTCCGACGTGACGGTTGACGAGCTGGTGCCAGACGCGGGTGCCGCGCGGGTCGTGATGGCAGACGGCGGCGAGATTGGCCAGCCCGAAGCGGCGGCCCGAGTCGTCCGTCACATGGTCGGCGTAGAGGGTGACCTCCAGTCCGAGTTCGGCGAAGGTCTGCCGGACCCGGCTACGGAAGAGCGCGGCCTCGCGCTCGGAGAAGTACGTGAACTCCGGGTCCCGTGGCGCGCCTTCGCCATCCCGTCGGGGTCCTCGCCGGAACCACCCCACGTCGTCCCGCCTTTCGTCGGCCGTTCTCGCCAGATTACCCACCCGCCTGGGGCGCGGACGGCGCATTGGCGGCGCGCTCCGGTCAACCCGGGGGTCGTACGGACGGGTTGGCCGCCCGGGAGCGCCTCGCCACGCGCGCCGACGCGGGCCCGCACGCCGGAGGCGCCGGGGCGCGCGTGTCCGTCTCGCGCCCGGAGACCGGACATCAGTTCATCAGGTAGTCGCCCACCGTCCGCCTCACCCGGCGCGGGGACTCTCCGAGCCGCCCCTCAGCGGAACATCCCGGCCGCAGGTTCCTGCCGTACGTGGAGGACCGCGTCGAGGTCGGGGTCGGTGTCAGTGTCAGTGTCAGTGTCGGTGTCAGTGTCGGTGTCAGTGTCGGTGTCAGTGTCGGTGTCAGTGTCGGTGTCGAGGAAGCTGTCGGCGCTGGTCTTGGCGATCACCGGTTCCCCTTCCTCCGGGGCGAGTTCGGGGACGACGTGCCGGCCGTGGGTGCCGGGTTCGAGGTCGGGGCCGTGGCGCTGGACGGTGACGACGGGAACACCGGCGGCCCGGGCCCGGGCGCGGAGGCGCGCGATGACGGCGATGGTGCGGGCGGCGCGGTGGGCGATCCCGGCGAGGGCGTTCCGCATGTCGATGACGAGGAGCGCCGGCACATGGGTCATGCGCCCACCGTAGTTCCGCACGGGCCCGGGTGGGGCCGGGCGGGGCCGCCCACCTGCGGGAACCGCCAACGGCCCGGACCTGGGGAGGAGCTAGGGTCTGGCCATGGGCACCCAGAGGAACAGCTTCCGGAACCGTTGCGCCGTCGTTGCCAGGACCTTGTCCCGCATCCGTGGCTCCTCCTGGCCTGGATCCTGCTCGCGGTTCTCGTGGTCGGAGGGCAGAAGATCGTGCCGCAGCCGTGGAGTGCGGGTATCTACCCCGTCGCTCTCTTCGTGGCGATTTCGCTCTTCTCCCTGGCATCGTCGCCGAGGGAGTGACCGCCGCTCCGACAAGCCGCCCGAGGCCGGTCAGGAGGCGGACGGCTCGATCTCACCCGCGAAGACGATGACCTGGTCGATGAGGCTCCGCCGCAGATGAACGACGTCCGTTCCCGCCAGGCGGGGGCCTCCCTCAGGCAGGGTGAAGACCCACTGGTACCGGGCCCATTCGTCGGGCATGTCCACCGCCGAGCAGCGCACCATCGTGCCGGTCCCCGCCGGGTGGCGCCGGATGTCCAGCACGAACCGCTCGACCGCCGCGATTCCTTCGCTGCGGCCCAACGGCCCCCAGAAGACCACGTCCGAGGTCAGGGCCTGGGAGAGCAGGTCGGTCACATAGTTGTCGTCCGAGGCGTTGAACGCGGAGATGAATGTGTCGATCGCGGAACGTGCGGTCTCTTCCTGCATGTCCCAGTAATACCAGCCGTTTCGCGCGCCCTCGCCCCCCGAGCCGCCTTCCGGTCACGGTGAACCATCCCGGCCGCAGCACCGCACTGGATGCCGTCCGACGGCTCCCCGGGGGTACGGCGTCGGCGGGCGCGCCCTCCGCGCCACGCCGGATCAGCCGCCCCACCACCACGCGCCTCGCCCACCACGCCCGTCGCGTCAGCCAGGGAACCTGAGCGGGATCAAACCCGTGGAGCGGGCGCGGCCGAGTACGGCGGACAGCGAGGCCGCTCGGCCGCGTCCGAAGCCGGGGACCACCACGACCCGGGTGAAGTAGTCGTACGCCCAGTCCTCACCGCCGGGGACGGGGTCGACGTCCGGTCCCGTGACCGTGCCCCGCAGCAGCCATCCCGGGCCTTCCCGCCCCAGCATCCGCACGTCCGTGTCGGTGCGGCGGCCTTCGTAGGACTCGGCGGCCAGGGCGCACCGGACCTCGGTTCCGCCCGGTCCGGTCCGCTCCCAGGCGGTGCCGCCCCGGTCTTCGACGCCCTCGATCAGCTCGGCCCGCACGGCCGCCCAGCGCACGTCGGGGCCTCGGTACGCCTGGAGTTGCAGCGCCGATTCCTCGTGGAGCACCGTGGCCGCCAGCAGACGGGCCGGAACTCCCCCACTCTCCAGCCTGACTTCGATTCCCGGCCCCTGCGGTATCCGCAGCCCGCCCAGATCCAGCATGTCGGTTTCCGGCATCGGTTCCCCCCGTCGCCTCGCGCACCGGCCCGCCGCGCTCTGCCGAGGCTAACCGCCGGAGCGGGAGGCAGCCAGGGACAGGACGACACGGAACGGCGGCGGAACGGAGACGGAACAGCGACCGTACCGAAGGAGTGGAAGGGGGTGAAGGAGGTGAAGTAGCCGCAGGAACAAGGCCGTTACGACGCCGGGTTCGTCGACCGTTCCGCCGCTTCGCCCACCGACTCACCCACCACCCCGATCACCGCGTCGATGCTCGCGAGATGGTCGGCGAGGATGTCCTCGAACGCGGCGGGGCGGTCCACGCCGAGGGGGCGGATGTCGCGGGCGAAGTGGGCGAGGGCGGGGAAGCGTTCGGGGTCGGCGCCCAGGACGGCGACGCGGAAGTGTTCCATGCCCTGTTCGTACTCTTCGGAGGTGAGGCCGCCCATGCCCGCCTCCGAGGTGATCAGTGCCGTGAGGAGCACCACGATCCGGTGGTAGCGGACCGGGATCTCGGCATCGGGCAGCCCGGACAGGCGCAGGGCCTGGAGCAGTTCCTCCGCGATCAGCCGTGAGCCCGCGCCGCCCGCCCCGTAACGCCCCCAGACGGCGGCGAGTTGGGGCTGCCGGCCGAAGACGTCGCGCGCACGGCCCGCCAAGGCGGTGATGCGCTGCTTCCAGTCGCCCTCGGGGCGGTAGCCGTCCATGGCGGCCTCGAGTTGCCGGTCCGCGACCGCCCGCAGCAGCTCCGTCTTGCTGCGGAAGTGCCGGTAGAGGCTGGAGGAGTCGGTGCCGAGGGTCGCGGCGAGCTTGCGCACGCTGAACGACTCGGCGTCTCCCGTCCGCAGCAACTCGACCGCCGCGTCGAGTATGTCGTCGGTCGACCAGCGACGCCTTCGGCCCGTGCCCGCCATCATCTCGTACTCCTCGCCCTCTCCCCCGCCGCGTTCCCCGGCCCTCTTGGTTCCGGCTCTCTGTCTCTCAACACCCACCATAACGTGTGCACTTGGCGTTGCACGCACCGCGTGCATAATGAGGACATCAGCCGGCGGCGGGCGCATGCCATCGATGCCAGCGAGGGCATCGCCGCCGGGACAGGTGACCGAGAGGACGCACGTCATGAGGAACTCGCTCGATCCCGCACAGCTGAACGCCGCTCTCGAAGAGGTCCACCGCGCCGGGATACCCGGCCTGTTCGCCGAAGTGCGCGCGGGCGACCAGGTCTGGCGCGGGGCCGCCGGCGTCGCCGATCTCGACACGGGCCGCCCCGTCACCGCCGACCTGCGTCACCGCGTCGGCAGCGTCACGAAGACCTTCACCACTGCCGCCGTGCTGCGGCTCGTCGAGAGCGGCGAGATCGAGCTGGACGCGCCCGTCGGGCGGTATCTGCCGGAGCTGGTGCCCGGGGAGCGGGGGGCGTCGATCACCGTACGGATGCTGATCAACCACACCAGCGGCCTCGCCGAGTACCTGCCGTACATCTACCCGTCCCTCAAGGGCTTCCCGGTCGCCGGGGACACCCGGCCGGACAGCCTGGACGACCACCGGTTCACCCGGTTCGACACCGTCGAGATGATCGAGAAGGGGGTCGCCGCCCCCGCCGTCGGCACCCCGGGCAGCGGTCAGGGGGTCTACTCCAACACCAACTACCTTCTCCTCGGCGCCCTTTTGCTGAAGGTGACCGGCACACCGGCCGAGGAGTACATCACCCGCGACGTCATCGAGCGCGCCGGTCTGCGTGACACCGGATTTCCCACCGATCCGCAGATCGACGGGCCGCACGCGCGGATCTACGAGAGCTGGTTCGGCATGATCGAGCCGGCGCGGGACTACAGCGTCTACGACATGTCGTTCGTGGGCCCGGCCGCCGCCCTGGTCTCGACCGTCGCGGACCTGAACCGGTTCTTCCGCCTGCTGCTGGCCGGCGAGATCGTCGCCGCCTCCTCGCTCGCGGAGATGCAGCGCACCGTGCGGGTCTTCTCCCAGGAGAGCAAGATCATCGACTACGGTCTCGGCCTCTACCCAGTGCACGTATCCGGCCCGAACACCTTCTGGGGCCACGGCGGTTCGGTGTGGGGCGGCGGAACCCTCGCCGCGATCCGCGCCGACGGCGAACGGCAGATGGCGCTCGCCTTCACCCGCCAGCGCTGGAACGCACTCGACGCCGACGGCCGGCCCCAGCCCCACCCCATCGACGCCGCGCTCGCCGCTTTCCAGCGCGTGGCACTGGGCGGCTGAAACGCGGGTGCGGGGCACGGGGCACGGATGCGGATACGTCAGCGCGAACGTACCCGCGTCAGCGCTTCAGTCGAATCGACCGGTCAATGGATGTCGTGGCCGGGGTGGGTCTCGCCATACGCGTGCCGCGCCTCGGCGATGACGGCTCGGTGCGCGAGCGACCAGTCGGCGAGCGCCTTCACCAGATGGGTGAGGCCGGCTCCGGTCCCGGTCAGGCGGTAGTCGACCTGCGCCGGAACGGTCGGGTACACGGTACGCAGGACGAGTCCGTCACGTTCGAGCCTGCGGACGGTCAGGGTGAGCATGCGCTGCGAGATACCGTCGATCGCGCGCTGGAGTTCACGGAACCGGCGTGGCCCGCCCGCGAGTTCGACGATCACGAGCACCGACCACTTGTCGCCGATGCGGTCCAGGACGTCGCGGATGCCGCAGTCGGGGTGGTCTTCGCGCCCGCAGGCCTCCAGTTCGGCGGGGGCGGTCACCCCGGCGCCGGCGAGGACGGCCACCCCGGCATCGGCAGGGACGGTGACCGCTGCGCCGGCGGGGGTGGTTACTCCGGTGTGCGTGAGTGACATCGAACTGCCTTCTTGTCGTCGGGGTTCACGCGTTCGAGGATCAAGCGTAGTTACCGAAGAGAACCACGACGGAAGACGCGATTGACATGATCTTGGTGACAGGAGCGAACGGACACCTCGGCTCGGCCACCCTCGCGGCGCTGCGCGCCCGAGGCGCCGACGCGACGGGCGGCAGCCGCACACCGGGCGAGGGGACCCGGCGTCTCGACTTCGACGACCCCGCGAGCCTCGATCTCACCGGGGTGGCGACCCTGGTCCTGGTCTCCGCCGGGTACGGCGAGGACGACCTGGTCGTGGCGCGGCACGCGGCGGTCCTGGACGCCGCCGTGCGCGACGGCGTCGGTCATGTCGTCTACACGAGCCTGACCACGGCCGGCGACCACCTCGCCTTCGCCCCGGCCCACCGCGCCACCGAGCGCCTGGTCCGGGCGAGCGGACTGCCGTGGACCATCCTGCGCAACGGCCTGTACGCCGAACTCTTCGGCGGCCTGCTGATGTGGACGGGGGCGGACGGAGACGTGGACGCGGGCGTGGAGTCCGCGTTCGGGGACGGTGCCCTGGCGGCGGTCGCGCGGGAGGATCTCGCCGAGGCCGCGGCGGTCGTCGCGGAGGATCCGGCCCGGCACGACGGCCGGGTCTACGACCTCGTCGGCACGCCGATCACGGCGGCCCAGGTGGCGGCCCGGCTCGGGGTCCCGCACCGCTCCATCGGCCTGGGCGAGTACCGGGGCCGGCTCCTCGACGAGGCTGCGGGACTGCTGCCGTTCCAGCCGCCCATGCTCGCCTCGATCGCCACGAGCGTCCGGCACGGCTTCCTGGACGGCACCACGTCCGACCTCATGGATCTCCTCGGCCGCCCGGCCCGCGACCCGCTTGCCGTGGCCGTCGGGGCCGCGTCCGCCACCCGCCCTGGGGCGGACGGGTAGTCAGCGCCCCATGCCGTGGGTCGGCGGCGGAGGCGGCACGCGACGGGTCCGGGAGAGCTGCGCGGCCTTGCGCCGGGCCGCTTCGAAGCCCAGGACCGCGTTGCCGTTCTCGCGCCAGACCTGGGCGCCGCACCACACGCCGATCAGCCGGAACTGCTTCAGGGCGGGCCCGTACAGCATCGATCGCAGCATGGCGTGCGCCAGCAGATGGCGCAGGTACGGCAGGCGCTCGTCGTCGGGCTCGACCGTGTCGAACGTGGCCGCGATCCGCTTCAGCCGGCTCCGCGTCATGGGGGTGACGGGCGGCAGCAGGCCGGCCGGACGGTCGCCCAGTTCGCTCAGCGCGTGCAGATAGATCCCGGCGAGCGGGCTGCCGGGCGGGGCCTTGCGGACCGCCTCGCGGCCGAACCGCAGCATCTCCCGGTCGCTGCCGAACCACTTGGCGCACCAGTACTGGAGCGCCTGCCAGTGCCCCTCGTAGTGGTACGGCGCACGGGCGACGAGTCCGTCCCAGAGCGGCCTGAACCGGGCGTGGTCGTACTTCGCCCCGCGCGCCGCCGTGATCATGACGACCCAGGGGCCCGGGTTGGCGGGGTCGAGCAGTGCGGCCCGCCGGGCCTCCTCGATCGCGGCCGGGAGCAGGGAGACGAATTGATTCATGGCCGAGGTGCTGACCTCGTGGGCGTATCCGCGGCCCCGGATCTTCCAGGCGCGGTGGACCATCAGGCTCGCGTGCAGGGTGGCCGCGTCGCAGTCGCCGGGCTCGGCGGCGCGCCAGGCGTCCAGCCAGGCGTCGTCCTCCTCGGCGACCTGCTGCAGGATCTCCAGCCGGCTCCAGCGCTCGTCCCAGTCCTCGCCCGCCGCCCGGACGTACCGCGCGGCGGACTGCCAGTGCCCTGCCCACGCGGCGTCGGCGACGGCCTGCCGCTCCTTCGTCCGGTGGGGCGGCGGAGGCGGGCCGTGGCGCGCCGGGTCGAGCAGTTCACGAGGCGGCAGACCGTAGGCGGCCGCCTCGAAGACCTGCTTGTCGGCGCGGGCCGGTCTGAGGAACAAGTGGTAGAGCACGGGGAGGGACGCGCCGCAAACGACGACGAGGACGAAGGTGATCACAGCGGGGAATCCTCCCCGAAACGATCACCCTCCGCAATACCTTAGGCCAGGTAAAACCCCTGGTCAGAGCAGGTAGAGGCGACCAGTGCCACGACCGGGGTGACGGTCACCCGTCGGACACATTCCCGTCGCCTCCGCCGCACCCGCCGCTCCCGCCACACCCGCCGCGTCCGTTGCTCCCGCCGCGTCCGTTGGGGTCACGGCATGGGGACGACGCGATGGGCGCGGGCTCTGCCGCGCGCCACCAGGCGGGCGTTGGGCTCGTCGGAGTCGGCGACCCAGCGTGCGGCGTACGCCGGGTCCTTGCCGAAGCGGATGTGCCGCGCGACGAGCCGGGCGACCCGGGTGCGGTCGTCGAGATCCGTATACCAGGCCTCGTCGAGCAGCGGCAGTACGGCGGCCCAGGGGCCCTCGTCGTGCAGGAGGTAGTTCCCCTCGGTGATCACCAGCGGGATCACCGGCGGTACGGGGATCGCCCCGGCCACGGGCTCCTCCAAGTCCCGGTCGAAGGCGGGCGCGTACACGGTGACGCCGGGTTCGGCGGCGCGCAGCCGGGTGAGGAGGGCGGTGTACCCGGCGGCATCGAAGGTGTCGGGCGCGCCCTTCCGGCCGGCACGCCCGAGGCGTTCCAGTTCGGCCTGGGCGAGGTGGAAGCCGTCCATGGGTACGAGGACGGCCGCGCCGTCGAGTCGCGCGACGAGTGCGGCGGCGAGCGTCGACTTCCCGGCGCCGGGCGGCCCCGCGATACCGAGCACGCGCCGCCGGCCGTCCCGGGCGAGCTCCCGGGCCCGCTCGACGAGAAGTTCGAGTCGTCCGTCCATGCCCGCCATTGTCACTGACCGGCCCTCGGCCCGAGGCCCGGGGGACCACGCCGACCACGACCCCCGTCCCGCACCCGGCCTTGTCCCCGGCCGGAATTCCGTGGTCGGCGCCCGGTGCCCGGCGGTAGCGTCGCGTCTCCACCCCCGTACCTGTACCTGTACCTGTACCTGTACGCATACGACACGTCAGAGAAAGACCGCGAGCATGTCCAGCAGGCCGACGACCAGCACCGCGAGCACCATGACCACCGCAAGTCCCATGACCGCCGCAAACACCGCGCGCACCACCACTCTCTGGCGTCCCACGGGACCCGAGGAGCTGGAGCTCGTGCGCGCTTCCGGATGGCGGGCGTGGCCGCCGCGGCTGCCGGAGCAGCCGATCTTCTATCCGGTCCTGAACGAGGACTACGCGATCCGGATCGCGCGGGACTGGAACGTCCCGCACAGCGGCGTCGGTTACGTGACCCGCTTCGAGGTCGAGAGCGACTTCCTGTCCCGCTACCCCGTGCGGCAGGCCGGGGGCGAGACGATCCTGGAGCTGTGGGTGCCGGCGGAGGAGCTGGACGAGTTCAACGCGCACCTCGTCGGCACGATCGGGGTCGTCCGCGAGTTCCGCTGAGCCGACGGGCCGGGACCGGTCCGGCGGCGGGGGTGGCGGGGTGGGGAGCGCGTGGCGGGCAGCGGAGCGACCGCCGCCTGTCCACTCCCCCCTCTTCCCCTCTTCCCTTCTCCCCCTGCCGCCCGACTGCCTGCCCAGCGCTGGGCTTTCGGCGAAGGCAGCCTCCGCCTCTCTTTATCCGAGCGGCGCGAGGCGGCGCTGCAGGAGGCAGAATTCGTTGCCCTCGGGGTCCGTCAGCACGTGCCACGAGGCTGACTCGCCCTGGCCGATGTCGACCGGCTTCGCGCCGAGGGCGAGCAGTCGCTCCAGTTCGGCGTCCTGATCGCGGTCGGTGGCGTTGACGTCGAAGTGCAGACGGAGCTTGCCGGCGCGCGGGGCGTCGTTGCGGAGAAAGAGAAGCGTGGGCTGCGGGCCGCCGAACCCGGCTTCGGACGGGCCGATTTCTACGAGGACGTCTCCCTCACGGTCGATCTCGACGAAGCCGAGCACCTCGCTCCAGAAGGCGGCGAGACGCTGGGGGTCGGTGCATTCGATGACCAGTTCACTGATACGGCATGCCATGCGCCGCAGTGTAGGGGGACAGCCGCCCTTCGGATCAAGGGATTTCGCCCGGTCGGCGGCCGTGCGGACGGACGGACGCGAGACTCGCGCCTCACCCCACCGCACCCCGCTCCAGGGAAACTGAGGCGGGGTGCGGTGGGGTGAGGCATGTGTGTGTCCGTACGGGGGGCTCTACTCCACCCCCGCCTTCACACCCTCCCCCGCCTTCTCTTCCTTCCCGGACTTCCCGGGCTTCCCGGGCTTCGTCCTCCCGTAGTCGCCGTGCTCGCCATAGCCGTCGTGCCCGCCGGACTTCACCCGGATCGTGGCCGTGGCCGGGTCGCTGGTGACCTGGTCGCCCTGCGGGTCGGTCGCCGTGGCGTGCGCGGTGTTGGTGACCTCGCCGCACTCGCCGCCGCCGTAGCCTCCGCCATAGCCCCCACCGTCAGCACCCCCACGGCGCCCACCGCGCTCGCCATCCTTGGCCCCCTCGGCATTCCTCGCGCACGGCCTGACGTCGGACTCGGCCACGGTGTAGTTCCCCCGGCAGGTGGTGCTCGCGCCGGGCGCCAGGCTGGTCACCTCGCAGGTCACGGCCGTGACCAGGTTGTCCGTGACCGCCACGTCGTGCACGGCGGCGTCACCGGTGTTCGTGACCGTGTAGGCGTACGCGACCGTGTCCCCGATCCGGAACGGCCCCTGCGAGACGGCCCGCTTGGCCAGGGTCAGCCCGGTCGTCCGCCGCTGCCGGACGGTGATGGTGGCCGTGGAGTCGTTGGCGGTGACCTCCTGGCCGCCGGGATCGAGCGCCGTGGCCCGCGCCAGGTTGGTGAGCACACAGCCGTCCACGGCCTGCTCGCACGGGGTGATGTCCGCCTCGGTGATCACATGACTGGCGTGACAGGTGGTGCTCGCGCCGGGGGCCAGGGTGGTCGCGTCGCAGGTCACGGCCGCGATCACGTTGTCCGTCACCGCCAGGTCGTGCACGGCGACATCACCGGTGTTCGTGACCGTGTAGGTGTACGCGACCGTGTCCCCGACCTGGAAGGGGCCGGGGGTGACGGCCTGCTTGGCCAGGCTCAGCCCGGTGGCCCGGCGCACCTCCACGATGATGGTGGCCGCCACCTGGTCGCTGATGATCTGGTCGCCCTCCGGCGGAGTGCCGCCCGCCACCGCGTGGTTGGTGAGCGCGCACCCGTCGTCGATCGCCTGGCACGGGGTCACGTCGGCCTCGGTGATCGTGTGGATCCCGGTGCAGGTGGTGCTCTGCTCGGGGGCGAGGGTGGTCGTCTCGCAGACGACACCCGGGACGTGGTCGTCGTCGACCGCCACGTCGGTCAGCTCGGTGCCGTGGGTGTTGGTGACAGTGTAGGTGTACGTGACCTGGTCCCCGATGTGGAACGGCCCGGGCGAGGCCACCTGCTTCGTCAGATCGAGGTGGCTCGGTCCGGCCAGCAGGATCTGGTACACCTGCGGCGAGGTGACCTCCGTGCCGTTCGACGCCGTGCCGGTCGCCACCGCGTGGTTGGTGACCTCTCCGGCCTCCCCGTCGGCCGCCGTGATGGTGTACGTGCCGGTGCAGGTGGTGGTGTCGCCGGGGGTCTCGAACGGTGTCAGGGTCGTCGTCTCGCAGGTGATGCCGGCGACGTGGTCGTCGTCCACCCTGATGTCGTCGATCGTCAGGCCGCCCCGGTTGCGGACGGTGTAGGTGAAGGTGACCGTCTGCCCGACGGAGTAGGGGCCGGGCGTCACCGCCGACTTCTCCACTTCGAGGGCGGGCGGCTCGACCAGCGGCACGCTCTCCGACGAGGGCGGCGAGGTGACCTCCGTACCGTTCGAAAGCCCCGACGCGACGGCGGTGTTCTCGACGGAGCCGCGCGCCACGTCCTCGGCGGTCACGCGGTAGACGGCCGTGCAGGTCTCCGTCTCGCCGGGCTGGAGGGTCGTACGGGGACACGACACCGGGCCGATTTTCGGGTCGATGACGGTGATGTCCGTGAGGGGCGTCCCGCCGGAGTTCGTCACCACGAACTCGTACGGCACCTCGTCCCCGAGGGTCAGCGCGCCGGGCAGCGGATGCCGGACCTGCTTGACGAGGTTGAGCTCCGGGAGCGGCTCGTCGGTGGCGACGACCACGTTACGGATGAGATGGACGTCGGTGTAGAGGCCGGTGGAGCCGCCGAAGCCGAACTTGTACGTGTGGGGCACCGGGGTCGGGGCCGGCTTGTCGATCACCCGCTGGAAGCCCCGGCCGTCGTTGAAGTCGATCTCGACGCTCAGTTGCGGGTCGGGCACCGGGGTGAGCACCACGTGCACCCGGCGGCGCGACGGTTCGAGGAGGGTCTCGGCCGCCTGGGGCGAGATCCCCGCCGGCATCGTGGCCAGCGGCCCTTGCAGACTCCCCGGCAGGGTCGAACGCCACGGAGGTGTGGGGGTGAGGTGGTCGGCGGTCGCGTACAGGAAGCAGTAGCCCAGGACCCCGTCGCCGGGGCCGCGTACCGTGACCATGTCGGTGCCGGGCGCGGGCACCCGGAACGCGGTTCCGGCGGGCGAACGCTGCCCCGGCGGGCAGCCGTTCCCCCGGTGTTCCCAGTCGCCGAAGAAGTTGCCGAGCAGGTCGAGACCGACGCCCAGATAGCCCTCGTCCACGCCGGGCAGAAACGGGTGGCTGGGGATGTCGCTGTCGAGCTTCTGCGCGTACCCGAGGCTGCCGCCGAAGGCGCCCGGCCGGGTCAGCGAGACATCGCCGTTCACCAGGAAGAAGGAGATTCCGTCGGCGGGGTGGACCGGGGTCGTACTTCCGTACTGCCACTGGTCGAACATGACGTCGAGACCGTGGTCGGCGGGGATGGCCTGGTCGTAGAGGGCCGCCCCGGACTTGTCGTTGGTCGCGTCCGTCAGCCGGAGATAGCCGTACGGGTCGCCGTCGGCGGGTGGCGCGTTGACGCCGCCGTAACAGCCGCCGAGCGTGTGGTCATCGGCGGGGAGGGGCGCGGAGACGGCGGGTGCGCCGGTGAGGCAGGCGTCCCCGACGCCGACGAACTCCGGTGCCGTGGCATGTCTGAAGCTCTCGCTGGCGAGGGTGGAGCCGCCCGCGCGTGGCTTGGCGGCGGACGTGGACACGGACGCGGACGCGGACGCGGTTCCACCGGCTCCGAACCCCAGCGCCGTTCCGGCGCCGAGGATCAGGGACAGGGTTGCCGCGGCCACTCGGGGAGCCCGTGCCCGCAGGCCGGACGACGATCGCCTTCGGTTCATGACCAGCACAGTTAGCAGTCGCGTCGCCCTCGCGATCGGGTGACAAGCCGGGGCGGCCCGCCAAGCACCCGGTCAGCCGTCAGGGACTCCGCGCTCCGTACTCCGTACTCCGCGCTCCGCCCGGTCCGGCTCCGTACGTCACGATGACGGCGCCTACACGCCCGTGCTGCCGTCGATACGTTCGCGCAGCAGGTCGGCGTGGCCGTTGTGGCGGGCGTACTCCTCGATCATGTGGACGTGGATCCAGCGGAGGCTGACGTCCTGCCCCTGGAAGCGGCCGGTGTCGGTGAGGGCGCGGCCGGCGCAGCACGCGCGGGCGCGGTCGATCTCCGCACGCCAGGTCGCGAGAGCGTCGCCCAGGGTGGCGCCCTCGGCCGGCTCGAAGCCGCCGTCGGGGCCGTCCGGGTCGGCCGCCGGGTCGTGGATCGGCGGGGCGTCCTCGCCGGCGAAGACGCGCCGGTACCAGTTCCGTTCCACCTCCGCCATGTGCCGGACGAGTCCGGCCAGGGTGAGTCCGGACGGCGGAGCGGACGCGAGGGCGGCCTGCCGGTCGTCCAGGCCCTCGCACTTCAGGGCGAGGGTGGCCCGGTGGAAGTCGAGCCAGCTTTCGAGCGTGGTGCGCTCGTCGGCGTTCAGGGGCGGTAGGGGGCGATCGACGGTACTCATCGGCCGATTGTCGCTGGTGGCCAACAGTCATGCCACTCTTCCCACTTACCGGACTCACGCTTCAACTCGCCTTTCCTTTCTCTTCATTGACCAGAAATTCGAACCACCATGGGAAAGCGCGTTCCAGACGGACCGTCATATTCATTAGCCGAGGTCAGAGCCGCTTGTTAACCTCCCGGCGTCTGATCATCCGACGGTCGGACGCATTTCCAGGGGAGGGATTCACTCATGTTCGGACGATTCGCAAGACGGGGCCTGCTGCTGGGCAGCTGCTTCGCCGCGGTGGTGGGGGCCGCCGCACCCGGTACGGCGTACGCGGCAGGGGCGGCGAACATTCCGCCCACCGTGCAGAGTCCTCAGGTCGAGACCAGAGACTGCCTGACCGGCGCCGAGCCGCTGTACACCGGAAACCCGCATCCGATGCTCAGCGTCCAGGTCGCGGACCCCGACACCAGCGCCGGCAGCATGGAGTTCGAGCTCTGGTGGACGGACGCGGACGGCACCGAGCAGCGCCGCACCATCGACAAGCAGTTTGCCGCCCTGAACGCGCGCAGCGTCGCCCAGGTGTACTTCGACATCCCGGCGGACACCGTCATCTCCTGGCGCGCCCGGGCCAATGACGGCGTCGCGAACTCCGAGTGGACCTCGTCGGACCCCGGTGCGGCCTGCCGGTTCGTGTACGACGACCAGAGCCCGGAGACTCCCGTCGTCACCTCGTCCGACTTCCCCGAGGAAACGTGGTGGGCCGGCGCCGTCGGTGTTTACGGCAGCTTCACCGTGGACTCGCCCTCGCCCGACGTCGTCGAGTATCAGTACTCGTTCATCGGCGGCCCGTACAGCTCCGTCCGCCCCGCCGAGATGGGCGGTCCGGCCACCATCCGCTTCGTCCCGCTGAGCAATGCCCCGCAGACGCTGTCCGTGAGCGCGACCGACCGCTCCGGACGGCGGAGCGCGTCCAGGAACTACACGTTCATCCCGAAGTCGGCGAGCGCTCCGGTCTCCCAGTGGAAGCTCGCGGACCCGGCCGGCTCCACCACGGCCTCGGCCGAGACGGGCCAGGCGGCCCGCGCCGGAAGCGGTGTGACCTTCGGCGCCCCCGCACCCTCGGGCACCCCGCTCAGCACCACGGCCACCCTGGACGGCACCGGCCACGGCTTCCTCACCACCGACACCCCGGCCGTCGACAGCGGTCGGACCTTCGGCATCGGCGCGTGGGTGCGGCCGGCGGAGACCGGCCGCTCCATGACCGTGCTCAGCCAGGACACGGCGACCGGCTCGGCGTACTCCCTCGACCTGGACGCCGCGGCGGACGGCTCCGCAGCCTGGTCCTTCGCCCTCGGTGGCGCGAAGGTCTCCGGCGGTACGCCGAAGGCCGGCAAGTGGTCCTACGTGCTCGGCGTCTACGACACCGAGACCGGCAAGGCCCAGCTCTTCGTCGACGGCCGGGAGACCGGTACCAAGGCCGAGGCCGCGCCGGTCGCCGCCGACGGCGCCTTCCAGATCGGCCGGCTCCGGGGCAAGGACGGATACCGGCAGCGCTGGCACGGCGAGATCGGTGACGTCCGCGCCTACGACCGGCTGGTCGTCCCGGACGAGGTGACCTCGCTGGCCCAGCGCAAGAGCAAGGAGCTCGGCCACTGGTCGTTCGTCACGTCGGAGGACGGCACCACGCCCGAGCGCAATGGCGGCGCGCCGCTGCGGCTCGGCCCGGGTGCGACGGTCCGCGGGATTCCGGGGAACGGCTGCTCCGACTGCGCCTGGCCGCTGGAGGGCGACGGCGATCTGAAGCTGGACGGCGAGCGCGGGCACGCGGTCCTCGACAAGCCCGCCGTGGACACCGGTGACAGCTTCACCCTCGGTGTCATCGCCAAGATCGAGCGCGACGACGCCACCCGGCCGATGACCGTCCTCTCTCAGGCCGGTGAGCACACCGACGCGTTCAAGCTGCGCTACGACCCCGAGGCCCACGCCTGGCAGCTGGTCATGCCGGTGCGGGACGAGGCGGGCGCACCGGAGACGGTCGTCTCCCAGATCACCAGCCCCGACGGCTCGAGCGGGCACGGCACCAAGCTCGCCATCGTCTACGACGACGCGGCCGGCACGGTCACGCTGTACATCGACGGCTACACGAACGCCGGCGGCACCGCCCACGTCGCCCAGGGCTGGACGAGCAACGGTCCGCTCCAGGTGGGCCGGGCTCACACGGCCGACGGCACCGATGGCTGGGGCGAGTACCTGAAGGGTCACGTCGACGAACTTCAGGCCTACTACGGGGCTCTGACGGAGCGTGAGATCCAGTTCCTGGGCTCCGAGTGGTAGTTCGCGCCCACTGACCCCGGCGGCCCTCCGGCGGCTCCGGCGCCGCCGGAGGGCCGAGCCGAGGTCTTCCGCGCGCACGACCGCCCCGGTGAGCGACTGCCACACGGCTCGCTCGCCGGGTACCGGCCCGGTGGCCGCCGCCCGCGTGAGGGCGGCGGCCACCGCTGCTTCCAGCGGGAAGCGATCGGGCGACAGGCCGCGGCCCACGTACGACTCAGAGCCAGTCGGCAATGAGGGTTCCCGTCATCCCGACGGCGATGAAGCCCCCGATCAACCGGGCCGCGCGGACGGACCAGATCCCATGGACGTCGGTGATCACCAGGAACCAGTCGGCTGCCCCTCGGACGTTGCCGGCCAGGAGTACCCCGCCCACGATGGCAATACCTCTGATGATCAATCCGCCCACATGTTCGCTCACGGGTCGAGGATAGGTCTCCCGTGGCATGGGCGAGAGGACGGGCGAACGGCGGCCGCCGTCGCCACCCCTTGGCCGGGAGCCGTCACCCCTGCGGAGCCGCACGGGCGACGGGCCATCAGCCCCTACGACTCTACGAGTTCACGATTTGACCTCCAGCGGTCCGGGCTGGAAGCGGCCTCCAGCCGCGCTCAGGCAGCAGGGCGATCCGTCCCGGGGTCTCCCGACTCGCGCTTCTCCAGACGAGTCCCCTCACGGAGGGTGATCGACATCAGGTCGCTGGGGGCGTCCAGTTCCAGACGGTGCCAGCGGCCGCGGGGCACGATCACGGCCGTACCCGCCCCCAGCCGGACCATTTCCTCGTCGCCGTCGGGCCCTTCGGGGCGGAGATAGAGGCGGAAGCCGCCGGTCAGGCAGCACACCACTTCCTCGGCCTGCGGATGCATCTCCCAGTGGTCCGCGTGTACGTCGGCGTCGGTCTCCACGTGGAACGTCGCGATCTGCCAGGCGCCCAAGTCGCCACTGTTCATGCGTCGTTCAACTGCTTCAATGCCGCCGTCGGGGTGGAAGCGCAGTGCCGAGGCGAACAGGTCGACGGGCGAGAGAGGGGTCGTCGTCATGACGGTGTTCCTTCCAGTCGGTTCTCCGCGGGGGTGGCGGGTCGCGGCGCGGGGGCTTCGGTCCGGCGCCGGGGCAGTACGCCGATCGCCACGGCCGCCGCGATCACGAAGAGGGCCGCGGCGACGGCCAGGCCCAGGGCGTAGCCGTCGTTGAGTGCGGCGGGGTCGGTGGCCGTGCCGGTGTGGTGGACGGCGAGGGTGGCCAGGGCGGCCAGGGCGACGCTGCCGCCGAGTTGGCGGGAGCTGTTGAAGAGGCCGGAGGCCATGCCGGCCTCGCGGGAGGTGACGCCGCTGGTCGCGGCGGCGGCGACCGGGGCCGGCACCACTCCGGGACTCCCCCGTAACTTTTTATACATGTAAGGAAAGTAGCCCGTGCGGTCGGCGCTGTCCACGCCTGGGGGATGATGACGGCATGCCGCAACCGCCCGCCCCCCGCAAGACGCTCGGCCGCCCTCCCCGTATCTCCCGCGAGGAGGTCGTCACGACGGCCCGTCGGATCGTGGACGCGGAAGGGGTCGGCAAGCTGACCATGCGCCGGCTGGCCGCGGAGGTCGGCAGCACGCCGATGGCGCTCTACCACCACGTCCGCAGCAAGGAACAGCTGCTCGTCCTGCTCCTGGACGACTACGCCGCGCGGGCGTTGCACCGGCCCGAACTGCCGGCACAGCCCCGCGAGCGGGTCGTCGTCGCCGCCGCCGCGATCCACGAGGCGCTCGCCGCCTGCCCCTGGGTCGTGGAGGTGCTGACCGCCGACGACCTGATGTCCGCGTCGGCTCTGTGGTTCGTCGAGCAGATCGTCGACGGCCTGGTCGCGGGCGGACTGACCCCCGAGCGGGCCGTGCACGGGTACCGCGCGATCTGGTACTACACGGCCGGAGAGATCGTGGTCCGCACGACGGCGGCCCGGCGGCGCGCGGACGACGACCGGGCGACCTACCGGGAGCAGGTCTTCGCCGACCTCGACCCCGGCGAGCTGCCCCGCCTGACGCAACTCTCGGGCCAGTGGGCCTCACTGACCGCCGAGGACACCTACCTGGACGGACTCCGCGCCCTGGTGGACGGCCTCCTCGCCGCCCGCTGACGCACCGCCCGCCGCGCCCCTGCCTCGACTCCCCCTCCGGGGTTCCGGGTACGGCGCTTGCCCCTTCCCCAAGGGCAGGGGGCACAGTGGCCCCCGTGCAAGAGGATCTGATCACCATCGGGGAACTCGCGGCCAGGACCCGGCTCAGTCTCAAGGCCCTGCGGCTCTACGGCGACCGGGGGTTGCTGCCGCCCGCGCGGGTCGATCCTCGGACCGGGGTCCGGCGTTACGGGGTCGTCCAGGTCGAACGGGCCCGCCACATCGCGCTGTTGCGTGCCGCCGGCATGCCGCTGGCGCGGATCGCGACAGTGCTCGACGCGGCGGCGCTCGACGCGGCGGGCGGCGAGGAGTCGGTACGGCTGCTCGCCGCGTACTGGCGCGAGCAGGAGTCCGCGCACGCGGCCCGCCGGGAGGCGGTGGGCCATGCCCGTGAGGTGCTGGCCGGAAGGAGCCCCACCGTGTACGAGATAGCCGAGCGTGAAGTGCCGGAGCAGAAAGTCCTGTTCACCCGGCGCCATGTGACCGCCGCCGACCTGCCCGGCTTCCTCTCGGAGGCCGCCGAGCTGCTCTTCTCCCACCTGGGGCGGACCGGAGCGTGTCTGTCCGGGCCGGTCTTCGCCGTCTTCGAAGGCGTGGTGAGCGAGGACTCCGACGGCCCGGTCGAGGTCTGCGCGCCCACCTGGAACGCCGTCGAACCGGCCGGGCCGATCGGGGTACGTGTCGAGCCCGCGCACCGCGAGGCGTTCACCGCCCGGACCAAGGCGCAGATGAGCTACGCGGGCGCGACCGCCGCCCATGACGCCGTCGGCGCGTGGCTCACCGACCACGGATACGCCAGAAGCGCCTCCAACCGGGAGGTGTACTACCCGAATTGGGCGACCGCCGAGCCGGACGAGCACGCGGCCGACATCGCCATCCCCTTCCGCCGCGCGGGATCCGCACCCGGGCAGTCCGCACCCGGGCCGTCCGGCCCCGGATCGTCCGGCCCCGGATCGTCCGGCCCCGGATCGTCCGGCCCGAGCTCCGGCGAGTAGCGCCGGCCCGGAGATCAGAGAGGCGGAAACCGCCCCGGCAGGAGGCAGCCGATCGGGATGATCCTCGGCCCCTCGCGCGCGGTCCCGCTCGGGATCGGCGGGCCGGCCACGCGCCCGGGCCTGCCCGCCGGCCATCCGTCTCTCACCACCGTCACGCGGGCCCTGCCGGACCTCGCGCGGGGTCCAGTTCCACCATCATGTCCAGCGAGCGGGAGCCGTCCGCCTCGGTGAAGGAGCCGACCGGACGGAAGCCGTTCTTCTCGTAGGAGCGGATGGCCCGGGGGTTGTCGGCGCGGACGCCGCCCCACAGGATGATCCGCGTCCTGCCCAGCCGCCGCGCGACCTCCGCGACCAGCGGGAAGACGAGCGACCCGATGCCCCGGCCCTGGTGGTCGTCGGCCAGGGTGGGACCGTAGCGGCAGTCGGTCGTCTCCTCGAGCCGGATGCCCGCCTCCCGATAGCGCGCGATGTCCCCGGGTGTCAGAGCGAGGCTGAAGCCGAGCAGGCCGACGATCCGGCCGGACGGTACGTCCTCCAGCACCAGCCAGAGCTTGTCGTAGCGCGCGATCGTGGCGCACAACTCCCGGGCCGCCGCGAGGTCGTACCCGTCGAACGTGCTGAACCGCCGCGAGACGGCGGACAGCCCGCCGAGGAACCCGGCCAGTCGTCCCGCGTCCGCATGCGTCAGAGGGCGGAAGACGACATCCGCTCCCCGGCCGATCTCCAGGCGGCTCGTCAGGCACGGAGGGTTCTCGGCGATCTCCGTCAGCGTCAACATCCCGGCGGCTTCACCTCCCCCCTCGGCAACAGCATCGCGATTCACCGTACGTGGGCCCGCCAGGCCCCCAGGCCCGCCGGGAGCGGTCAGGGGTGTGCGGTACGTCCTTCTCGACACACAGTCGCAGGACCTCCGCCAGTCGGCGGGCGTCCTCCTGCGCACGCCGGAGCCGCGGGTCACCGGCGCTTTCGGCCACCCACCGCTCGATGATCTCCCGCAGCCGACCGAGCATCGACGCGCACGCGGCGGGCGGGAGATCGGCCCCGCCGGTGCCCGGGTGGTCGAGCAGCGGCTCCAGAGCGGTGGACACCTCGGTCCACAGGCGCTCGCCCCCGAACCCCCGCATCTCGGAGAGGTCGAACCCCTCGGCCTCCGCCGGCCGCCGCCGGAACACGGCGAAGCCGCTGTACGACCACGAGACGTCCGGAGTGCCGTCGTCCCCGTCGCCCGGGAAGAGAACCAGCCCCACGCGCCCTCCCCCGCTCGCCGGCCGACCGACCGACCAGGATCGAGCCCCCGGGTCGGCCTCGGCATCCGGAATGATCCCGGCATCAGGGCGACGCCCAGTACCCCGCCCAGGCGCGGGCCGCCTTGATCGTCTCCTCCAACCCGGGCGTCCCGTAGGCCTGCCAGGCTTCCCAGGAGCGGGCCTCGGCCTCGGTGAGCACCACGACCGCTTCGCGGGGAGCGTCGGCGAACGCGGGGACGGTCCGCGCCCAGGCGGCGGCCTGTTCGGGGGTCTGTTTGCCGTCCAGGACGAGCCGCATCCCCCACACGGCCGTATCGATCCAGGCCGGGCCGCGCATCGCCCACGCCCAGTCGATCATCCACACCCGTCCGCCCCGCTCGACCATGAAGTTGGAGGCGCACGGGTCGGAGTGCACCAACCGATCGCCCGTCAGGAGGGGTTCGTCGACCGGGTCGCAGTACTCGCCCCACCGTTCCCACGGCGTGAGCCGAACCGCCAAGTGCGCCGGGCAGCAACTCAGTTCACGCAGGGCGGCGGCGACCGGCGCCAAGTGGTCGCTGCCATCGCCGAACCACGCCCACGCGCTCGCCTGGACCCCTTCGAAACAGACCAGGAGCCAGCCCCCCGCCTCCTCCTGCCACAGCATCCTCGGAGCGCCGGCGGGCAGGAACGGATTGACCGCCGCCTCCGCCCGCAACTCCCCGATCCGCTCATGGTCGAGCGGCAGCCCCTTCACGAACACCATCTCCGGACCCGACGACGGCCAGAACAGCGAAGCGAGCGCACTGCTGGTGCCGTTCTCCACCTCGGCTCTCGGGCAGTCCTCCCCGAGCCGGTCGGCGAGGGCCCGCCGGGTCGCCTCGGGAAGCTCGTCGTACGGCAGCCGGCCGACCCGCATGCCCGGTCAGCACCCCGCCGGGCCCGCCGGCCCGGACAGTCCCACCCACCCCGACCGAGGCCGCTGCGGGTCGTTCGGCGGGAACGGCGGGTTCTTGTCCGGGCGCGTCGGGGGACCGGTGGACGGCCGCCCCGGCGGCGGCGAGGACGTGGGCCGGGGAGCCGGGCGGCGCTCCAGCAGGAAGTTCGTCATGGTCGCGAAGGCCCTTTCGTTCGTCTTCGGCCCGGCCGAGACCGTCGGCGCTCGCGCACGGCCTCGCTCCGGGTTCGCCGCACGCCCCGCATTCCCCTCGGGGGCGGCGGCCGGCAGAGCGGCGGAATCCTCCCCGCCGGATGTCGGGCGAAACCCGGCCGCCCTACCCCCTCCGTGTCAGGAACTCCTCGAAGGTCACCCGTCCCTCGGCCCGGTCCGGGGCCAGATGGCCGCCGGCGGCGAAGGCGCGGGCCGTCTTGCCGGGGAGGGAGACGGTCACGATACGGCGGCGGCGCCCCGTGGCCCGGAGATACGCCCCCGCCAGGTCGGGCAAGGTCCGGACCTCGGGACCTCCGAGGTCCGGAACCCGACCGGCCGGGTCGCCGCCGGCGAGCTCGGCGAGACGGGCGGCGACCTCGGAGGTGTCGACGGGCTGGTCCGAGACCCCCTTGGGCAGCACCATCACCGGCAACTTGGCGAGGGATTCCAGGAGTTTGCGCACGAGGTCGTGGAACTGGGTGGCCCGGAGGATGGTCCAGCCGAGCCCCGACGACTCCACGAGCCCTTCGACGGTCAACTTGGTCCGGTAGTAGCCGAGCGGTACGCGGTCGACCCCGACGATCGAGATGTAGACCAGGTGCCGCACCCCGGCCCGGTCGGCTGCGCCGATCAGGTGATGCGCGGCCTCCTCGTCCCCGCCCGTCGGCGAGCTGGCGCAGTGCACGACCGTGTCCACCCCCGCAAGCGCCGCGTCCAGCTCCGGCCCGCCTTTGCGCAGGTCCACGGCGTACGGCTGGGTGTGCCGGCTGAGCACCCGCACCTCGTGGCCCGCCTCGCGCAGCCGCGCGACGACGAGCCGCCCGAGGGTGCCGGTACCGCCGGTCACGAGGATCACGGTCATGGCCCCGCCGCCTTCCCTCACACCTGCGCTCAGTCCGCTTCTTCCGCTTCTTCCACTTGTCTCACGCCGGACGTCAGAGGTCGAGTTCGGCGCGGACCGTCTTGCCCAGCGGATGCCGGTCCAGGACCTCCCAGCGGCTGGCGAGCGCGTCCACGATGAGCAGCCCGCGCCCGAACTCCGCGGACAGCTCGAACGGAGCCACCTCCGGACGCCGTTCGGAGCGGGTGTCCCCGACCTCGATCCGCAGGATCGTGATCGGCTCGCTCGCGTACGTGAGCGTCAACTCGAAGTCCCTGCCCGGGATACGGCCGTGGGTCGCGGCGTTCGCGGCCAGCTCGGCCACAATGTGCGCGGCGGCGTCGGAGGCGAACGTGCCATAACCGATGCCCCAGCGGTCGAGCTCGTAGAGCGCGAGATGCCGGGAGAGACGAGCGCCGCGGGGCGTGGAGCTGAAGCGCTGGCTGAACACACGTACGGTAACCGGCACTTCTTGTGCCTGGGGGGTGGTCATGCGGCCACTTTTGCGGCGAAAAGCCCGTCTCCCCAGACCAGAAACTCGTACGCTCGGTAAGCGTACGGGTTCAGAGGGTGGACAGTACTCGTCACTGCCCGTAAGCATTCCTCTGAGATCGGGAGGTGGTGCCGCCATGGTGGCCATCAATTCAGAGCCCAATCCCTCTGCCAGCCTGAGGGTGTTCGGTGCACTGGTCAAGCTGTTCCGCAAACAGGCGGGATTCACGCAAGAGGAGTTCGCGCCGCTCGTCGGCTACTCGGTGGAGAGCGTGTCCTCCATCGAGCAGGGACGGCGGCTCCCCTCGGGGAAGTTCGTGGACGCGGCGGAGAGGGTCCTGGACGCGGGTGGGGTGCTCAAGGAGGCGGCGAAGTACCTGGAGCGGACGAAGGGGCTGGCCAACTGGTTCGCGCCGTGGGCCGAGCTGGAGAAGACGGCGATCTGCCTCTACACGTATGAGAGCCGAATGGTTCCGGGGCTGCTCCAGGTCGAGCCGTACGCGAGGACGCTCTTCGAGAAGCAGGTCCCGCTGATGAGCGAGGCGGACATCGAGGAGAAGATGATCGCGCGAGTGGAGCGGATGGAGCTGCCGACGAGTCTCCCCAAGACCGCGTACAGCTTCATCCTTGAGGAGCACGCGCTCCGGAGGCAGATCGGCGGTCCCGAGGTGCACCGGGCCCAGCTCGACTACCTCCTGCGCATGGCAGAACTGCGCAACATCGAAATCCAGGCCATGCCGCAGTGCCGCGACCATCACGCCGGTATCGCCGGTGCGTTTCAGCTCACGGAGACCCCGGAGCACAAGTGGCTCGCGTACGCCGAGGGGCAGGAGAACGGACTGCTCATCTCGGACCCCGCTGTGGTCAGCATGCTCCAGTTGCGGTATGCCAGGATGCGGTCACAGGCTCTCTCTCCGGAAGACTCCCTGAGCCTGTTGCGCGAGATTCGAGGAGCAACATGAGCACCATCGACCTGGCCTGGTTCAAGAGCAGCTACAGCAGCAGCGGAAGCGGCGACTGCGTCGAAGTAGCCCTCTCCTGGCACAAGTCCAGCTACAGCAGCAGCAGCGCCGGTGACTGCGTCGAGGTCGCCACCTGCCCCACCACCGTCCACGTCCGCGACTCCAAGCGCCCCGACGACGCCCAGCTCGCTCTCGCTCCCACCACCTGGAGCGCCTTCCTCGCCACCTGCGCGGAAATCTAGCGAGATCGTTTCACCCTCGACGGATGCCCCTCGCCCGGCTCGGGCCGGGGCATCCGTCGTTTTCCGAGCCCTTTGCCCGAGACCCGAGGAGCGACATGATCAGCACCGCAGACCTGACCTGGTTCAAGAGCAGCTACAGCAGCGGCGACGGAGACAACTGCGTCGAAGTAGCACTGTCCTGGCGCAAGTCCAGCTACAGCAGCGGCGGAAGCGGAGACTGCGTCGAAGTCGCCCTCCCCTGGCACAAGTCCAGCCACAGCAGCGGCTCCGGCGACGACTGCGTCGAGGTCGCCACTTGCTCCACCACCGTCCACGTCCGCGACTCCAAGCGCCCCGACGACGCCCGACTTGCTCTCGCCCCCACCACCTGGGCCGCCTTCCTCGCCACCTGCGACGGTCTCTGATGAACTACCTGAACGAACTGTTCTCCCTCGAAGGGCGCAACGCGCTTGTCACCGGCGGAAGTTCGGGCATCGGCAAGGCCATCGCCCGCGCTCTCGCCCGCGCCGGGGCGTCCGTCGTGATCGTCGCCCGGCGCGAGGCGGAGCTGAAGGCGGCGGTGGACGAGCTGACGGAGGCCGGGTGCCGGGCCGCGTGGGTGAGCGGGAATCTCGCTACGCGCGCCGGTGTCCGTACGGCGGCCGAGGAGGCGGCGGCGGTGTTCGGGGAGCCGGACATCCTCGTCAACGCGGCCGGGAACAACATCCGTCCGCCTCTCACCGAGCTCACCGACGAGGACTGGGACCGCACGATGGCGGTCAATCTGGAGGCGCCGTTCCTGCTCGGGCAGCGGTTCGGGCCGAAGATGGCCGAGCGCGGGTACGGGCGGATCATCCACGTCACCTCGCAGCAGGCGCACCGGGCGTTCGTCCAGTCCGGGGCGTACGGGGTGTCGAAGGGCGGGCTCGAATCACTGACCCGTTCGCAGGCCGAGGCGTGGTCCCCGTACGGCGTCACCGTGAACGCCCTCGTCCCCGGCTTCGTCATGACCCCGCTGAACGCCCGGCTCTCCTCCGACCCCGTGAAGGTCGCGGCCCTCGCCGAGCGCACGATGGTCGGACGGAACGGTCTGGCCGGCGACTTCGAGGGCGCGGCCGTCTTCCTGGCCGGTCCGGGTTCGGCGTACGTCACCGGGCAGGCGCTCTTCGTGGACGGCGGCCTGTCCGTTCACTGAGCCCGCACACGAGCACCGGCCGCAGCCCCCCGTTATCGGGTGGCTGCGGCCGGCGGCTTTCCGCTCCAACTACAGGAGGGCTCCCGTTACAGGACCGCGACCGTGAACGGCCGGTCCGCGTCCTTGCCCGCGTCGTCGCTGGTGACGACGGTGATGGTGTGGGCGTCGTTGCCGCAGTAGGCGTGCGCCTTGCCGATCGCGGTGATCTCGCCCCGGAAGTCGCTGAGTGTGGCGAGGATCGCGGCCGTGCTCAGGTCGCGGACGGCGGTGGTCGGCACCTTGACGCAGTAGATGCCCTTGCGGCCCGAGGATCCGCCCCGGGTGACCGACGTGACGTTCTTGGAGTGCTCGACGGTGGCGTTGGCGGCCACCTTCGCGGCGGCTCGGGCGTAGGGGGCGTCGAGGTCGTCGGTCGCGGCGGTGGCGGTCGCGGTGGCGGTCAGGAGGCCGAGCGACAGCGCTCCGCCGAGGGTGAGGGCGAGGACGCGGCTGATGCGGGAAGTCGAGGTTCGCATGATCTTCTTCCTTCTCGGCCACGGGCACCACGACGGGCGTCACACGGCCGGGGATTCAGGAACGAGCGGAACGATGACGGCCACGTGGTGCGTGTCCTCCGGAATCATGGGGCCGCACACACCGCCTCCACATCCGTACATACGCGGATTCACCCGATTCGGTGAGCGGGGCCCGCGGAGGTTTCGCCACCCCCTCCCCTGACGGCAGAAGGCGACACGCCGCGACACGCCGAAGGGGCCCCGGGTGGCGTACCACCCGGGGCCCCTCGTCACCGATCACCCGGTCGGCTCAAACGGCCCGACCGATTTCCCGGCGCCGCACTCAGCGCCGCACTCGGCGCCGCACTCAGCGGTGCAGGTCGAACCGGTCCAGGTCCATGACCTTGCCCCACGCCTTGACGAAGTCCTCGACGAACTTCTTCTTCGCGTCGTCGGAGGCGTACACCTCGGAGACGGCGCGCAGCTCGGAGTTGGAACCGAAGACCAGGTCGGCACGGGTCGCCGTCCACTTGGCCGCGCCGTCGGCGCCCCGGCCCACGAACGTGATCTGGTCGTCGTCGGACTTCCAGGTCGTCTCCATGTCGAGGATGTTGACGAAGAAGTCGTTGGTCAGCTTGCCGGGCGTCTCGGTGAGCACGCCGTACGACGTCTGCGGCTGGGTCACACCCAGGCTGCGCAGACCGCCGACGAGGACCGTCATCTCCGGGGCGGAGAGGGTGAGCAGGTTCGCCTTGTCGACGAGCAGGTACTCGGCGGGCAGGCGGACCCCCTTGCCCAGGTAGTTGCGGAAGCCGTCCGCGCTCGGCTCCATCTCGGAGAAGGACGCGACGTCCGTCTGCTCGATGGAGGCGTCGACGCGGCCCGCGTGGAAGGGGACCTCGACGGCGAAGCCGGCGTCCTTGGCGGCCTTCTCGACGGCCGCGTTGCCCGCGAGGACGACGAGGTCGGCGAAGGAGACCTGCTTGCCACCGGTCGCCGAGGAGTCGAAGGACTCCTTGACGCCCTCCAGGGCGCGCACGACCTGGGCCAGCTCGTCCGGGTTGTTGACCTCCCAGCCGCTCTGGGGCTCCAGGCGGACCCGGCCGCCGTTGGCGCCACCGCGCTTGTCGCTGCCGCGGAAGGACGAGGCGGCGGACCAGGCGACGCCGGCGAGCTGCGCGACGGTGAGGCCGGTCGCGAGGATCTTCTCCTTGAGGGAGGCGACGTCGGCGGCGTCGATCAGCTCGTACGTGCGCTCCGGCAGCGGGTCCTGCCAGAGCAGCTCCTCGCTCGGGACCTCGGGGCCGAGGTAGCGGACGACCGGGCCCATGTCGCGGTGGGTGAGCTTGAACCAGGCACGCGCGAAGGCGTCCTTGAACGCCTGCGGGTCCTCGTAGAAGCGGCGCGAGATCGGCTCGTAGATCGGGTCGTAGCGCAGCGACAGGTCCGTCGTGAGCATCGTCGGACGGTGCTTCTTCTTCGGGTCGAAGGCGTCCGGCACGCTCTCCGGGGCGTCCTTGGCGACCCACTGGTGGGCGCCGGCCGGGCTCTTGGTGAGCTCGTACTCGAACTCGAAGAGGTTCTTCCAGAAGCCCTGGCCCCACTGGGTCGGGGTGTCGGTCCAGGTGACCTCCAGGCCCGAGCCGATGGCGTCCTTGCCGGAGCCGGTGCCGTACGAGCTCTTCCAGCCGAGGCCCATCTGCTCCATCGGGGCGGCCTCGGGCTCGGCGCCGACGTTGTCGGCCGGGCCGGCACCGTGGGTCTTGCCGAAGGTGTGGCCACCGGCGATGAGGGCGACGGTCTCCTCGTCGTCCATCGCCATGCGGGCGAAGGTCTCGCGGATGTCGCGGGCGGCGGCGATCGGGTCCGGGTTGCCGTTGGGGCCCTCGGGGTTGACGTAGATCAGACCCATCTGGACGGCGGCGAGGGGGTTCTCCAGGTCGCGGTCGCCGGTGTAGCGGGCGTCGCCGCCCAGCCACTCGGTCTCCGGGCCCCAGTAGACGTCCTCGTCAGCCTCCCACTCGTCGACGCGGCCGCCGCCGAAGCCGAAGGTGTCGAAGCCCATGGTCTCCAGGGCGACGTTGCCGGTGAGGATCAGCAGGTCGGCCCAGGAGAGCGACTTGCCGTACTTCTTCTTGACCGGCCACAGCAGACGGCGGGCCTTGTCCAGGCCGACGTTGTCCGGCCAGCTGTTGATCGGCGCGAAGCGCTGCTGACCGGCTCCGGCGCCGCCTCGGCCGTCACGGACGCGGTAGGTGCCGGCGCTGTGCCAGGCCATGCGGATCATCAGCGGGCCGTAGTTGCCGAAGTCGGCCGGCCACCAGTCCTTGGAGTCGGTGAGCACCTCGGCGATGTCGCGCTTGACGGCCGCCAGGTCGAGACCGTTGAAGGCGTCGGCGTAGTCGAAGTCGCCGCCGAGCGGGTTCGCCACGTCGGGGTTCTTCGCGAGGATCTTCAGGTTGAGCCGGTCCGGCCACCACTGCTGGTTGCCGCCGCCCTGGGTCGGGTGCGGGGCGCGACCGTGCGCCACGGGGCAACCGCCCGTGCTCTGCGCGGCCGACGCGTCCTCGGTGACAAGTGGATCGTGCTTCTGCTCAGACATCGGACTTTCCTTCCGAACCATGCGGCTCACGGGGCGCGGGGACTGCTGGGGGCGTCGATGGTCGGGCGGAACGCCGGGGGGACCGGCGCGCACCCTCTTGGCTACTACTGGAGTCGATCCTAATATGGACACAGTCCAAGTCAAGATGACAGTCGGACTCGTACGGTCGGGGTAGTGGCTTGTTACTCGCACAGCAAGGCTGGTGACCATGAGCAACCTGCTGGAACGGCTTCGCCGACGCGGCTGGCGGATGACCGCCCAGCGCCGGGTGGTCGCCGAGGTCCTGGACGGCGAGCACATTCACCTCACAGCGGACGAGGTACTGACCCGTGCGACTGCGAGACTGCCCGAGATCTCGCGCGCGACGGTGTACAACACGCTGGGCGAGCTGGTGGCGCTCGGGGAGCTGATCGAGGTGTCGAGCGTCGGGCGCGCCAAGCGTTACGACCCGAATGTCCGGCGCGCGCACCAGCATCTGGTCTGCGCGGGCTGCGGCACGGTCCGCGACGTCCACCCGGAGGGTGATCCGCTGGACGTGCTGCCGGAGGGGGAACGCTACGGGTTCACGGTGACGGGGGCCGAGGTGACCTACCGCGGCCTGTGCCCCGCGTGCGCGAGGAGGCGGGGCGGGGACGGGGAGCTGCCGGGCGGCGAGGCCGGATAGCGGCTGGGCGGGGCGCCGGGCGGGTGTCCGCCAGGCGGGGGTACGTGGGGCGAGGGTACGCGGGGCGGCGGGCGCGCGTGACGCGGCGAGGGCGCGCGGGGCGCCGGCTGCCCGTAACACGGCAGGGGCGGGCAGGGCGCCCGGGGCACGTAACGCGGCAAAGGCACCCGGCGCGCCCGGGGTACGTAACCCGGCCTGCGCGCGGCCGGGCACACGTAAGCCGGCGCGACGCGTACGCACCGGCCGGCTCACGGACATCCCTGGGCTCCCTGGACTCTCGGTTCTTCGGGCTCTGGGCTTCTGGGCTCTCTGGACCTACTGGGCCGGTCGGGTGACCAGTCCGGCGATCTCCCGGGCCAGTTCCGGGCCGAGTTCGCCCCAGCCCTCCTTGTAGCCGTAGACACTCGCCAGGCTGCGGGCGTCGTAGTCGCCGTTCATGATCTCGATGTCGTCGGTGGTGATGAGCCCCGGATGGGCGACGCCGACGGCGCCCGAGACCTTCAGCAACTCCTTGCGCAGGGTGCGCAGATAGGTGGCGGCGCGGGTGGCCTTCGACGGCGCGTCGACCCCGCGCACCAGCCACGGGTTCTGGGTGGCGATGCCGGTGGGGCACTTGTCGGTGTGGCACTTCTGCGCCTGGATGCAGCCGATCGACAGCATGGCCTCACGGGCGACGTTGATCATGTCGACGCCGAGCGCGAAGGCGACGGCGGCGTTCTCGGGCAGGCCGAGCTTGCCCGAGCCGATGAAGGTCAGATCGTCCGTCAGACCCCGTTCGGCGAAGGTGCCGTAGACCCGCGAGAAGCCCATCCGGAACGGCAGCGACACCGAGTCCGAGAAGATCAGCGGCGCCGCGCCGGTGCCGCCCTCGCCGCCGTCGACGGTCACGAAGTCCACACCCCGGTCGCCCCGGGCCATCAGGGCGGCCAGCTCCTCCCAGAAGCTCATCTCGCCCACGGCGCTCTTGATCCCGACCGGCAGACCGGTCTCGGCGGCGAGCAGTTCCACGAAGTCGAGCAGCGAGTCGACGTCGTGGAACGCGGTGTGCCGGGAGGGCGACGCGCAGTCCTCGCCCGCCGGGATGCCCCGGATCTCGGCGATCTCGGGGGTCACCTTCGCGGCCGGGAGCATGCCGCCGAGGCCGGGCTTGGCGCCCTGGGAGAGCTTGATCTCGATCGCCCGGACCGGGGCTCCGGCGACGACGGCCTTGAGCTTGTCGAGATTGAAGGTGCCGTCCGCGTTGCGGCAGCCGAAGTACGAGGTGCCTATCTGCAGGACGAGATCACCGCCGTTGCGGTGGTACGAGGACAGGCCGCCCTCGCCGGTGTTGTGCATCGTGCCGGCCATCGCCGCGCCCTGGTTGAGGGCGGTGATGGCGGCGCCGGACAGCGAACCGAAGCTCATCGCCGAGATGTTGACGACGCTCGCCGGGCGGAACGCCTTGGCGCGCCCGCGCGGGCCGCCGAGGATCTTCGCCGAGGGCAGCGGGGCGTCCGGATCCGTCAGGTCGGGCAGCACTCCGGCGAACGTGCGCTGCTTCACGTACGCGTGACCCTGCACGTGCTCGACGTCGACGTCGGTGCCGAAACCGAAGTAGTTGTTCTCGCCCTTGGCGGAGGCGTAGATCCAGGTGCGCTGGTCGCGGCTGAAGGGGCGCTCCTCCTCGTTGGAGGTCACGACGTACTGCCGCAGCTCCGGCCCGATCCGCTCCAGCAGATAGCGGGCGTGGCCCACCACGGGGAAGTTCCTGAGCAGCGCGTGCTTCTTCTGGACGAGGTCGCGGGCCGCCACCGCCGCCAGGGCTGTCGCGGCGGCCGTACCGATGATCCGAGCACGCATGAAACGTTCCTCTCGTCGACTTGCTCGACGCCCGGCTCCGCCGCTCTGCGCGGCGGGTGGCGCGGGCCCCGTGGGCATGGCGCGGCGGACGCGTCCGGGCAGGCTTCGGCGTCCACCGTCGATCGTCAGACGATCTTAGAGGTCATTCAAATGATTGGGCAGCCCAAAAAGGCGACCCGGGAGAGTCCCGGCATATCGCCGGGCTCCCTCGGGTCGCCTCTGGATCGGTCTCCTGAGTCGCCTCTTGAACCGCGAGTCGCCTCCGGAACCGTAGCGGCCCGCTCGGGCCGCCCCGGATCAGCTCGCGTCCGGCTCCAGCCGGAGCGAGATCGAGTTGATGCAGTACCGCTGGTCGGTGGGGGTCGGGTAGCCCTCCCCCTCGAAGACGTGCCCCAGGTGCGAACCGCAGCGGGCGCAGCGCACCTCGGTACGGATCATGCCGTGGGACGTGTCCGCGATCAGCTCGACGGCCTCGCTGTCCTTCGGGTCGTAGAACGACGGCCAGCCGCAGTGCGACTCGAACTTCTCGGTGGACGTGAAGAGTTCGGCCCCGCAGCCCCGGCAGGAGTAGACGCCCTTCGTCTTCGTGTCCGTGTACTCGCCTCGGAAGGCGGGCTCGGTGCCCGCGAGCCGCAGCACCTGGTACTCGGACGGCGTGAGCTGCGCCTGCCACTCCTCGTCGGTCTTCTCGACCTCGTAATCGGCCTTACCGGCCTTACCGGCCCTATCGGCCCTGTCAGCCCTGTCAGCCATGGTCCGCCTCCGCTCCCTCGGTGGTTCAGTTCGCCAGGCGGGCGAGGATCCTCGGGCCCAGGTCCGTGACGTCGCCCGCGCCCATGGTCAGAACGAAGTCGCCGGGGCGGACCATTCCCGCGATCACGTCCGGGACGGTGTCCTTGTCGTGGACGGGCGTGACGTCGACGCCGGCCGCGCGGGCGGCGTTGATGATCAGCTCGCTGGTGATGCCCGGGATCGGGTCCTCGCGGGCCGGGTAGATGTCGAGGACCACCGACGCGTCGGCGAGCGCCAGCGCGTCGCCCATCTCGCGGCCCAGCTCCTGCGTACGGGAGAACAGGTGCGGCTGGAAGACGACGAGGAGCCGGGCGTCGGCGGCGGCGCCGCGCATGGCCTCCAGGTCGGCGGTCATCTCGGTGGGGTGGTGCGCGTACGAGTCGATGACCTGTACGCCCTGGGCCTCGCCCTTGAGCTGGAGGCGGCGGCCGACACCGGTGTACGCGGTGAGGGCGCGGGCCAGGTCGCGCGGGTCGATGCCCAGGCGGGAGCCGGCGGCGAGGGCGGCGGCGGCGTTGTGGGCGTAGTGGCGGCCGGGGACGGAAACGGTGAAGACGATCTCCTCGTCCAGGTCCGGCATGACGACCGCGACCTCGCTGGTCATGCCCTTCGGGGTGATCCGGCGGATCCAGACGTCGGAGCCCTCGGCCTCGCCGACGGTGAGGACCGTCAGGTCCTTGGTGCCGGAGACCCGGCCGGCCAGCTCGCGGGCGCCCGCGTGCTCGCCGACGACCAGGGTGCCGCCGGGGCGGATCTTGGCCGCGAACGCCTCGAAGGACTCGTAGATCTCGTCCATGGAGGCGTAGTTGGCGTGGTGGTCCAGCTCGACGTTGAGGACGATCGCGACCGTCGGGTCGTACTTCTGGAAGCTGCGGTCGCTCTCGTCGGCCTCGGCGACGAAGATGTCGCCCTGGCCGTGGCGGGCGTTGGTGCCGGGGCCCGCGAGGTCGCCGCCGATCGCGTACGAGGGGTCGAGACCCAGCTCGGTGAGCGCGACGGCCAGCATCGAGGTGGTGGTGGTCTTGCCGTGGGTGCCGGCGACCGCGAGGGCGCCGAGGCCGTCCATCAGGGAGGCGAGCGCGTCGGAGCGGTGCACGACCGGGATGCCCAGCTCGGCGGCGCGGGCCAGCTCGGGGTTGTCGGCGCGGATGGCGCTGGAGACGACGACGGCGGAGGCGTCGTCGGCCAGGTGCTCGGCGGCGTGGCCGATGTGCACGGTGACGCCGAGGGCGCGCAGCGCGTCGGCGGTGGCGGATTCCCTGGCGTCGCTGCCCGCGACCTTGGCGCCCCGCTGGGCGAGGATCTTCGCGATGCCCGACATTCCGGCACCGCCGATGCCGATGAAGTGCGGCCGTTCCATGGCGGCAGGGATGGCGGGTGCCATGCGGTTCTCCCCTGGGTTTGTGTGTGACGAATGCGGGCCCAGCCTAGGGGATGGCGGTCGGGCGCCCGGGGAGCGGTGCTCCCGGGCGCCCGCGGCGCCGCGAGGCCACGCGGGGATCACACGCCCCTCACACGCGACTCACGAGGGGCTCATGAGGGGCCCATGAGGGGCTCACGTACGGCTCACGAGGGGCCCGCGCGGGTCACTCGCTGTGCGCGAACAGCTTCAGGACCGGGACGCCGACCTTGTGGCGGGCCCGGGAGGCCCAGTCGCGGTGGAAGAACTCCTCCACGTAGTGCGGGGCGGTGAGCACGATCACCTCGTCGGCGCTCGCCTCCTCGACCACGCTCTTCATCTTGTCGAGGGGGTGCTCCTCGACCACCTGCCCGACCGCCTCGCAGCCCGCCGCCCTCAGCGCCTGGAGCGAGATCTCCAGACCCTGCTCGGCGGGGGCGAGCGCCGCCTCGCCCTCCGGCTCGTCGCCCTCGCGGGCCGCTTCCTTGAGCTCGCCCATGGCCACGTCGTCGATGGCGCGCAGCAGCGCGTCGGCCTGGTCACCGCGCGGCTGCATCAGGACGATGAAGGACACGCCCTCGTCGCCGTGCAGGGTGGTGACGAAGTCCACGTCGTCGGCCGTCAGGGGCTTCTCGATCATCAGAACGCTTGTGAACACCTCAGGAAAGCCCTTCTGCGGAAACCATCCTTCCCCGCGGCCGCAGGCGGTTCACGGGGACTGCGAGGGTAAGTCTGCCCAGTGCACGCTAAGCGGAACGGGAAATTCCGCCGATTGTCAGATCCGACGGTAGCGGGTGAAGAGAAAGCCGTCCTGCTCCAGTACGGAAGCCACCGAGAAGCGTTGCGGAACCGCGATCACCGGTCCCCCGGCGATCCGCTGCGCGCCGCCCGCCGTCATGGTCGGCGACAGGCTCAGACACATCTCGTCGAGCACCCCCGCCGCCACGAACTGACCCAGCAGCCTCGGCCCGCCCTCGGTCAGCTGGCGCCGCAGCCCGCGCTCGGCGAGCGCCGCCACCGCCTCCAGCGGCTGGACCTCCCGGCCGTCGCCCGCGATCACCACCTCCACCCCGGCCCGCTCGGCCTCCGCCCGGCGCTCCGGGGAGGCGGCGGCGCCGGTCAGCACCAGGGTCGGCACCAGCGGCTCGGTGAACAGCGGCAGCGAGAAGTCCAGCTCCATCGAGGCGGTCACGACCGCGATCACCGGCGCCGGGCCCTGCCCCGCCGCCTTCCGGCGCTCCGCGAAGGCCTCCCGCGCCCGGGCGGGACGGTAGCCCTCCTGCCGTACGGTCTCGGCGCCGACGATCACCACGTCGGCGAGCGCGCGCAGCGTCCCGAAGACGCGCATGTCGGCCGCCGAGGACAGCGGCTGCGAGCGGCCGTCGTGCTGGCCCGCGCCGTCGAGCGAGGAGACCATGTTGGCGCGCAGCCAGGAGGCGCCCTTCGGGAGCGGGTCGGGGTACGCGTAGGCGTCGGCCAGCTCGTCCAGCGACCACTCGCGGTCGGCGTCGGGGTCCGGCCCCGCGACGCCCTGGGGAGTCGGGGCGCCCTGAGGGGTCGGGGCGCCCTGGGGAGCCCTCGTCGCCAGGGAGGGCTTGGTGTCCCGGGACGCCTCGGCTTCCCGGGAGGCCCCGGTGCCCGGGAGGGACGCGGGGCCAGTGGCGCCGGAGAGGGCGGGGGACGTGCCGTGGGGGGTCTCGCGGACGGCCTCGCGGGGGGTCTCGCCGGGGGCGCCGGCGGAGGTGCCGGCGGGGGTGCCGGCGGGGGTGCCGACCGCGGCCGGGGCTGTCATGTCCGTCACAGGGAACAGGCGTCGCATCCTCGCAGTCTGACATGGCGCTTAGAGTGGATAACTGTGTCGACCCGTGCCATAACCGAAGCGGCGCCCACCGAGGCCGCCCCGCTCTCGCTGTGCTCGCGTGAGCCCCATGTCCCCGCCGACCGCCTGGTGGCGGAGATGGTGCCGCCGCCCCGGTTCGACTCGGTGCGTTTCGACACGTACATACCGGACCCGAACCAGCCCAGCCAGACCGAGGCCGTACGGGTCCTCTCCGGCTTCGCCGAGGGCCTCGGCGGCGCCCACGCCTCGGGTGCGGGACGACGCCGCTGGTTCTCCCGTACGCCCAAGCGGACCGCCCCGGCCGGACCCCGCGGCGTCTACCTCGACGGCGGCTACGGCGTCGGCAAGACCCACCTCCTGGCCTCCCTGTGGCACGCCACCCCGGCCGACCCCTCGCTCAAGGCCTTCGGCACCTTCGTCGAGCTGACCAACCTGGTCGGCGCGCTGGGCTTCCAGCAGACCGTGCGCACCCTCAGCGACCACCGGCTGCTGTGCATCGACGAGTTCGAGCTGGACGACCCGGGCGACACCGTCCTCGTCTCCAGCCTGCTCGGCAAGCTCGTCGAGCAGGGCGTCGCGCTCGCCGCGACCTCCAACACCCTGCCGGGCAAGCTCGGCGAGGGCCGGTTCGCCGCCGCCGACTTCCTGCGCGAGATCCAGGGCCTGTCCGCGCACTTCCGGCCGCTGCGCATCGACGGCGAGGACTACCGCCACCGCGGGCTGCCCGAGGCGCCCGCGCCGTACGACGAAGAGACCGTCACCCGTACCGCGTACGCCACCCCAGGTGCCTCCCTGGACGACTTCCCGCATCTGCTCGACCACCTGGCCCGGGTCCACCCGAGCCGGTACAGCGCGCTGACCGAGGACCTGACGGCGGTGTGCCTCACCGACGTCCAGCCGGTCCCCGACCAGTCGACCGCGCTGCGGCTCGTCGTGCTCGCCGACCGGCTCTACGACCGTGAGATACCCGTGCTCGCCTCCGGTCTGCCGTTCGACAAGCTGTTCAGTGACGAGATGCTGAACGGCGGGTACAAGAAGAAGTACTTCCGGGCGATCTCCCGGCTCACCGCGCTCGCACGGGACGCGAAGGGGCTGGTGGCGCAGTAGTTTGGCCGTACCCCAACGAAAGGGATACACATGGCCACCGTGCGTCACGCCCACACCGTCTGGCAGGGCGACCTCATGAAGGGCTCCGGTGAGGTCAGCCTCGACTCCTCCGGCATCGGCACGTACCCGGTCTCCTGGCCGGCCCGCGCCGAGCAGCCGAACGGCAAGACCAGCCCGGAGGAGCTGATCGCCGCCGCGCACTCCGCCTGCTACTCCATGGCGCTCTCGCACGCCCTCGGCGGCGCCGGCAACCCGCCGACCCGCCTGGAGACGAAGGCGGACGTCACCTTCCAGCCGGGGACGGGCATCACGGGCATCCACCTCTCCGTGCGCGGCGAGGTGCCCGGCATCGACGCGGCGCAGTTCCAGTCGTACGCGGAGGACGCGAAGAAGAACTGCCCGGTGAGCCAGGCGCTGACGGGGACCACGATCACCCTGACGGCCGAGCTGGCCTGAGGCTTCGCGGCATCCGACGGAAGTCCCTTGGGCGTCACGAAGGGTTCCCTCGGCGCCTGATCGGCGGCTGACCGGCGACTGATCCGTACCTGACCGGTGCCTGATCGGCGTCCGTACGGCATATTCCGGAGGCTTCGGCACATACCTGAGGCGCGCGTGACCCGCGTGGTTCACGTGTCACCACTGTGCGTGGTACACACATGCGGGTCACACGTCACACCCCCTCTGCTGGTCTTACAGAAAGCGGGTCGTTGCCTCATGTTCACCGAACGCTTGTCCGCAACACGACGTCAGATCCTCGCCGGGACGGGCGCGTCCGTCGCCGGCATCGCCTTCGCCGGCGCATTCTCCGAACTCTTCGCCGGTACGGCCGCCGCCGCTCCCGCCGGCGGTGGCGCGCTCTTGGGGAACCATGCCGGATACGGTCCGCTGGTGCCCGACCCGGACGGGCTGCTCGATCTTCCGGCCGGTTTCTCCTACAAGGTGCTGTCCCGGCAGGGCGACCCGCTGCGTTCCGGCGAGGGCCCGGTGCCGGGCAACCACGACGGCATGGGCGCCTTCGCCGGACAGCGCGGCCGGGTGCACCTCGTACGCAACCACGAGAACCGGGTCACCGCGCCGATCGGCGTGCCGACCGTGGCCGGGCTGACGTACGACCCGGGCGCCAAGGGCGGCTGTACGGTCCTGGAACTGGACGGGCGCAACAACGTCCTGGGCGAGCGGGTCGGCATCGCCGGTACGGCCGTCAACTGCGCGGGCGGGCCCACCCCTTGGGGCACCTGGCTGACCTGCGAGGAGACCGAGGACCGGGCCGGCACCAACGGCTACACCAAGGACCACGGCTTCATCTTCGAGGTCGACGGCGCCGATCCGCACCGCACCGGCGCGGTCCCGCTGACCGCGATGGGCCGCTTCCAGCACGAGGCCATCGCGGTGGATCCGAGGAACGGCATCGTCTACGAGACCGAGGACGCCTTCGACCGGCCCTTCGGCCTCTTCTACCGCTTCCTGCCCAACAAGCCGCTGGGCGGCAGCGGTTCACTGCGCGCGGGCGGCGCCCTGGAGGCGATGCGGGTGCCGGGCGTGCCGGACCTGTCGGTCGTCCAGAAGCCGGGGACGCGCTTCGACGGCATCCAGTGGGTGCCCGTACCGGATCCGCTGGCCACCGAAACCCCCATCCGCTTCCAGGACTTCGGGCCGAAGGGCATCACGCACGCGCAGAAGCTGGAAGGCTGCTACTGGGGCGGGCAGGCGGTGTACTTCGTCTCGTCGTTCGCCCGCGCCAAGGACGGCTCGGCCGCGACCCACTACGGACAGGTGTGGAAGTACGAGCCGGGGCCGCGCCGGCTCACCCTGGTCGTGGTCTTCGGACCGGACACGGACGTCCAACTGCCGGGCGAGTCCCCCGACAACATCTGTCTCGCGCCGACCGGCGGCCTGATGGTCTGCGAGGACGGCGAGGGCGCGCAGCACGTCTTCGGCGTGAGCCGGAAGGGCGAGGTGTACGCGGTCGCGCGGGGCGCCCAGAACATCGGCACGCCCGAGGCCCCGGAGTGGGGCGAGTTCGCGGGTGTCACGTTCTCGCCGGACGGCTCGACGATGTACGTGAACTGCTACACGCCGGGGACGACGTTCGCGGTGACGGGGCCCTGGAAGTAGGCGAGGGCGGGGGCGGGGCCGGCATCGGCTGAGCGCCCGACCTCCGGAGCACCCTGCCCCACCCCGGCACATGACGAACCCTTGTTCTTTCTCTCGCCGTTCGGGGAGAGAAAGAACAAGGGTTCCTCGCGTCCACGCCGTACCGCATGACGACCCCCGCGCCTTCTCACGCGCCGCCGCGCGTGGGGTCGGTGATGCCCTGCTCGGCGAGCGCCTTGCGCAGCGCGGTGTTGTCGCTCTCCAGCTCGTCCATGCGGGCGCGGATCGGGTCGAGCGCCCGGTGGAGCTCGGGGAGCGTGTAGCGCGGGGTGATGTGCTGCGGGCAGTTCCAGTCGAAGGCCTCGACGGTGACGAGGACCAGGCGTTCGACGATGTGCGGGTGGTCGTAGTCCACCGGCCGCAGGCGCTCGGCGAGTTCGGGGTGCTCGGCGAGCTGCACGATGCGGGCGTGCCCGAGGACCTTCAGCCGGATCCGGTGCGGATAGTCCATGAAGATCATGGAGACCCGGTCGTCGCTGTCGAGGTTGCCGTTGGTGATGTACTGCCGGTTTCCCCGGAAGTCGGCGAAGGCCAGGGTGCGGCCGTCGAGCGGCTGGAGAAAGCCCGGCGGACCGCCCCGGTGCTGGACGTAGGGCCACCCGGCGGTGTTGACGCTGGCGATGTAGAAGCTCTCGCGTTCGAGGATGAACTCCTGCTCGTCCTCGCCGAGTTCATCGGGCGCCGGCCCGGCGGCGGTGGCCATGCGCCGGTAGGCGCGGGCACTGCCCGCGGTGTCCTGGTGGCGCTGGACGTCGGGGGTGAAGAGGAGCTGGGCGAATCTGCTGGTCATCCGTTTACCACCAGTACTGCGGGTACGAGGGAGTGGTCGGGTCGATCTTGGCGCGCAGGACGGCGATGAGGCTGAGGGTGACGGTGGTGAGGGCCAGACCGCCGAGGAAGACGCCGAGGGAGGGCTGGGTGAGGACCACGATGATCGCGGTGGCCGCCGCCGGGGAGTGGTTGGTGCGGCTGAGGGTCATCGTGGTCAGCGCGAGCGCGCCGGCGACGGCGGCGGTGACGGTGCTGGAGGGCAGCAGCGCGAGGACCGCGAAACCGGTGAGGGCGGAGATCAGCTGGCCGCCGATGATGTTGCGGGGCTGGGAGAGCGGGAGATTGGGCGCGCCGTAGGCGAGGGCGGCGCTGGCGGCGAGCGGGGGGATGAGAAGGGGCTCGTGGAGGAGCAGCCCGAGGCCGGCGATGGCGGTGAGCGCCAGGGTGGCGGCGAGGGTATTGGTGAGAATCGTGACCGGCTTCGGGCGCGCGGGGGCTTTACTGGTGAGGAGCTTGATGTAACGACCGCCGGGAGAGGGGGAGTTGGCTGGCGGCGTGACTGCTTCGGGGGTGACCGTCGGTGCGGGAGCGGGTGTGGGGGTCTGGGTGGCCATGGGTGTTCCTTGGGGGGTACGAGCGGGGACGCGCCCGGACGTGCGGGCGCGCCGCCCGGTGGGGTGTGGGGCGGAGCGGGCGGATGGGGCGGCGACCACGGCGACACCACGGCCCGGGAGGGCCGTGGTGTCGTGGTCCACGGGGTGGCGGCCGGGTGAGCGGCCGCCACGTGTGCCGGTGTGCCGGGGTGTCGGCATCACCGAGCCGTTGTGCGGATCAGAAGCGGGCGTTGGTCTTGTTGGCGACCTTGTAGCCGAGGTCCAGCGCGGCGGCGTTGTCCCACTCGAAGTGGACGCCGATGTACTTGCGGCTGTCGGCCTTCTCCTTGGCGGCGGCGGTGAAGGACGGGAAGGTGCGGGTGACGTTCTTGGCGAACGGGTCGTCCGTACCACCGGTGAAGGACAGGTCGTCACGGCCGAAGTAGTTCTTCATCGCGCCGGCCCAGGCGGCGGCGATGCCGGAGTGACCGGAGACGTAGGTCGGGAAGTTCGGGCTGAAGCTGTTGCCGGCGAGGTCCGACTCCAGGGGCTGCCAGGTCGGGTCGGCGGTGATGTCCTTGTTGTAGACCTGGTCGGCGAAGTTGATGGCGTGCTGCGGGCGCCACAGGTCCCAGTCCGAGTTGAACTTGGAGTCCCAGATCGCGATGGCCGCGTCGGCGAGGGAGACGGACATCTTCGTGAAGAGCTTGGCGGAGGCGAAGGAGCCGCCGTTGGGCCGGTACTTCTTGAAGATGACCAGGGTGTGGTCGTACTGCTGGCCGACCGGCTTGTAGGTGCCGTCGAGGTCGTTGGCCCAGTAGTGGGCCTGCTGGGTCTGGTCGGCCGTACGGACGGTGGAGTTCTTGCCGCCGACCGCCTTGAGCTCGTTGACCTGGGCCGCGTACTCCGGGCTGGCGAGCATCTGGTCGGGGCTGGTGAAGCCGTAGGGCTTGGCCGGACGGAACTCGTTGCCGCTGGTCAGGGCGAACGGCTTGACGTTGCCCCAGTTCGGGTTGCCGACCGGCTTGCCGGCTGCCGGGATCCAGTGGCCGGGCGCGTTGACGGCGACGTACGGGCTGGTGTCGGTGGAGCCGTCGCCCGTGCGGTTGGCGATGATCGCGTTGGCGGTCTCGATGCCCAGCTGGCTGCCGACCTGCTGCTCGGCGGCGTTGCCGCGGTCCGGCAGGGCGCGGGCGGCGTTGAAGGCGGCCGTGAAGTCGACGCTGGGGAAGGCGTTCGTCAGGGCCGTGTAGGCGGCGTAGTCGACGGCCGCGTCGACGGAGCCGTACTTGCCGGCCGCGGTGGCGTCCTTCGTGACGTACGGGGTGCCGATGGTCTGGATGGAGTTGACCGCGTCGTAGATGGCGAGGTTCATCATCGCGCCACCGCGAGTGAGGGGACCCGGGGTGCCACCGACCTGCCGGAACGCGTCCAGGATGGCGTTGTTCCAGTACAGGACACGGTCGGGGGTGGTCGGCGTGGTCGTGTCGAGGGGCTGGGCACCGGCCGGGGTCGCGCCGACGGCGGCGGTGATCAGGGCGAGACCGGCGGCGGCCACGGCGATACGGCGGCTCGAACGTATGGAGAGCATCTGGGTCCTCTTCGGGTGTCTGTCGGCAGGTCATCACCTGTTCCCGGTGAGGTGTGCGGCACTCGGGAGGAGGTGGTGGAGCGGGAGACGCTGGAGCAACGTTGCTGTTCCGCTATCGAAGGTAGGTCGCGGGCCGGACCTGTGGAGCTGATGTTCCAGATGGCTGATATGGCGTTTGCCGATATCTGCTCGTCAGACGGTGTCTAACGGCAATCGAGAAGCGGGCCGTTAGATCTTTCGCGTCCCGGCAGACGCCCCGCAGACGCCTCCGGGCCGCTCTCCGGACTGGTGGACAGTCCGGAGAGCGGCCCGGTGGGCGGGGGTCCGGCGATCGGGCCGGCGGTCAGTCCGCGGGGCGGTGGCGGTGGTAGTGGCGGGCCGCGCGGGCACGGTTGCCGCAGCCGGGCGAACACCAGGCGCGGCGGGGCGGAGTGCGCTCGAAGAACAGGACGCAGCCGGGGCCGGGACAGGCCGCGACATCGGCGCGGGGGGCGGTCAGGAGGGTGACGACGGCGTGGGCGAGTTCGGCCTGGGCTTCGAGGAGCGGGCCCTGGGATCCCAAGCGGGCAGCCGTGGGGGGCTGTTGGGGGTTCCAGAGCAGGATGGGCCAGGAACGGCCCAGGCCGCCGGCCCGGTTGAGCTGGGCGACGTCACGACTGTCGGGCTCCCCGCCGTCGACGCGGGCGTCTATCAAACGGCGGGAGGCGTCCCGGAGTTCACGGAAGTGGACGACATCGGCTTCGTCGACCGCGGCCAGCGCCGCGTCGGTGAGTTCGGTGGTGAAGCGGTCCCGGCACATGGACAGCCACCAGGCGAGGTAGTCGGGGCGGCCGAGGCCGTCGCGCATCGAACCGCGCACGGCGTAGTGGGTGTTGACGAACTCCAGCGCCAGCGGTTCGCCGAGCAACGGCGGCGCTTCGGTGGCGGGATGAGGAGAGGTCAGGGCGTGGGGGGTCACCGGCATCCTTCGGGGGGCGGGTTCTCGGACCGACTTGCCGAGCGAGGCAGCGGCATGCAACCATCTCATACCTAACGGGGGTATCCGCAGTAATGCGTTAGACGCATCGCTGTAGCGGCAGGGTACGACGTGACGGCGCTCCAACGCGAGTACGAGCAGGGCGCCGGAGCGACCCGGAGGAGCGTTCTCGCAGGACATTCGGCGGGTCCGCGCCCTCGTGTTCGAACATCACGTGACGGCACGAAGGGTGCGGTCCGGCCGAGGTCGGATCTCTCACTCTTGGGGACAGCAATGGTTTTGGACCTTTCCATCCATCAATTGCGAACCTTTCGCGAAGTCGCACGCCAGGGGAGCGTCACCAGAGCGGCGCGCAATCTCGGATATGCCCAGTCCAGCATCACCGGGCACATCAAGTCCCTGGAGACGAAGCTCGGTTATCCGCTGCTGAAAAGACTTCCGCACGGAGTCCGACTGACCCAGCACGGTGAAATCGTTCGAGATTACGCGGAAAGAATCATGCTGACCATGGAGGAGATGAGCGGCGCGCTACAGCCCCAGGGCGAGGCCGAAGGCCGGGTCGCCATCGGCGCGGACCCCCTCCTCATGGAGCAGCGGCTGGGCCGGCTGATCCGGGAGGCCCGCTACCGCTACCCCAAGGTCACCGTCTCGCCCCGCCAGTTAAGCGCGCACAACGCCGCCGAATCCGTCGCCCGCGGCGAGACCCAGCTGGCCGTCGTCGCCTTCGAGGACGGCGCGGACACGCTTCCCGACGACCTGACCGTCGAGAAACTGCCCGCCCTGACCCTGGTGCCCGTCGCCTCGCCCGCGCTGGCCGCCACTCCGGTGACCGACGCCCAGCGCCCGGTCCGCGTCCTGACCGTCAACGCCGACTGCGCCGGTCACCTCCCGCTGGTCCGCATCCTGCGCAGCCGGTACGGCGTCGACCCCGCCGTGATCGAGGCGGGCTCGGTCGGCGGCGTACGCGAACTGGCCCGCGCCGGCTACGGACTGGCCATGATCCCGCCGGACGACTCCCTGGCCGCCCAGGGCCTGCAGATCGTCCCCGGCGTCCCGCACGCCGAGCTCGACGTCCGTCTCGTCTACTCCCGCGCCGACCACCTGGGCCGGGCCGACCGCTCGATCGCCGAGCTGATCCGCCGTATGCCCGCCCCCACCCCGGCCGAGTGCGCCGGCGATGCTCCGTACAGCGTCGAGCTCGACAAACTGCTCGCCTCCTGAACCTCTGGCGAAAAACGATCCGGGCACGGCCCGCGGACGGTGAATTCCCGAAAGGGGAATGACCGGCGCGGCCGTGCCCGTCGTGCTGCCCGGAACCGTTTCGGAAAGGCCGACGAAAGTCTTCGGAAGGCTCACGGAAGACCCCTGGAAGGTCCATCGGATACCCGGATACCAGCCATCGGAAACATTCTGTTCGAATGAATTTCCGCACCCTAGCCTTTCTAGTGACAGGACATCACGTCCCGTCCCCGGAAAAGCACTTGAGGGAGACCATGGATAACGTCCTCTACGTACAGAACGTGTTCCGCAGCGGATTCGATCTGGACGGCCTGGAATGGACCGCCTGGCAGGAGCCCGGCCGGGTCAGCGTCGAGCACGCCGTCCTGTGGGCCCCCGACGCCGAGAAGAACGAGGACTCCATCGGTCTGCTGCTGCGCTTCCCGCCCGGCGCGCACGGCGACTTCCACGAGCACCTCGGCTACGAGCTGATGCTCGTCCTCGACGGTGTCCTCGACCACAGCGACGGCCCCTCCTACGTCAAGGGCGACCTGATCGTCGAAGGCCCCGGCACCGAGCACCAGATGTCCAGCCGCACCGGTTGCACGGTCCTGGCCATCCGCACCCACCCGGCCGAGGCCCGCACCCCGGTCAAGGCGATCCGCCCCGTCGGCGTCACCGCCGCTCCCTGAGCCGGCGACACGCACGCCCTTCCGCCCGCCGGTCGGTCTCCCGGCCGGCCGGGAGGAACCCCCACGGTGCGGGTCCCGGCCCGGTCGGACCGGTTCGATTCGGCTCGGCTCGGCTCGGCTCGGCTCGGCTCGGCTCGGCTGACCATCCGGCCGGCGTCCGCCCCGTACCTCCGCGCCGCTCTCCTCCCGGCGCCACCCGGCTCCTCCTCTCCGCCTCTCCCCTTCCCCCTCACTGCCGGTCGTTCGACCGGCCGGTGCCCCACGGAAAGATCACTCCCATGTCTCTGCCCGCGTCCAGTCACAGCGGCGCTCCGACGGCCTCCGCGGGCCGGCGGGTCCTGGTGTCCAGCGTCTCCTCCGACTCCCACACCTGGAACCTGGTCTTCCTCCAGCTCCTCCTTGAGGACCTCGGTCACGAGGTCACCAACATCGGCTCATGCGTCCCCGACGACCTGCTGATCGCCGAAGCCCGCCGGCACCGCCCGGACATGATGGTGATCTCCAGCGTCAACGGCCACGGCGCGCTCGACGGCGGCCGGCTGATCCGCAAGCTGCGCCAGGAGCCCGACCTGAGCGACCTCAAGGTCGTCATCGGCGGAAAGCTCGGCATCCGAGGCGTGGACGGGGCGTCCCACAGCGAGGGCCTGCTGGACGCCGGGTTCGACGCGGTCTTCGAGGACGCCGCGGGCATCGAGCCGTTCCGCCGCTACCTGGCGGCCTCCGCCCCGGCGCTCGAAGGAGCGGCGCGATGACCGCCCCCGGCCCCTCCCCCGTCGCCACACCCGCCACCGGCGCCCCGGCCCCGGCTCCGGTGTCCGCGTCGCGCTCCTTAGGTGTGTTCGCCGGCGCCGTGGCCCGGGCGCGTGCCGAGGGCGAGCTCGTCGTCCAGCCGCGCATGGGCATGGCGACCACCACGGAGATGGCGCTCGGCCTGAACGCGGTGAAGAACGCCCGCGCCCGGGTCGTGGGCACCATCACGCTCGACAGCTACACCCGGGTCGGCGACCACGACTCCGCCCGGGCGGCGCTGGCCTCGGGCGCCGACCTCAACGGCTATCCGATCGTCGCGCACGGCCCCGACGTCACCAGGGCACTGGTCGACCAGGTCAAGCAGGGCAGCGACTTCGCGGTGCAGGTCCGGCACGGATCCGCGAAGCCGTACGACATCATCGCCGCGCTCCTGGACGCCGGGCTCGACGCCACCGAGGGCGGCCCGATCTCGTACTGCCTGCCCTACAGCCGTACGCCGATCCCGGAGTCCGTCGACGCCTGGGCCCGCAGCTGCGAGCTGCTCGCCTCCCGCCCGGGGACCCATCTGGAGTCGTTCGGCGGCTGCATGCTCGGCCAGTTGTGCCCGCCGAGTCTGCTGGTCGCGCTGTCCGTCCTGGAAGGCATCTTCTTCCGCCGGCACGGTCTGACCAGCGTCTCGCTGAGCTACGCCCAGCAGACCCACCGCGCCCAGGACGTCGAGGCCCTGCACGCGCTGCGGACCCTCGCGGCCGAGCACCTCGACGGCATCGACTGGCACGTCGTCCTCTACAGCTACATGGGGGTCTTCCCCCGTACCGTCGGCGGCGCGCTGGAACTGCTGCGCGACTCCGCCCGGCTGGCGGCGATCACCGGCACGGAGCGGATGATCGTCAAGACTCCGGCCGAGGCCCACCGCATCCCGACCATCGAGGACAACATCACCGCTCTGGAGGAGGCCGCCCGCGCCGCTCGCGAGGCCCGCGAGGCCCGCGAGGCCACCGTCAACGGCATCGGGGCGGGGCTGGGGCTGGGCATCGGGACGGGCGCGACCGAGGGAGAGTTCGGGGTGCTGGCCGAGGCCCGCACGCTCGTGGAGGCCGTGCTCGATCTCCACCCGGACATCGACCGGGCGCTGGTCCTCGCGTTCAGCCGAGGCATCCTCGACGTCCCGTACTGCCTGCACGCCGACAACGCCCAGCGCGCCCGCAGCTTCATCGACGCCCGAGGCAGCTTGCAGTGGCTCCGGGCCGGGTCCATGCCCGTGACCACCGCCCCGCTCGGCGCCGAGACCGGGCTGCGCGCCGAGGACCTGCTCCGGATGCTCGGCCATGTGCAGGAGCACTACGACCGCGCCGCGCTGACGGCCGCGGGTCCCGCCGCCCTCTCGGGCCGCTGAGTCCGGTACCTCGCTCTCCCGCGCCGCACCGCACTCCGACCGCACCGCACCGCACCGCACGACAGGCACCACCCCGCGAACCCCCCACCGCACGGCCCGTCGGCGTACCACCCCCGCACCGCCCGGCAGCCCCGCCCGCGGACTTCCCCCACTCCCCCCACCTGCGGACTCCCCCGTCCGCCGGGGTACGGGGGCTGGCCGCTCCGGCGTCGCCGGGCCCCGCACCCCCACTTCGTACCCCCGTCCCGGCTCGTCGCTTCTTCCGACCTTCGGGGTCTCCGTCCGTCCCGCTGTCCCGCCGTCCCGTTCCTGGCCCCGCGCCGCCTGGCCCCGCGTCGTCTCGCCCCGTGTCTCGTCGCGCCGCCCCGGCTCGTCCCGGCTCGTCTCGGCTCGTCTCCGCTCGTCCTGTCTTCGGCCCGCCGCCGGCCACTCGTCCGCCCGCCCGCTGTCTGATCCATCTAGGGGATTCGCATGCTCACCAGCCTCAACCGCCCTCTGCACCTCGCCGTGATCGGCAGCGGCCCGCGTGGCCTGTCGGTCCTGGAGCGCCTCGTCTGCCGGCTGACGGACGAGTACGACCAGGCCACCTCGCAGGGCGGCCCCGCGCCCCGGCCGGTCGTCGTCCACCTCGTCGACAACACCGAGATCGGCGCGGGCCGCGTGTGGCGTACGGACCAGGATCCGTGGTTCACGATGAACACCGTCGCCAGCCAGATCACCATGTACTCGGGCGACGGCGACCAGGGCCCGGCCCGGCCCGGCGCCGGCCCGTCGCTGCACGAGTGGCTGGTCGCCCAGACCCCGGCGGGCGCGGAGCCGGCCGGCCCCAACGACTACGCCACGCGCGCCGAGTACGGCCGCTACCTCGCCGACGTCTACCGTTCCGTCGTCCGCGCGCTGCCGCCGCACGCCACCCTCGACGCGCACCGGGCCGGTGTCACCGCCGTGGAGCCCCGGCCGGACGGCACCTACCGGCTCACGCTGGACGCCGAGCCGCGCCGGCTGACCTGCGACCGGGTCGTCCTGGCCACCGGCCACCCGCGCAACGAGGCCGACCCCTTCGACGCCGCCATGGAGTCCTTCGCCGGCCGTCACCCGGTGCACTACCTGCGCGGTGACTCGGCGGCCGACATGCCGCTGGACGAGGCCACCATCCCGGCCGGCTCCACCGTCGCGATCCGCGGGCTCGGTCTGTCCTTCTACGACGTGATGCTCTCTCTGACGGTGGGCCGGGGCGGCGAGTTCAAGGCCGCCGCGGACGGCACGTACACCTACATCCCCTCGGGCCGCGAGCCGCGGATCGTCGCCGGTTCGCGCAGCGGTCTGCCCATCCCCGCCCGAGGCCGCAACCAGAAGTCCGCCACCCACAGCCACAAGCCGATGTTCCTGACCCGCGCGGCGCTCACCGCCACCCGGGCGGCGCGGGTCGCGCGGACCGGCAGCGCCCAGCTCGACTTCGGCGCGGACGTGCTGCCGCTGCTGCTCGACGAGATCGCATACGTCTACTACACCACCGCGCACCGCGCCCAGGCGGGCGTGGGGACGGGCGTGGGTGCGGGTACGGAGACGGGCTCGGGCGTGGGGACGGGCTCGGCGGATCGTTTCGCCCGTGATCTGGCCGACCACCTCCACCGCGGCCAGGACCCGGCCGCGCTGCTGGCCTCGGCGGGCCTCGCCGATCTCCCGCCGATCGATCTGAAGGCGCTGGCCCGGCCGTTCGCGGACATGCGGTTCGACGGTACGGACGCCTTCCGCACCCACCTCCTGACGGTCATGCGCGACGACCTCGACCAGGCCCGCCTCGGCAACGCCGACGGCCCGCTCAAGGCCGCGCTCGACGTCCTGCGCGACATCCGCAACGTCGTCCGCGACGCCGTCGACTTCGGCGGTCTGCTGCCCGCGTCCCACGCGGAGCACTTCGAGCGCGACTACCTGCCGATGAACGCCCTGCTGTCGGCCGGCCCGCCGCTGGAGCGCGTGGAGCAGCTGTACGCGCTGATCGACCAGGGCGTCGTCGACGTCGCCGGCCCCCACACCCGCTTCGCCACCGACGAGACGACCGGCACCTTCACCGTCGCCTCCGAGCAGGTCCCCGGATCCTTCGCCGAGGCCACCGCGCTGATCGACGCCCGTATCCCCACCCCGGACCTGGCACGCGACACCTCGCCGCTGGTGCGCCGGCTGCTCGCCGACCGCCTGGTGCGCACCTTCACCATCCAGGGTCCCGACGGCGTGCACGCCACCGGTGGTCTCGACGTCACCCCGGCACCGTTCCGGGTCCTGGACGCCGAGGGCCGGCCGCACCACGGTCTGTTCGCGCTGGGCATCCCCACCGAGCACACCCGCTGGTTCACCCAGGTCGGCTCCAGCCGCCCGGGCACCGGCCAGACCCTGTTCTACCGGGACGCCGACACGATCGCCGAGGCCCTCCTGACCTCCACCGACACCACCGCCGCCGCCACCACCGCCACCGCCGGTGTCCGTACGGACAGCGAAGCCGGTGACACCGCCGCCGCCGACCGTCCGCTCGCCGCCGCCGGCACCGCCCGGAGCACCTCGTGACCCTCCCCGCCGCCACCCCCGCGTCCGTAACGACCGCCGTGTCCGCGTCCGAAACGACTCCGGCTCCGGCTCCGGCTCCGTACGAGGTGTTCCGTGCCGCCCGGGACACGCTCCTGGCCCACCGCGAGGACCTCGAAGCGGCCCACGAGGCCTTCTCCTGGCCGGAGTTCACCCACTTCAACTGGGCGCTGGACTGGTTCGACGAGATCGCCCGCCACCCGGAGACCGCCGGCCGCCCGGCCTTGCGCCTGGTCGGCCCGGCCGGCCCCGGCAGCGACCAGGTCGTCACGTACCGGGAACTCGCCGCCCGCAGCTCCCAGGTGGCCGGCTGGCTGGCCGCCCTGGGCGTACGCCGCGGTGACGCGGTCCTGCTCGCGCTCGCCAACCGGGCCGCGGTGTGGGAGACGACGCTGGCCGCGATCAAGCTCGGCGCCGTCGTCATCCCCACGTACACCACGGCCACTCCGGCCGAGCTGGCCGACCGGATGGCGCGCGGCGAGGTCCGCCACGTCGTCGCCGAGGCGGCCGTCACCGACCGGTTCCCGGCGGCCGGCACCGTCAACCGGATCAGCGTCGGCGCCCCGGTGCCCGGCTGGACCGACTACGCCGACTCCCGCGCCTTCACCGGGGGCTTCACGCCCGACGCCCCCACGAAGGCCGACGACGTGCTCTTCCGCTACTTCACCTCCGGCACCACGTCCGCGCCGAAGATGGTCGAGCACACCCACACCAGTTACCCCGTGGGTCACCTCAGCGGCATGTACTGGAACGGCGTCGTACCCGGCGACCTCCATCTGAACATCTCCCTGCCGGGCTGGGCCAAGCACGCCTGGAGCAGCTTCTTCGTCCCGTTCAACGCGGAGGCCACCGTCCTGGCCCTGCCCGCCGAGGACGCCGCCCCGCGCCGCGTCCTGGACGTCCTCACCTCCCGCGGGGCCACCACCTTCTGCGCTCCGCCGACGGTGTGGCGCGCGCTGGTGGCCGAAGGGCTGGGGCCGCGTCCGCCTCGGCTGCGGGAGGCGGCCTCGGCCGGCGAGCCGCTGGAGGAGCCGCTGATCGAGGCCGTGCGCGCGGCGTGGGGCATCGAGCTGCGCGACGGGTTCGGGCAGACCGAGACCACCGCGCAGGCGGGCACCACGCCCGGCCAGCGGGCGGTGGCCGGGCGGATCGGCCGGGCGCTGCCCGGCTACCGGCTGGTCCTGGTGGATCCCGAGACCCACGAGCCGGTGCCCGCCGGCAGCCCGGGAGAGCTGTGCGTCGATCTGACGGACCGCCCGGCCGGCCTGATGAACGGGTACACCGGCGACGCCGAGCGCACCGCCCGCGCCTTCGCCTCGGGCCTCTACCACACGGGTGATCTCGTGCTGGGCGACGAGCAGGGGCATCTGAGCTATCTGAGCCGGGCGGACGACATGTTCAAGTCGTTCGACCACCGCATCTCCCCGCTCGAACTGGAGCAGGTGCTGCTCGCACAGCCGCAGGTCGCCGACGCGGCGGTCGTGCCCGTACCGGATCCGGTGGGGCTGTGGAAGGCCAAGGCGTACGTGGTGCCGGCCGACGGCTGGGAGCCCGACGCGCACACCGCGCGCGTGCTGTTCAAGGCGGTCGTGCGAGATCTGCCGCCGGAGAAGCAGGTGCGGGTGGTGGAGTTCACCGGTCCGCTGCCGCGTACGGCCTCCGGCAAGGTCCGCCGGGCGGCGCTGCGGGAGCGGGAAGCCGGCAGCGAGTACGCCCTGGGCGACTGAGCCCGTCCCCCACTCGACACTCGCCACGGTCCCTCCCCCTTGCACCCGACCCCTCTCCCTTGCACCCGGCCCCTCTGCGGCGCACCGCCCGCAGGGGGGTCGGGTGCAAGGGGGCAGGGGCGAGGCGGGCGGGGCGGGCACGGGACAGGCCCGGGACAGGCACGGGAACGCGACAGCGGCGGTGGCCGCCGGCTGCTCTGGGAGCCGGTGACCACCGCCGCTGTGTCCGTCACCGCGCGGAGCCGTAAGGAGCCGCGCGGAGCCATGTGCCCCGCCCTACGGGACGGGTGCGCCGGCGCTACGGGTTCGTGGGGGCGGTGTTCTTGCGGTGCCGGGTGTAGTGGCGCTGGGTCTTGGCGCGGTTGCCGCAGCCGGCCATGGAGCACCAGCGGCGGCCGCCGTTCTTGGAGATGTCGTAGAAGTGCAGGACACAGTCGGGGTTGGCGCATTTTCGGATGCGGTCGGGGTTCTCCTCCAGCAGCCGCAGGTACGCCTCGGCGGCGCTCCAGGCCGCCAACCAGGCCGGAGAGTCGGTGTCGACGACGCTCTGGGGCCCTTCCGGGGCCAGCAGGCGCCGGATACGGCCGTGTCGGAGGGTCTCATTCAGGCCGTTGACCGCCTGCTCGTGATCACTGTGCTCGTCGAGGAGCGCGTCGATCGCGGCGCGGGTGACCAGGAGGGCCTCAAGGGTCTCCGGGGTGTCGGGGACGGTGTCGCCGAACCCGGTGGCCGCCAGCCAGATAGATACCCCTCCGGGGTATTGCAGCAGGTCATGGCGCACACCCCCGTCGATCCAGACGGTGTTGACCAGGTCCAGCGGCAGCGGCTCGGTGGTCAGGGGCCGTGGGTCGGCGCCGGGGGTCGGCTGCGGGTCTGTGCTCATCGGGGAGCCCCTTTCGTGTCGTGGTCCATGCGACCACATGGCCAGATTCAACCAGCAAACCCAGTTTCACCGGTTGACCGTGAGCGAGTCAACCAGTAACGTTCTTTTCACCGGTTGGGCCGGACGGGGAAACCCGAAAAGCCCGGCCCCCACCTCTTCTAGGAAGGCACTTCCATGTCGCAGTCCCTCGCCTCCAAGTCCCTGCAGACCGGCCACGTCGGCCTCAATGTCACCGACATCGAGAAGTCGCTGCCCTTCTACATCCGGGTCTTCGGCTTCGAGATCCTGGCCGAGGGCAAGGACGACTCGCAGCGCTGGGCGTTCCTCGCCCGTGACGGCAAGCTGGTGCTGACCCTGTGGCAGCAGAGCGACGCCGCCTTCTCCACCGGCGCGGCCGGCCTGCACCACCTGTCCTTCCAGGTCGACACCATCGAGGACGTCAAGATCGCCGAGGGTGTCCTGCGCGAGCTGGGCGCCAACTTCGCCCACGACGGCGTCGTCTCCCACGGCGAGGGCGCCGGCTCCGGCGGCATCTTCTTCACCGACCCCGACGGCATCCGCCTGGAGATCTACGCCCCGTCCGGCGCCGAGACCGCTCCCGCGCCGACCGGTGCCGCCCCCACCTGCGGCTTCTTCTAAACCGGAGCAGCCGGATCAGGCGGGCTGCCACCCCTGGTCAGCCCGCCCCCCGGGCCCGAACCGCCCCGCCCGGCCGGATCCACCACGGCGCCACCACGGCGCCACCTCGTACCACCGCACCACCTCGTACCACTGGCATCACCGCACCACCACGGCACCACCACGGCATCACCGCGGCACCGAGGCGGCACGCCACCCCCGCCGCCCCGGCCCCCGCTCGTACGCACCACCGTTCGTACGCGTCACCGGCTCGTACGCACCACCGGCTCGTACGCACCACCCGCTCGTACGCACCACCGGCTCGTACGCACCACCCGCTCGTACGCACCACCTGTCACTCGTACCTCCGCACTCTCCGCACCTCCGGCGCCTCGCGCGCCCCCGCGGATCAGCACCGACCGGAAAGGAGCCGGACATGGGCGTCTACCACCCGGGAGAACGCACCGTGCAGGAGCGCGCCGGCCTGCTCGACCACGCCGACTTCTCCTCCGCAGCCATCAAGAGCGAAATCCCGGACATCGCCCGGGGGTTCCTCGCCGAACAGCCCATGCTCGTCATCGGCGCCACGGACGCCCATGGCGACGTCTGGGCCTCCCTGCTCACCGGGGAACCCGGCTTCGTCACCGCCACCGGCCCCGCCGGCCTGGCGGTCACCGCCACCCCCGAGGCCGGTGACCCGCTCCACGAGACGCTTGCCGCGCCCGCCCACCTCGGCATGATCGCCATCGAGCCCGCCACCCGGCGCCGGATGCGGATGAACGGCCGCTCGCGACCCACTCCCGACGGCGGCCTGGACATCGCGCTCGACCAGATCTACGCCAACTGCCCCAAGTACATTCAAAAGCGTGAGCCGGCGTACGAGACGGACCGCCCCGAGGCACCGCGCCACGGCCGTGAACTCGACGCTTCGCAGCTGGAGTTCATCGCGGGCACGGATACGTTCTTCGTCGCCACCGCCGACGCCGACGGCAACGCCGACGCGTCCCACCGCGGCGGCAACCCCGGCTTCCTCCAGGCGCTCACGCCCACCCGGCTGCGCTGGCCCGACTACGTCGGCAACGCCATGTTCGGCACCTTGGGCAACATCGAAATGAATCCCCGCGCCGGCCTCCTGCTCCCCGACTGGAGCACCGGCACCCTCCTCCAGCTCACCGGTACCGCCACCGTCGACTGGAACCCCGATCACACGGCCGATCTCCCCGGCGCGCAGCGCGTCGTCGAGTTCACCATCGAGCGCGTCGTGCAGCGGGACCACGCCTCCCCGCTGCGCTGGAGCGCCCCGCAGTACTCCCGTTTCAACCCGCCCGCCCCCCAGCCCGTCCAAGGAGCAGCAGCATGAGCGTGAAGATCACTGTCGACATGAACCTGTGCGAGAGCCACGGCCAGTGCGTCTTCGCCGCCCCCGAGATCTTCTCCTTCGACGACGACGACTACCTGGTGTACGACGCCAGCCCCGACGACGCCCTGCACGACAAGGCCGTCAAGGCCGCCGCCGTCTGCCCCGTCCGCGCCATCCTCGTCGAGGCGACGCCGTGACCGCGCCCACCCCGGCAAGCTCCGGCGGCGGGGCGGGCCGGCCGGGGGCCGGGGCCGGGGCCGGGGCCGGGGAACGTCCTGAGCGGATCGTCGTCGTCGGCGCCTCCCTGGCGGGTCTGCGCGCCGCGCAGGCGCTGCGCGAGGCCGGCCACCAGGGGCCCCTCACGCTCATCGGCGCCGAGAACCACCCGCCGTACGACCGGCCGCCGCTGTCCAAGGAACTCCTCCAGGGCAAGATCACTCCGGCCGCTCTGGCGCTGGAGGACACCGCCCCACTCGGCCTGGACGAGCACTACGGGCGCCGCGCCGTCCACCTGGACACCGCCGCCCGTCTCGTCCACCTCGACGACGGGACCACTCATCCGTACGACGGTCTGATCATCGCCACGGGCGCCACTCCGCGCGCCTGGCCGGGGCCGCTACCGACCACGGGCGTGCACACCCTGCGCACCCTGGACGACGCGCACGCGCTCAAGGCCGACCTCGATCCCGCCACCCCTCGGCACCTGCTGATCGCGGGCGGCGGATTCATCGGCTGCGAGATCGCCTCCGTGGCCCGGGAACTCGGCCACACCGTCACCCTCGTCACTCCCGAACCGCTGCCGCTGCAGGCGGCGATCGGCCCCGAGGCCGCAGCCTTCCTGACCGCGTTGCATCGGGACGCGGGCGTGGAGATCCTCACCCACCACACCGTCACCGCCGTCGCGGGCACCGACCGTCCGACCCATGTCACCGTCAACGGCCCGGACGGCACCCGCACTCTGCCCGCCGACACGGTCCTGCTGGCCCTCGGCGCGGTGCCGCGAACCGACTGGCTGACCGGTTCGGGCCTCCGGATCGACCAAGGTCTGGTCACCGACGAGTACGCCCGGGTCCTGGACGGCGCGGGCCGGCCGCAGCCCCGGATCACGGCGGCCGGGGACGTCACCCGCTTCCCCCACCCGCACGCCGACGACCTCGTCAACCTCGGCCACTGGAGCAACGCCGCCGAACAGGCCCGCGCGGCGGCCCACAACCTGCTCCATTCTCAGGACCCGGTCGCCTACCGCCCGGTCGCCTCGTTCTGGTCGACGCAGTACGGCGTCCGCCTGCGCGCGGTGGGCCTGACCCGCCAGGCCGACCGTACGGAGGTACGGGAACTCGACCCGGAGCGCCGCCGTCTCGATGTCGCGTACTACCGCCGGGGCCGACTGATCGGCGCGCTGACGGCGAACAGGGCGGCTCGTATTACGGCTTATCAGGCGCAGTTGGCGGAGGATATTGGCGGCGGGGTTTTGGCTTTGGTGTGAGGCGGCAGGGGGGGGTGGGCGGGGCGTACGTGTCTGAGCGCGAGGTGCGAGTGGGTGTGACGTGGTGTCCGCCCTCCTTCCGAGAGTCGCGCCTTCCAGCGCCGCGTCAAGGGCGCTCCCTTCGGTCGCGTCGCTTGCGCGACTCCGCTGCGCTCCGCCCTTGACCCGGCGCTTCCAGGCGCGAAAGACACTCTCGGAGGGCGGCCCAGGGGAAAGGTCCACGCGGGGGCGGTCTTGTCCGTCGGCCGCCGTGGGCGGGTGGCGGGCCGGGGAGAGTGGGGAGGGGTCCGGGTATCGCTCCGGTCGGTTTGATGTCCGCGCGCCGGTGGGGTGGGGCTCGGTTTGCGGCCCGGGCCGGTGGGATCGCGCCCGCCGACCCGGGGTGCGCGGTCGTGGAGTGGGGCGGCCCGGGCCGTCTCGGCGGATGACGGCCGTCGGTGGGCTGGGATTCATGCCCCGCTGGTCACGGCCCGGTGGCACTGAAGAACCGGCAAGCACCCGCATGAACATCACCCCCGCGTACGCGGGGAGCACCTGACAAGTGATCTTGACCGTTTGTCAGGTGAGGGACCACCCCCGCGTACGCGGGGAGCACCACGCAGCGAAGGGGACGGTAATGGACTGGCGGGGACCACCCCCGCGTACGCGGGGAGCACAGGAGCTGACCTGCGGCTTCACATCGCCAGGCTCCGAATTTTGCTTACTTTACCAAGGCACGACGTAAGTCGAAATCCCCGCCGAAAATGGGGCAGGAGTGAACTCCTGTGACGACAGAGGCGCCCCGGAGCGCTCGCGAGCGCACTTACTCACACAGCCCGGGGCGGAAGGCACTACTCCGCACCCGCCGTGAGGCGGATGTGAACTGGTGTGACGCCAGAGGCAGCCCCGGGTCCTCGTGAGCGCACTTCCCCGCCCAACGGGCCGCACACCTGCCCTATCGGGGACCGGGATGGGCTCATACATCAGGCCCGGAACCTCCCCAAAGGTTCCGGGCCTGACGCCGTGGCGGCTACGAGTACTGGACGCCCCACAGGTTGTTGCTCCGCTTGACCGGAGCGATGTTGCCCGACTTCTTCCAGTCCTTGACCTTCTTGCAGCCGGAGGAGGTCGGCGCCCAGTGGTAGCGGGTGACGCTGAAGCCCTTCGCCTCGTGGTACATCATCAGGCGCCCCTTGGTCTTACCCGGCTTCTTCGCGACCGTGGCCGCGTACGTCCACGTGTCCGACTTCGACCAGGACTTCCCGACGGAGACACTGAACGAGCTCGACACCTTGCCGAAGATCACGCCGGCCTCGGCGCCGACGGTCGCGGTTCCCGTGGCCGTCCAGGTGCCGGTCTTGTTCTTCGAGTAGCTGATGCGCACGCCCGGCTTGGCCCAGTCGCTGTGGATATTGGTGGGCTTCCAGACGGTCTTCTTGTCGCCGATCGTGTACATCCGCTCTTCAGAGCACCGGATGCCTGCCGAAGCGGGTGCGGCGGAGGCTGCTATGACACCGGTGCTCAGCACAGCGGTGGAGAGAACGGCGCTCATAAGACGCTTCACGTGGAATCTCCGTGTTCGGGGTGCATTGCTGGGACACCTCATGCCCTGCCGGTCGATTTCCACCGGCATCCGCATTTCCCGAGGTGAACCGCCCTCAGAATGCCCCGCAGCCCGGGGGGTGTCGTTGGCTGTGAGTCCACCGTTTCCTGGCTCTGCGTCTACTCACCGCCCGCCAAAACGGAATGCATTACTCCGCCCCAGCCATGGGGCAGAAGTGAACCCCTGTGACAACAGAGGCACCGCCGCAGGCTCGTGAGCACACTTACCCACCCGGGCGGGATGGAATGCGCTACTCCGCACCCAAGGTGGGTCGGGTGTGAACTCGTGTGACTCCAGAGGCGATTCCAGGGCCCCTTCCCTCCGCGCGAGCGGGGTTTCCCCCGTCCCACCCTCCAAGGGTGACCAGCGGGGCATGAATCCCGACCAACCGACGGTGGTCATCCGCCGAGACGGCCCGGGCCGCCCCACTCCACGACCGCGCACCCCGAACCGACGGACACCGCCCCACCCACCCCGACCACAAGCCGAGCCCCACCCCACCGGCGGACGGCCATCAAGCCGACCGAAGCGATACCCGAACCCCACCACCCCCGGCCCCGCACCCGCCCACGACGGCCCGCACAAAAGAAGCTGCCGCGTGGACCCTTCCCCCCGGCCCGCCCTCCGAGTGTGAAAAGGCCCCCGCAGCCGGGCGGTCAAGGGTGGGCGCAGCCCATCGCGCAAGCGACGCGACCGAAGGGAGCGCCCTTGAGGGCCCGGCGAAGGGGGCCACACTCGGAAAGAGGGCGGGCCACCGCCCGAACCCACCGCACACGCCCACCCATAGGACCTGCTCTTCCCGCCCACCCCCTGCGCGCCGCCCCATCCCCCACTCCCGTACCCCTGCCCCACCCCCGCCCTCACCCGAACTCGTACCGAACCCCCGTCAGCCGCTCCGACAGCTCCCACAGCCGGCGGCCCATTTCCGCGTCCGTCGCCGCCGGGGCCAGGGCGACCCGTTTCGGGGCGCCGCGCAGTTCGCCCGGGCCGTCCGGGCCGAAGAACGCGCCGCTCTCGACGTCCGGCGCGGTCGCCGCGTACAGCTGCGGCAAGGCGCCGGCCTCGGGCGACTGGGCGAACAACGGACGGAGGAGCCGGCCGAAGACCAGGCGCACGAGGGCGACCGGGGTGTCGGCTTGGAGGTGGGTGGAGGCGTATCCGGGGTGCGCGAGCAGACTGCGCACCAGGCTGCCGGCGGCGGTCAGACGACGGTGGAGTTCATGGCCGAAGACAGCGTTGGCGAGCTTCGACTGGTTGTACCAGCCCATCGGCGAGTAGCGACCCGCCCCGCGTTCCCCATCCACCCCATCCACCCCATCCACCCCGCCCGCCCCAGCCTCCAGCGCCTCGAAGTGGATGCGACCCTTGCGGTGCTGCACCGAACTGACCGTCACCACCCGGGGCTCGCGCCCCGCCGCGAGCCGGTCGAGCAACAGCCCGGTGAGCGCGAAGTGGCCGAGGTGGTTCACGGCGAACTGCAGCTCGTGGCCCTGCGCGCTGCGGGTGTACGGGGGTGCCATCACCCCGGCGTTGTCGATCAGCACATCGAGCTTCGGGTAGTCGGCGCGCAGGGCCGCCGCGAACTCCCGTACCGAGTCGAGATCCGCCAGATCGAGCCGCCGTACGTCGAGCCGGTCCGCCACTCCCCGGCCCCTGCCATCGCCCCCACCCCCGCCCCTGCCCCTGCCCCCGCCCTTGCCCTCAGCCGTAAGGGCGCGGACGGCGGCCCGCCCCTTCGCCTCGTCTCGAACGGCGAGCACCACATGGGCGCCGTGCCCGGCGAGAACCCGGGTGGTGGCGAGTCCGAGCCCGCTGTTGGCACCCGTGACGACGAAATGGCGTCCGGTGAGGTCGGGGATGTCGAGGGAAGTCGTCACGCCGGCGGCGGAGACGTTCTGAGATATGCCCATGCGACACACGCTGCCGCGCATGTCACTCGGTGTCAACTTTTACGCTCGGTGTCATCGACGGTCTAGGATCGGCCCATGACTCCCCCCGGCACGGACTCGCACTCCTCCCCCGCCCCCACCTCATCCGCCCCCATGAGCCTGGCCGAGCGCAAGCGCCTGCTGGTAGCCGGCGAGCTGACCGAGGCGGCGCTTCAGCTGCTGGCGCTGAAGGGGTTCGACGCGGTGACCGTGGACGAGATCGCGGCGGCGGCCGGGGTATCGAAGCGGACGTTCTTCCGCTACTTCGCGTCCAAGGAGGACGTGGTCGTCCAGTTCCTGTCCGGGATGGGCGCCGACATCCGCGCCGCTCTCGCCGCCCGCCCCACCGACGAGGCACCGTCCGTCGCGCTGCGGCACGCGGTCGCCGTACCGCTGGCCGCCTGCACCGACCGCCATCCGGACCACGCGGCCCGCGCGCTGCGCGTGGTCCAGTTGATCCTGCGTACGCCCGCGCTGCTCGCCCGTTTCCTGGAACGTCAGGCGGCCTGGCGCGAAGCACTGGCAGAGGAGCTGACCGCCCGCCAGGCCCGGGCCCGCCGGACGACGGAACCGGCAACGGAACCGGCAACCGAACCGCTGACGCCCGCCCCGACATCCGACCTCTATCCGACACTCGCGGCCGGCACCGCGCTGGTCGCCTTCCACACGGCGCTGGAGCGGTGGAGCGACAGCGACGCCGCCCTCGACCCGCTGGACCTGCTCGATCGCGCGTTCGCGGTGGTGGCCCCGGCGCTGGACGCGCAGGATCAGGAGGAGGCAGCCGGGCGGGCGGCCGGGAAGGGGTGACGCGGTGCCGAAGAAAGACGAGCGGGGAAAACCCGAGCGGGCGAAGAACACGCGGAAAGAGAAGGGCGAGCGGCAAGGAAAGGGGAAGGGCGAGGGGAAGGGAAAGGGGCAGCGGGCGCGCGGGGAACAGGGGGAGCGCGGGCCCGGCGCGGACGGCGGGCAGTCGGTACGGGAGCTGCTGAGGCTGCCCGTGGGCGAGCGCGTCGACCTCTCCGCGTACGACACCACCGGCGTCTCCCGCACCCCCCGCACCCCCGGCTCCCGCACCCCCATCTCCCGCACCCCCGCCACCCCCGACTCCTCTGCCCCCGGCCACCCCACCGCCGACTGGACCCCCTCCACCAAGGCCGCCGGTCTCGCCGCCACCAAAGCGCTCGCGCCCCGGCTGGCCGGACTCCAGGAGCGCCTGTTCGCGGCGAGCACGGCGGGCGACCGGCGCCGGATCCTGCTCGTCCTCCAGGGCATGGACACCAGTGGCAAGGGCGGCACGGTCAAGCACGTCGCCGGTCTGCTCGACCCGAACGGCTGCCGTATCCACGCTTTCAAGGCCCCGACGGACGAGGAGAGTGCCCACCCCTTCCTCTGGCGGGTCGCCCGCGCCGTCCCCCGGCCCGGCGAGATCGGGGTCTTCGACCGTTCGCATTACGAGGACGTGCTCGTCGCCCGCGTCCGCGCGCTCGCGACGCCTCCCGTGATCGAGAACCGCTACGGCCAGATCGCCCGTTTCGAGCAGGCGCTCGACGACGAGGGCGTGACCGTCGTCAAGGTCTTCCTGCACCTGTCCTACGAGGAGCAGCGGGCCCGGCTGCTCGAACGGCTGGACAATCCCGACAAGCACTGGAAGTTCAGCCCCGGCGACATCGACGACCGCGCTCTGTGGCCCGCGTTCCAGGAGGCGTACGAGATCGCCCTGGAGCGGTGCGCGACCGACCGTACGCCCTGGTACCTGGTCCCGGCCGACCACAAGTGGTACCGCAACTGGGCGATCAGCTCCCTGCTTCTGGAGCATCTGGAGGAGTTGGATCCGCAGTATCCGAGGGGGGACTTCGACGTCGCGGAGTGCCGCAGACGTCTGCTCACCTCATAATCAGCTAATTTCCCCAGGTGACCATTCCTGCACGAAGATTTGCAGCAATCGCCCTTTTCGGTGCTGTTCTTGTCGGATGCGCCGGAGGCGGGGGCGCATCCGAGCACTCCGCGCCCCCGAAAGCCGGCGCCTCGAAAGCCGACACCGCCGCGAAGGCCGACGGCACCCCCGCCGCCGGAGCCCGCCACGCGCCCGGCCACCCCGAGGACCAGCCCGAGGACCAGCCCGAGGACCAGCCCGCGAACCAGCCGGCCGACGCCGCACGCAAGGCACCCCCCACCCTCGCCCCGGCGGCCGGCGGGCTCACCCCGGTCTACAGCCACCGGGCCAAGAGCGCCGAGAAGGTCGTCGCCCTCACCTTCGACGCAGACATGACGGCCGACCAGGGCCCGCGCGCGGCGGCGGGCGAGCACTTCGACAATCCGCAGCTCATCGAGACCCTGCGCCGCCTCAAGGTCGACGCGACCGTGTTCATGACGGGCCGCTGGGCGCAGGAGTACCCCGACCAGGCCAAGTCCATCGGCAACGACCCGCTCTTCGAGGTCGCCAACCACTCGTACAGCCACTACGCCTTCTCCAGCCCCTGCTACGGCCTGCCGACCGTCGAGCGGGGCGAGATGGCGGCCGACGTCCAGCGCGCCTTCGACGCCTTCCGGGACGCCGGGGTCACCCATGTCGTGCCGTACTTCCGCTTCCCCGGCGGCTGCTACGACGACGCGGCCCGACGCGCCCTCGCCCCGGCGCGGGTCACCGCCGTGCAGTGGGACGTGGTGAGCGGCGACGCCTTCGCGACGGACGCGGACGCCGTCGCCGAGGAGGTCCTCTCCGGGGTGAAGCCGGGTTCCCTGGTCGTCATGCACTGCACGCGCAGCGCCGCGCCGGTGACGGAGGAGGCGATCCGCCGGATCGTCCCGGAGCTGCGCGCCAAGGGCTACCGCTTCGTCCGGGTGTCGGAACTGATGAGCCGCTGACGGACCGCCCCGGCGGCGCCGGACCGACTCCTCCACGAAGGGGCCCCCTGGCCGTACGTCCGATCCGGCTGCCCCCGATCCGCTCCCCCGCTCCCTCGGTCCCGTCGTACGTCCGTCAGCCTTCGCGGTGACGAGGCGCCTCGTCCCGGCCCGGCGCCGTCTCCCGACGGAAGAGCCAGGCCAGCCGGGGTTCGACCAGCGGACGCAGCAGCGTCCGGACCGGCCGCGTGCACAGCAGGACGGCGAGGGCGACGGACACGGCGGTGAGCACCGCCAGACCCGGGGTGCCCTGGACGAAGGGGTGGTCGAAGACGCCTGCGGCGACCGCGCCCTGGCGGATGAAGGCGTGCAGGAGGAAGGCGCCCATGGTTCCCGCGCCGAGCGCGGTGAACCAGGTGCGGCGGGTCGGGACGAGGGCCAGGAACGCGGCGGTGAGAACAAGGCCCGCCGCGCACACGGCCCCGGCTTCGGCGGCCCAGCGGGCGTAGCCGACATGGAGGTCCGGGGCTCCCGCGCTCCGGTACAGCCAGAGGACCTTCATGCCGGGTGCGATCTTGTACGCCGCCGCGCCGGCGACGGCGAAGACGGCCACCGCGGCCCCCTTGACCCACCGGGTCTCCCGCAGCCAGGCGAGGTGCCGAGGCTCCACCGTGAGCCCGAGGACGAAGAAGGGCAGGAACTGCAGGACACGGGTGAGGGACAGCTGGGCCCCGAACGAGAAGGCGCCGGAGGCCAGGAACACGAGGGTCGCCACCGTCACCGGGGCGCGCAGCATCCGCCAGAACGGCACGGACAGGCGCCAGAGGAAGAGCGCAATCAGGAACCAGGTGACCCACACCGGCGTGAGCGGTTCGATCGCGACCGGCGTGTCCTTGACCTCGGCTGTGAAGAGCGCGAGCAGGACCCCCCAGACGAGGAAAGGGATCAGCACGCCGCTCGCCAGCCGCCGTATCTGCCGGGGCCGAGCGGTGAAGCCGCGCGAGAAGAACCCCGACACGAGGATGAACGCGGGCATGTGGAAGGCATAGACCAGCAGGTAGAGCGCCTTGGCGACCCGCTGCTCCGGCTCGCCGATCAGCGGCTCCCAGAAATGCCCGCACACGACGAGGACGACGAGGAGGAGTTTCGCGTTGTCGAAGTACGCGGCGCGTTCGGACGGAGCGGCCCGCGCGGTGTCGGGACTCTGGACCGGTGACGCGAGCTGGGACACGTACTTCCTCGGGTGGTGACGTTCTCGGGGGCGCCCGACGGGCGACGGCCCCGTCCCACGCTCCTCGTGAGTCCGGTTGCCGCCTGCCGACCCTAACCGCGTACCGGGGGTGCGAGCCGCCCGCCCGTCGTCGCGCACGTTCCCGCCGACCGGACCCTTCGTGAGGGACCGAGGCGCGCACCTTGAGGAAATGCCCTTGTCAGGGCCCTGCTCGGCCCTGTGTCATATGCCGGTCCGTGTAGGCGCGGTGAAGCGCATATGACTCTTGGGTGGGGACCATGAACATGAACACAAAGCGAGGGCATGCTCCGCGTGCCCGAGGATCGAGACGGCTCGCGACCTTCGCCCTGGCCTGGGGCCTGACGGTGAGTGCCCCGTCGCTGCTGGCCCTGGCCGGCAGCGCCCAGGCCGCCGAGCAGGCAGCGGGGCCCACAGCGCCCAAACCTCCGGTGGTGACGTACAGCACGGTCTACCAGCCGTGTGTCACGGGCGGGCCGTGCGAGATGCTCGGCGGACCGAACCAGGCAGGGTCGTTCACCTTTGCCACGGGTGCCGACGAGGCCGTCACCCACTACCAGTACAAGCTCTCCTCCGATGCCGTCTGGAGTGGCTGGAACCCCCTCACCGCCGAGTCGTTCACCGTAGACGTCACCCCTCCGACGTCCGGCACCTTCCTCTTGGACGTCCGGGTCAAGGACACCCTGAACCGCACCGGCGAGACGACGGTGAAGTTCCTGGTCAAGATGGGATCCGCGCCGGTCGGCCACTGGGACTTCGACGAGGAGTCCGGCGCCGCGGTGGACCGTTCCACGGACGACCCCGCCCTTCGGCACGACCTGACCCTCGCCGCGTCCGGCGCGAGCCGTAACGACCACGGTCGCCGGGGCGAACTGACCGCGGAGGACGGCACCAGAACGCAGGACCAGGCGCTGGCGCTGACCGGCGCGAGCCAGGGCACGCCTCAGGGCGCGGCCTGGAGCGCCGAGCCGGTCGTCGACACCCGGACCTCCTACACCGTGACGGCTTGGGCGCGGCCGGAGACGGCCGGTGCCGGGGACGCCACGGTCCTGAGCCAGGACGGCTCCCACCGCAGCGCTTTCTCCCTGGGCTACTGCGGGGACGTCCGGACCTGGTGCGTACGGCTGCCCGACACGGACGGTGCGGAGGGTACGGTCGGCGCGGGTGACGCGAACGGCACGGACGGTGGCACGGTCGGCGACTCCGGGACTCGGCGGGTCGACGCGCTGCACGCGCCGCAGCCCGGGGCGTGGACCCAGCTCGGTCTCGTCGTGGACAACGCGGCGAAGAAGCTCCAGCTCTATGTGAACGGCGCGCCGCAGGGCAGCGTCGACCTCACCGCGCCCCTGTGGCCCTCGACCGGCGGCCTTCAGGTGGGACGCGCCAAGGACGCGGGCTCGTACACGGATTACTTCCCGGGCGAGATCGACGAGGCGACCGTCTGGCAGCGTCCGCTGTCGCCGCAGGAGATGGCGGACCAGGCCGATCTGATCGCTACGGGAGGCCAAGCCCATGTCGAGCTGGTGGGCCGGTACAGCCCGGCCGGTGCCACCGGTTCCGTCCTGCCCGACACCAGCGGATACGGGAACACTCTGACGCTGTCGCCCTCGGCCTCGCTGGACGGCGAGAGCATCAAGCTGAACGGCGCCGACGGCTTCGGCTCGACGGAACGGCCGCTCGTGGACGACACCGGCTCCTTCACCGTCGCCACGGAAGTGGACGTGGACACCGAGAAGCTCTACGACATGCCCAAGGGGACCCGCTTGCAGGTGCTCGGCCAGCAGGCGGGAGCGACGGGTTCCTCGTGGGGCATCTGGTTCGAGAAGACCGGCACGAAGGACGACACCAGCGCCCCTCCGGTGTTCGACGAGGAGACCGGCGAGATCACCTTCCCGCAGATTCCCGTTGGAAAGTGGCACTTCGGGCGGGTGGCCTCGGACGGCACCACCGTCTCCGTCACCAGCAACGAATCCCTCATGCCGAAGGGCAGGATCGGGCTCACCGGTGTCTACGACGCCGGGACGAGGACCATCTCCCTCTACACCGCCGGTAGCCGGCAAGGCGTGCCGACGGCCTATCAGGCCACGGTCGGTTCGGGCTTCACCATCGGAAAGGACGCGACCGGGAGCCACCTGCCCGGCCGGATCAGCGACATCCGGGTGTGGGCGGGCGCCCTCACCAGCACGCAGCAGGTGTCGGAAGTCGTCGGCTACTGACCCGTCGGACGTCCGCTTCTTCCCTCGCACACCACCTCGACCGGGGCGGGCGCACCACGCGCCCGCCCCGGTCGGCATATGCCCGAGTCGACGTGTGCGCCCGGGCATATGCCCGGGCGGCATGGACGGCGAGGGTCAGGGCCGCCGCCCCGGGCCACAGTGCATCGTGAACTCCACGCGCGTACTCATGACCGCCGGCCCGTGACGCGGACGGCGAGGATCACGGCCGCCGCCGCGAGGACGAGGGCGAGCAAGAGGGCCGGCCAGGAGTACGGGGCGGTGGCGGGGGTGGTGCGGGCGGCCGTCGTCAAGGCGGTCAGCGCCGTGCGGGCCGGGGAGCCCGCGGTGACCAGGGCGAGCAGCGAGCCGAGCAGCAGGGCCGCGAGGGACCAGCCGCGGGCCCGGATCAGCGGACGGGTGGTCAGCACGCCGATGGCCGTACCCATGAGGACGCACACAGTGGCGGCCGTCAGCCCCGCCGTCCCCGCCGCGAGCGGGGTGAGGCCGTGCCGGCCGGTCACGGCCGTGACACCGAGGACCGTGACGACGCCGGTGAGGAGCGCGGCCAGGGTGCCGGTGAGGACGGTGGCGAGGTGGGCACGGGCACGTCCGGCGGCGGCCGCGGTCACGGCCCGGGCGGCGGACAGCTCCTGGACGAGACAGATTCGTACGACCCACGCCGTCACCGGGACCAGGCCCGCGACCGCGTACCCGAGAGAGTCCAGCACCGGATCGCCGGCGCGGATGCCGACGGCGACGAAGGCCGCGTAGAGGAGGAAGGGCGCGAGCCAGCGCTGGGAACGCAGCAGCAGGGCGGTCTGGTAGCGGATCAACGCCGTCATACGTGGACGCCTTCGTCTTCGGTCGTGCACGTACGCAGGCCGTCGATGTGCCAGCCCGCGTCGAGCAGGGCCCGGAGGGTGGCATCGGAACGGGCGGGGTCGACGGTGACGGTCAGCCGGTCGCCCTCGTACACGTGCCGGGCGGGCAGATCGCCGGGAGGGCGGGTACCGCCGGTGGCAATGATGCGAACCAGTGGATCGACCTGTGCCCGGGGTGGTTCCTGCCGGACCGCCGCGCGGGTGACGCGGCCCGCCGCCACCGTCCACACGGCGTCGGGCTCGCCCGCGAGCCGTGCCGGGTCGTGGTCGACGAAGAGGACACGGCCGCCGGCGGCGGTCCGTTCGCGGACGGCGCGGTCGAGTTCGGCGCGGGCGCCGGTGTCGAGTCCGGTCCATGCCTCGTCCAGGACGAGCAGGTCCGATGCGGCCAGCAGGGCCTGGGTGACGGCGATCTTCTGGCTGCTGCCCTTGGACAGTTCGCCGAGCCGGGTGTCCCCGTACTCCGCCGCGCCGAAGCGCTCCAGCCACTCTCCCGCCCGCCGCCGGGCGGTGGAGGCCCCCAGGCCCTGGATCCGGCCGAGGTGGACGAGATACGCCAGGGCGGTCAGCGGCAGGGCGGCCGGGAAGCGTTCGGGGACGTACGCGGTACGGGCCGGACGGCCGGTGATCCGGCCCTCGCCCGGCGCGTCGAGGCCCGCGGCGAGCCGCAGCAGAGTGGACTTCCCGGTGCCGTTGGCGCCGGTGATCCGGGCGAGGGTGCTGGCGGGCAGTTCCAGGCTCACCTCGCGCAGCACCCATGGCCCGCGCGGTCCGTAACGGCGTCCGACGCCTTCGAACCTCATCCGGATCCCGTCCCCCCGACCTCGGCCCCTGAGTTCACCCCAGCCCCGGCCTCTGACCCCGGCCCGCGGCCCCCTCGCCCTCACCGTCCCCTACGACGGTCAGTTCGCGACCTTCTGCGGGGTCGCCTCGCTCGGGCGGACGATGACGAAGCCGTTGCCGTCCAGGCGCAGCTGGACGGCCTCGCCGGAGCCGCCGCGCATCATCGAGCCGAAGGACTGGGAGCGGTGCAGCGAAGTCTGGAGCTGCTGGCTCCAGCCGACGACGGCGTCGGTGTCGACGAAGACCGGCGCCTGCGGGGTGACGGGTATGACGATCGGGGTGCCCTCGCACATCAGGGCGAGCTTGCCGTATCCGGTGAAGACACTGTTGAACAGGCCGCCGCCGGTCATGCCGGCGCCCTTCACCGTCTTGATCTCGTAGTGGAGGGTGGAGTCGAAGCAGAGGACGTTGCGGCCGTTGACGGTCAGCGCGTCGCCCTGCTCGATCTCCACGATGAAACAGTTCTGCGCCTCGTGCGCGAACCACGCCTCGCCCTGGCCGCGTACGGCCATCAGCGCCAGGCCCTCGCCGGTCACGGCCCGCTTGAGCAGGCCGCCCAGGCCCTGGCTCTTGTGCTCGAACTGAAGGTTCCCCCGGAACGCGACCATCGAGCCCTGCCGGGCGTGCATCTCCCCGTTGACGGCGTACTTGACCGACTTGGTGTTCTGCAGGGTCATGCCCGGCACCGTGGCGGCCTCGGCAAGGTGCTCACTCGCGAACAAATCACTCTTCATGACAGGCATCCTGTCCCGTACGCACCGGATCCCACAAGGAAAACCCGGGGCAGGCTCCGCCGGGCACGGTGGCAGACTTGCCGGGTGAGCAGCAACGACACCGAAGCCCGCGAGGACCACACCGACCGCGAAGACCGCGAAGGTCACGACCTCCGCGACGAGAAGCCCGAGTTCGTCCTCCCCCTGGTGGTACGGATCGAGCGCGGCGCGCCCCCGGCCCGTACCGACGCCCTGGAGACGTCCGCCCGCGCGGTCCTGACGATCCTGTCCGACGAGCGGTCGCTCGGTGAGGGACCGTGGGCCCAGGCCATGACGGACTGGCAGGACGCCCGGATCCGCAAGGTGGTACGGCGGGCGCGCGGCGCGGAGTGGCGCAAGGCGACGACGCTGCCCGGCATCACGGTGACGGGCGCCACGACGGGCACGGCGGTGGCGGACGCGGCGAGCGCCGGGAACACCGGCGGGACGGACGGGACCGGCGAGCCGAGCGAGGCAGAGGGGACGAACGAGCCGAGCACGACGGAGGCTCCGGCGGCGGCCGAGGTTCGGGTCTTCCCGCCGGTCCCACTGGACGGCTGGCCCAAGGAGCTGATCAAGCTCCAGGTGTCGGGTACCGACCTCGACGACCCGGCCGAGCCGGGCCCCGTCCCGGACGGCGCGGCGGTGCTGTGGCTGAACCCGGAGCTCGCCATGTCGGCGGGCAAGACGATGGCCCAGACCGGGCACGGCGCCCAGCTCCTGTGGTGGCGCCTGCCGGACCCCGCCCGCGCGGCCTGGCGCGCGGCCGGTTTCCCGCTCGCCGTCCGCACCGCCACTCCGGAGCGCTGGGCGCGCCTGACGGCGAGCGACCTCCCGATGGTCCGGGACGCCGGCTTCACGGAGATCGCGCCCAATTCGATGACGGTGATCTCGGAGTTCCCGGCGGCGGGCGTCGCAGCACGCTGACCCGCCGGGGCCGGGCTCGGGCGAGGCGCGCCGTACCTGCGACTCCAGTGCGGCATCCGACAGGTGTACGGAGTCGGATCCGCCGGACGGGCGGCAGCGGGCCCGCGCCCACGGCGGCGCGGGGCTCATGGGGCTCGCGGGGCCCCCGAGGCGTACACAGCGGCGAACCTCAAATGAAGCTCTGAACGTCTCTTGATCCGGATTCGAACGCGTGCTTCCGGGCCATCAGGTCTGGGACCGTACCGGCCGAGAAGGGGGACGACGGCATGGGGGAGACGGAACGGAAGCGGGCGCCGGGAGCGCCGGCGCAGTTGGGGGTCGGGATCGGGTGGCGGCCGGAGATCGCGGACGCGGTCGAGGCCCTGCCGGGGATCGACTGGGTCGAGGTCGTCGCCGAGAACCTGTGCGCCGACCATCTGCCGGACTCGCTGGTCCGGTTGCGGGCCCGCGGGACGACCGTCGTACCGCACGGCGTGTCGCTGGGCCTCGGCGGCGCCGACCGGCCGGACGCCGGGCGGCTCGCCGCGCTCGCGCGGAAGGCGGAACTGCTGGGCGCGCCGCTGGTGACGGAACATGTGGCGTTCGTACGGGCCGGGGGGCCGCTGACCGCCACACCGCGCCTGGAGGCGGGGCACCTGCTGCCCGTGCCGCGCACCCGGGACGCGCTCGACGTGCTGTGCGAGAACGTACGGATCGCCCAGGACGCACTCCCGGTGCCGCTCGCCCTGGAGAACATCGCGGCCCTGATCGCCTGGCCCGACGAGGAGCTGACGGAGGCGCAGTTCCTCTCGGAACTGGTGGAGCGTACGGGAGTACGACTCCTGATCGACGTCGCCAATCTGCACACCAACCACGTCAACCGGGGCGAGACCCCCGCCCAGGCGCTGGCCGGGCTGCCGCTGGACGCGCTCGCGTACGTACACGTGGCGGGCGGTCTGGAACGGGACGGGGTGTGGCACGACACGCACGCCCACCCGGTGCCCGAGCCGGTCCTCGACATCCTGGCGGACCTCGCCGCCCGGGTCGCCCCGCCGGGCGTCCTGCTGGAACGCGACGACAACTTCCCCACGCGCGAGGAACTCGCCGCCGAACTCGCCACGATCCGCACGACGGTGGCCGCCGCGCGGCCACGACCGCTACTGATCGGCGCGGGCGCCCGGGTCTCGGGCGGCGCGATGCCGGACCCGGCTCCGGTCCGGGTCACGTCTGTCCCCCCGGCCACGCCGGTCGCACAACCCTCGCCCGTACCCGCGCCCGCGCCCGCAAGGGACCACGGGCGGGATCACGGCCGGGTCGGCACCCTGCGTGCCCGGCAACGGGTCGGGGTCGCCCAGACCGCGCTGCTGTCGTCGCTGGTCGCGGGCACTCCGGCGCCCGAGGGGTTCGACGCCCGGCGGCTCGGGGTGCAGAGCCGGGCGCTGACGGGCAAACGGGCCGACGTGGTGGGGAAGGTGGCACCGGAGCTGCCGGAGATCCTCGGCGCGGAGTACCGGCCGGCGTTCCTCGCGTACGCCCGCAACCGGCCCATGACCGACGGCTACCGCCACGACGCCCTCGACTTCGCCGAGGAACTGCTGTTCGCCGGCCGCCCCGAGGATCCGGCCACACGCCGACGGCTCGCCGCGTGGTGGCGGGAGCGCGCGGGCACCCGGCCCCCGGGGCCGATCGCCCGGCTCGCCCACCGGATCCGTACGAGACTGCGCCCGCACCGGGCCTGACGGGCCGGGGCCGACAGACCGAGGGAAGGGGTCGGTCCGCTCTTCGCCGAGGGGCGGCCGGGTAGCGGTACCCGGCCCTCCCTCGGCCCTCCCCAGCCTTCAAGTCCCCAGCCCGGACGGCACATCGAGGACCCGCCCCGCCGCCCGGCCCGAGAACGTCCGCGACCTGCCGACCGGGCCGCCACCACGCGGACGGACAACGAGCGGATCCAGGGTGCCGACGGCGAGACGACCGACGCACGGGACTCACCGAGCGCGGCGGTCGTCCGTACCCTCCCCAGCCCTCAGCCCCAGGACGGCGGTGGCGGTCAGTGCCACCGCGCGGTCCTCGTCCTCGGCCAGCTCTTCGAGGGCGTGCGTGGCCGCGGGCCCGGGGATGTCGGCGAGCGCCTGGGTGAGCCGCCGGCGCGCGGGGGGTTCCAGGGTGCCGGTGGCGAGGCGGCCGACGAGCGCGGCCGTGACGCGTTCCGGTGGTACGGGTCCGCCGGCCAGCGCGCTCAGCGCGTCGGCGGCGTCGACATCGCCCCGGCCCTCGACGACCAGATCGACGAGGGCCGGTACGGCGTCGGCCACGCCCCGCGTCCCGAGCGCCAGGGCCGCGTACCCGCGCACCGCGCCGTCGGGATGCCCGAGAGCGTCCCGGAGCAGGGCGGTCGCCGTGTCGCCCGGGATCTCGGCGAGGGACCGGACGGCCCGGACGCGTACCTCGGCCTCCGCCGCGCCGAGGCCCTGGGCCAGCAGCACGGCCGCTTCCCCGCCCGAGGGCGCGAGGGCCCAGCGGAGGGCTCCGGCGACGTTCGGTTCCGGCTCCCTCAGGACCGCCTCGACCAGCGCCTCCACCGGCACGGGCACCTCCTCGGCCGCGGCCAGGGCCGCGCGCTGACGTGCCTTCGGGTTCTTCGAGCCGAGCGCCTGGAGCAGTGCGGTGACCTGGAGGACGTCCTCCCAGGCGGCGGGTTCGGCGGCGTCGATCCGGCGCAGCCGGGTCAGCAGTTCCGTCTCCGCCGCGATGCGCTCTCGCGTACGGCGGACGAGGTCGTCGACGAGCCCGGCGGGCGTGAAGTCCGGGTCGTCGAGCGCGCGCCCCACCTCGCGCAGCGACAGGCCCAGGGAGCGCAGGCTCTCGATGTGGAAGATCCGCCGGATGTTCTCGGCGGAGTACTCCCGGTAGTCGGAGCCGGTCCGCCCGGTCGGCCGCACCAGGCCGAGCGCCTCGTAGTGCCGCAGCATGCGGGCGCTCACCCCGGACCGCCGCGCGACCTCACCGATCAGCACCGTCCACCGTCCTTCCGCCATACCGTCCGGGTTCCGTCCGGGTTCCGTCCGAGACCCCACCCGAGGCACCGGCCCCACCTTCGGGCCCACCGCCCTCAGGCCCACCGCCTCCGCCTCCGCCTACCCAGCCTCGGGCACGTCAGCCGCGCCTTCTCCCCCGGACTCGTCTCCGGCCCCGTCTCCGGGCTCGTCTCCCGACTCGCCCCCGGCCCCGTCGTCGCCCCGCCCGCCGAGGGCCACGATCCGCTTCGCCTCCTCGATCGCGGACGCGAAACCGGCGTCCGGGTCGTGCCACAGACGTTCCGTCGCCTTCGCGTGCGTGCGCACCCCGGGCTCGGGGGCGTTCCCCGCGGCGGCCAGCAGCGGCTGGATCACCTCGCCGAGCGCGATCAGCGCCCGGCTGAGGCTGAGTTGCGTCTCGTGCCCGCCCCACCCGAGCCGTTTCGCCAACTCTACGGCGAGCGCGTGCTCCTCCCCCTCGGGTACGAGCGCGACCGCCGCCCGCCACGCGGTACGGGCCACCTCGTCGTCGGGGTCCGCCAGGAGCGCCGGGGTGATCACCGGCCAGGCCCGCCGGTCCCCGATCTTGGACAGGGTGTGCAGCGCCTGGCTCCGCGCCCGTGGCACGTCCGAGCGCACCTCGCCGACGAGCAGCGGAACCGTCTCGTCCGCCGCGTGCCGGGTCAGCGCCCAGGTCAACGTCTCCCGTACGGAGAAGTCGGGTTCCTCTCGGCACCGCTCCACGAGCGTCCCGACGTACCCCGGGTCGGGCCGCGATCCGATCTCCAGCGCCGCCCGTACCCGGACCGACAGGTCCCTGTGCTCCAGCGCCCGGAGAAACGGTGCCCTGGATGTGTCCGCCTCCGATGCCGACATGGTCATGGGGCCACCTCCTCGGGACCCAGCCAAAGGCTTGTCACCGTGTCAAGGTCAAGCGCGACCTCGCCCCTTCCACCGGAACCGGAGCAGCCCCGACCGCCCCCGACCGTCCCCGCCCACACCCGGCGCCCCCACACCCACCCGCCCCCGCCCCACACCCGGCGGAGCGCGAGGGAAGCGCGCGGCCGGTGCGCGGGCCCGGCCGCGCCCCCGCCGCGCGTACGGCGTTCGGGGACAGTCCGGCGACACCCGCCCCCGGTGCTTTACACCGGCCCCCGGGCGGCGAACCCTCCCCCTGGGAGGCGTCTGTCCCGCCCCCGCCGGAAGGTCTCCTCGAAGGATCCCCCATGAAACCGGTCGCGCTGCTGTTGTCCGCCCTCCTCACCCCGGCCGCCGTCGCCACCCCCACCGCGGCCGCGCCGGGCGGGCCGGCCCCGTCCCCCGAGAGCCTGGGCGTCGCGGTCGCGACGCGGGTCGCCGAGACGCGGGGCATCCGGTTCGGGGCGTGTCCGGCGGCCGAGAAACTGCCGAAGACGGTGGAGTGCGGGACCGTGGAGGTCCCGCTGGACTACGCGCACCCGGACGGCACCCGTATCCCGCTCACCGTCAGCCGGATCAAGGCGTCCGGCCCGGCCGGGCAGCGGCAGGGCGCCCTGGTCTTCAACCCGGGCGGGCCCGGCGCCTCCTCCACGTCCTTCCCGCTCGCCGCCGAGCTGCCCGCCTGGCAGCGGATCGCCGCCGCGTACGACCTGGTCGGCTACGCCCCGCGCGGCGTCGGCCGGTCCGCGCCGGTGTCCTGCGAGGACCCGGCCCGCCGCCCCCAGGAGCCGACGCTCGCGCCGACGCACCCCTCCGAGGACTTCAAGCGGGAGCGGATCGAGCGCGCCAAGGCGTACGCGCGGGGCTGCGCCGAGCGCACCGGCCCGGGGCTGCGGCACTACCACTCGCTGAACAACGCCCGCGACCTGGAGGTGCTGCGGGCGGCGCTCGGCGAGCGGCAGCTGACGTACATGGGCGGGTCGTACGGCACGTACTTCGGCGCCCTGTACGCGACCCTGTTCCCGCAGCGGGTGCGGCGGATGGTCCTCGACGCGCCCGTGAACCCGACGCCGGGCAAGATCTGGTACGAGAGCAATCTCGACCAGTCGCTCGCCTTCGAGCAGCGCTGGGCGGACTTCCGTACCTGGGCGGCGAAGCACGACCGGGTGTACGGCCTCGGGAAGACGGCCGCCGAGGTGGCCGCGAGTTACGAGAAGGTGCGCGCGAAGCTCGCCGCCACGCCCGCCGGCGACCGGGTCGGGCCGGGGCAGCTGCACCGGGCGATGCTCGCGGGGATGTACAGCGACCGGTACTGGCCGGCCCGGGCGGGCGCGCTCGGCGCGTATCTGAAGGGCGACCCGAAGCCACTGGTGGAACAGGCCGCGCCCGCGCCCCACGACACCGAGGCCGCCAAGGACGGCGAGGACGCCCAGGGCCGCAAGAACGGCAAGGGCGGCGAGGACGCCAAGAGCGACAAGGCCGGCGACGGCCCGGCGAGCGACCCCGGCAACGGAACCGCCGTCTACACGGCGGTGGAGTGCAACGACGGCCCCTGGCCGGAGGACTTCGCCGTCTGGGACCACGACAACACGCTGCTCGCGCGCCGCGCGCCGTTCGAGACCTGGGACAACGTGTGGGCGAACCTGCCCTGCGCCTACTGGCCGGCCCCGCGCCAGACGCCGCTGGACGTGCGCACCGGTCCGGGAGTGCTGCCGCCGGTACTGATCCTCGCGGCCGAGCGGGACGCGGCCACTCCGTACGAGGGGGCGCTCGAACTGCACCGCCGGCTCGCGGGGTCCGCGCTGGTCACCGAGCGGGGTGCCGGGACGCACGGGACGGGGGGCGGCCCCAACGCCTGTGTGAACAGCTATCTGGAGCGCTACCTGCTCACGGGCGAGGTGCCCGACGAGGCCGTGGGCGGCGACGGGGTGAGCACCGAGGAAGAGACCGAGGTGCCGGCGGCCACGGCCGCGGGGCCGCTCGCGGATCCGTCCGCGTACACGGCCCAGAAGACGCCGGTGCGGCGCGCGTCATGCGCGCCGCACCCGGAGCCGGACCCGGTGTCGCTGGAGCGGCAGGCGGATTCCCGCGAGCCGTCTGATCTTCCGGGTCAAGGGGTCACCGCCCGGCTGGGCGCCGGACGGTGACCGGGTCGGTGGGGCTGGAAGGCCGTCAGGCCAGGCCCGCCACCAGCTCGGCGACACTGCGGCGCCGGCCGGTGTAGAACGGGATCTCCTCGCGGACGTGCAGTCGCGCTTCGGAGCCCCGCAGGTGACGCATGAGGTCGACGATACGGTGCAGCTCGTCGGCCTCGAACGCCAGGATCCACTCGTAGTCGCCGAGCGAGAACGAGGCGACCGTGTTGGCGCGCACGTCCGGGTAGCCGCGGGCCATCTTGCCGTGGTCGGCGAGCATCCGGCGGCGGTCCTCGTCCGGCAGCACGTACCAGTCGTACGAGCGGACGAACGGGTACACCGACACGTAGTTGCGCGGAGTCTCGTCGGCCAGGAAGGCCGGGATGTGCGACTTGTTGAACTCGGCGGGACGGTGCAGCGCCATGTTCGACCACACCGGCTCCAGGGCACGGCCCAGCTTGGTGCGGCGGAACAGGTTGTACGCGTCCTGGAGCTCGTCGCTCGTCTCGGCGTGCCACCAAATCATGAGATCGGCGTCGGCGCGCAGCCCGGAGAGGTCGTAGGTGCCACGGATGGTGATGTCCTTGGCGGCGAGCTGGTCGAACAGCTCCTGGACCTCTTCGGCGTAGCCGGCCCGATCCTCTGGAAGAACATCGCGCAGCTTGAAGACGGACCACAAGGTGTAGCGGATGACCTCGTTGAGGTCCTTCGCCTTCTTACCGGCGTTCGGGATCTTTTCGGGCGCACTCATGGCTCTATTCTCGCCCTTCACCGAGAGTGCCCCGCACCGGGGTCACCCGTTTCCGACGTGGCGATGATCTCGTCCGCGGCGCGTTCGCCCGAGGCGACGCACGCGGGGATTCCGACGCCCTCGTAGACGGCGCCCGCCAGGGCCAGACCGGGCAGATCCGCGACGGCGGCGCGGATCCGGTCGACCCGGGCCAGGTGACCCACCGGGTACTGGGGCAGACCGCCGATCCACCGGGTGACGGTGGAGGCGACGGGCCGGGCGGCCAGCCCGGTGGCGGCGCCCAGGTCCTTCAGGGAGACGTCGACCAGGTCGGCGTCCTCGCGTCCGACCTGCTCGGCCTCGCCGTGCCGGCCGACGGAGGTGCGCAGCACGAAGAGGTCGGGGGCCCCGTCGGAGATCCACTGCCACTTCTGGCTGGCGAAGGTGGACGCCTTGATGGTGTGGCCGTCGACCGGCGGGACGAGGAAGCCGGAGCCGGGCAGGGCGGGCAGGTCCGCACGCCGGAAGGCCAGGGTGATCAGGGCCATGGAGGCGTACTCGACGGAGCCCAGCTCGGCGGAGGCGGCGGGCGCGAGCGAGGCGAGCAGCTCGGCGGCGGGCCCGGCGGGGGTGGCGAGCACGACGGCGCCGGCGGTCAGGACGCGGTCCGGGGTGGTGATCTCCCAGCCGGTGGGGTCAGTGGATCCCGTGGGGCCAGTGGAGCCCGTGGAGCCGGTGGAACCCGTGGGGCCGATGCGGCGCAGGCCCGTGACCGGGGTACGGGTCAGGATCGTGCCGCCCGCGGCGCGTACGGCGTCGGCGACCGCGCCGGGGAGCGTGCCGACACCGCCCCGGATGCCGGCGAACGCGGATCCGCCGAGGCCGGGGGCGGAGCCGGATGCGGCGGTGGTGCCGGGACCGGTGCCGGAGCCGAGGCCGGTGCCGGCGCCCGCGGCGTCGCTCGGGGTGGCGGCGCCCGCCCGCTGGACGGCCTTGACGGCCTCGGCGAGCGTGGCGTTCTCCCGGGCGGCGCGGAACAGCGCGGGAACGGCGGCACGCATCGAGATGCGGTAGGCGTCACCCGCGTACACCCCGCCGAGGAGCGGCTCGACGAGCCGGTCGACGACCTCGTGGCCCATGCGTTCGGCGACGTACGCGCCGATGGCGATGTCGTCGCCGATCTCGGTGGGCGGCAGCTCGCGGTCGAGGCCGATACGGGCCACGGCCTCGGCGGACAGCAGGCCCTCGACGGCGCGGCCGTCGCCGGGGACGCCCATGACGTGGCCCTTGGGCATGGGCACGAGCGCGCCGCGGGACCAGACGGAGGCGGTGGTGGTGGCGGGGGCCTGGAGGCGGTCGCCGAGACCGACCCGCTCGGCGAGCGCGATGGCCTCGGGGCGACGGGCGAGCAGGGATTCGGCACCGAGATCGACGGGGGCGCCGGCGATCTCGCCGGCCATCAGCTTGCCGCCGAGCCGGTCGCCGGCTTCGAGGAGGGTGACCCGCTTGCCGGCCGTGACGAGGCGGTGGGCGGCGGCGAGTCCTGCGATGCCGCCGCCGATGACCACGACGTCCGGTGCGTCCGTTGTCTGCGCGTTCGCGTTCATGGTCCCACTCTCTCAAACGGCTTCGGCGCTTCGATCCGAGGCCTGACCGTGACCACTTCGCGACCGGGAAAGGGCAACCGGCGGACGGGCCCCATCCGTCAAACCCGCGCCACGACACATCGGACGACCGCCTTGGGGGGCCTTGATGCACGGCTCGATTGTGGAAACGAACGCGGAATCGAACGCGGAGACGGGGGAAGCGCGAGGAAGACGGGAAGCGGGGGACGTACGGGGGACCTGGGACACCGGGGACGCACGAGGCGCACGGGACACGGGGGATGTACGAGGTGCCCGGGATACGGGAGACGCACGAGGTGCGCGGGAAGCGCGGCGGAAGAGGCACCGGGCGGCGGCGCGGGCGGGGGCCGGCGCGGCGGCGGCACTGCTGACGGGCTCGCTGGTGCTCACCGGCTGCGCCGGGTCCGGCGGCGCCTCCGATGCCTCCGACGCCCCGGCGAACGCGAAGGCGGTCCAGCCCGCGCAGGGCGCCGAGGGAGCGGCGGCGGACCGGGCGGCCGGCCCCGGTCAGGCGGCAGCGGCGACGAAGCCTCCGACCGGGAGCAAGGGCGCGCCCTCGTCCCGTACGCCGGTGGCGGAGCGGCAGCACATCATCCGTACCGCCGAACTGTCCGTCCGGGTCCGCAGCGTGGAAGCCTCGGCGGCGTCCGCCCGCGAGCTCGCGGCGAAGGCGGGCGGCCGGGTCGAGACGGAGACGACCCAGCGCGAGGACGGCGACCTCCGCCACAGTGACGAGAGCCAGGCCATATCCCGGTTGGTGCTGCGCGTCCCGGAGGACCGTTACGACGAGATCCTCGCCGAACTCGCGGGCAGCGGCGAGCTGTTGTCGCGCAAGGCGGACGCGAAGGACGTCACCGACCAGGTGGTGGACGTCGAGAGCCGGATCGCGACCCAGCGGGCGAGTGTCGCGCGGGTACGGAAGCTGATGGACCAGGCGACGCGGCTGAGCGACGTGGTCTCCCTGGAGGGCGAACTCAGCAGGCGTCAGGCCGACTTGGAGGCGCTGCTCGCCCAGCAGACCTCGCTGAAGGACCAGACGTCCCTGGCGACGATCACCCTGATGCTGAGCGAGAAGCGGACCGGCGCGGCCACCGGGAAGGACGACGACGGCGACCGGCCCGGGATCGTCGACTCGCTGGCCGGCGGCTGGCACGCGCTGGTCGCCTCGGTCGGCTGGCTCCTGGTCGTCCTCGCCGCCCTCGCACCGTGGCTCGGGGTGGCGGCGCTCGCGTACGCGGTGTGGCGGTGGCTGGTCCGGCCCCGGCTGCGGCGCCGCCCGCGTCCGGCATTCGCGGGACCGGCGGCGGGAGTTCCCGGCGCGCCGCTCGCCGGGTCGGGGCTGCCGCACTGGCCCGGTCACGGCCCGGCCAGGGCGGCGGACCCGGCCCCGACGCCGACCCCGACCCCGGCCCCGGCCCCGGCCCCGGCCCCGGCCCCGGCGGATCCCAAGGCGGAAGCGCACGGAAAGGCAGCGCCCGGGGCGGAAACGCCCGTCAAGGGCTCGCCCGGGGCCGCCGGCGTGACCGACGTGGCCGACGTGGCCGACGTGGCCGACGTGGCCGGATCACCCGACTCCGCCGGGCCCTCCGCGCCCGCCTCCGGCGGGGAGTCCGCAGAATGACCCCATGAGCGAACGCCTTGTGGTCATCGGCGGGGACGCGGCAGGCATGTCCGCCGCGTCACAGGCCCGCAGGCTGAGGAAGCCCGGGGAACTGGAGATCGTCGCCTTCGAGCGCGGCCACTTCAGCTCGTACTCGGCCTGCGGGATCCCGTACTGGGTCGGCGGTGACGTCCCGGTCCGGGACGCGCTGATCGCGCGCGCCCCGGAGGAGCACCGCGCGCGGGACATCGATCTGCGGATGCGGACCGAGGTGACCGAGCTGGATCTGCCCGGGCAGCGGGTGCGGACCGTGGACCTGGAGTCGGGCGCGGAGGCGTGGACCGGCTTCGACAAGCTGGTGATCGCGACCGGCGCCCGCCCGGAACGGCCGGCGCTGCCCGGGATCGACGCGCCGGGCGTGCACGGGGTGCAGACCCTGGACGACGGACAGGCGCTGATCGAGTCGCTGTCCCGGGCGCGCGGCCGGCGGGCCGTGGTCGTCGGCGCCGGGTACATCGGCGTGGAGATGGCGGAGGCGCTGCTCGGCCACGGCTTCGAGGTGACGGTCCTCAACCGGGGCGAGCAGCCGATGGCGACCCTCGACCCGGACATGGGTCGTCTGGTGCACCGGGCGATGGACGGCATGGGCATCCGTACGGTCGGCTCGTCGCCGGTGACCGGGATCCTGACCGGCGACGACGGCCGGGTCCGGGCGGTGACGACGGCCGCCGGCGAGTATCCGGCCGACGTGGTCGTCCTGGGCATGGGTGTGGCGCCGGAGACCACGCTCGCGCGGGCGGCGGGGCTGCCGCTGGGGACGTCCGGCGGTCTGCTCACCGATCTGTCGATGCGGGTGCGCGGGCAGCAGAACGTCTGGGCGGGAGGTGACTGCGTGGAGGTCCTGGACCTGGTGTCGGGCAAGGAGCGGCACATCCCGCTGGGCACCCACGCCAACAAGCACGGCCAGGTGATCGGCTCGAACGTGGGCGGCGACTACGCGACGTTCCCGGGCGTGGTGGGCACGGCGGTGTCGAAGGTGTGCGACCTGGAGATCGCCCGGACCGGTCTGCGGGAGAAGGACGCCCGGGCGGTGGGGCTCCAGTACGTGACGGTGACCGTCGAGTCCACGAGCCGGGCGGGCTACTACCCGGGGGCGGCGCCGATGACGGTGAAGATGCTGGCCGAGCGGCGGACGGGACGGCTGCTCGGGGTGCAGATCGTGGGCCGCGAGGGTGCGGCGAAGCGGGTGGACATCGCGGCGGTGGCGCTGACGGCCGGAATGACGGTGGAGCGGATGACGGCCCTGGACCTGGGGTACGCGCCGCCGTTCTCCCCGGTGTGGGACCCGGTCCTGGTGGCGGCGCGCAAGGCCGTCGCGGCGGTACGGGCGGCGGGCTGAGGCCCCGGCCCCGCGCGGGGCCGTACCGCCGTACCACCGGGGCCCTGCCCCGATCCGTACCGCCGGAAGACACGGAACCGCGCCGGGGACCTCGTCCCCGGCGTGGTTCCGGTCGCCTCAGCGGACGGTGTGGGTCCGGATCAGCGGGCGGTTCAGCGAGCGGTGCGGGTGTGCACGTAGTCGACGAGCCGGGTCAGGGCGTCCGGGTCGGTGGTCGGCATGACGCCGTGACCCAGGTTGAAGACATGGCCTTCCAGGCCCTGCGCGGCGGCCAGCACCTCGTCCGTCTTGGCCTCGACGGCTTCGCGGGTGGAGAACAGGACGGCCGGGTCGAGGTTGCCCTGGAGCGCCTTGCCGGGGCCGACGCGGCGGGCGGCCTCGTCGAGCGGAACCCGCCAGTCGACGCCGACCACGTCGGCGCCCGCCTCGCCCATGAGGCCGAGCAGCTCGCCCGTACCGACACCGAAGTGGATGCGCGGGACGCCGTAGCCGGCGACGGACTCGAAGACCTTGACCGAGGACGGCATCACCGAGCGGCGGTAGTCGGCGGGCGCGAGCGCGCCGACCCAGGAGTCGAAGAGCTGGACGGCGGAGGCGCCGGCCTCGATCTGCACCTTGAGGAAGGCGGAGGTGATCTCGGCGAGGCGGTCCAGCAGGTCGGCCCACAGCTGCGGGTCGCCGTACATGAGCGCCTTGGTGTGCTCGTGGTTGCGCGACGGGCCGCCCTCGACGAGGTAGCTCGCGAGGGTGAACGGCGCGCCGGCGAAGCCGATGAGCGGGGTGGAGCCCAGCTCGCCGGTCAGCATGCCGATGGCCTCGGTGACGTACGACACGTCTTCCGGGGTGAGGTCGCGCAGCCGCGCGAGGTCGGCGCGGGTGCGGATGGGCTCGGCGATGACCGGGCCGACACCGGGCTTGATGTCGAGGTCGATGCCGATGGCCTTGAGGGGGACGACGATGTCGCTGAAGTAGATGGCGGCGTCGACCTTGTGCCGGCGGACCGGCTGAAGGGTGATCTCGGTGACCAGCTCGGGTCGCATGCACGACTCGAGCATGGGGATGCCCTCGCGGACCTTCAGGTACTCGGGCAGGGACCGCCCCGCCTGCCGCATGAACCAGACCGGCGTATGCGGCACCGGCTCGCGCCGGCACGCCTTCAGGAACGCGGAGTCGTAGGTCTGCGGCTGGTGCTTCGTCTGCTGCTGGCCCGTAGGGCGATCCATGGCACTCACGCCCAGAATCTTCGCATGTGGCGAGAAGCCGCTCGCCCGGCCCGGGTGTCCCTCCCCGCACGAGGGCCCCGTTCCGCCTACTCTTCCCCGCATGGCTGCGGCTCAGGGACATTTTTCCGATCATTCCGACGGCATTCGAGGGACAGAAGGGACAGAGACGGGGACGGGGAAGACGGCGGGCGACGACAAGGTGGATGCCACGGACCCGGTTGCCTCGGGAAGCGCCACGGAGAGTGCTGCGGGAAGTGCCGCGGGGAGTGCTGCGGGGAGCGGGTCCGGGAGCCCGTCGGGGAGCGGGTCCGGGACCCCCGCGAAGAGCCCGTCGGGGAAGACGGCCGCGAGCACGACAGGAAGCACGTCGGGGAACGCCTCGGGTAGTGCCGCCGAGCCGGACGCGGTGCCGTCCGCCTTCCGGCGGGCGGTCGAGGGGCTGCGCGCGGTGCGGCTGCGGCCGGAGATCGAGGCCGACCCGACCCGGCCGCCGCAGCGGCTGGCCCCGTACGCGTACGCGCTGGAGGCGGCGGTCATGGACGGCGAGGACGAGCTCGCCGACGGACGCCTGGTGCTGCTGCACGACCCGGCCGGGCACGACGCCTGGAAAGGGACGTTCCGGCTGGTCACACTGGTGCGGGCGGAGCTGGAGCCGGAGATGGCGGCGGACCCGCTGCTGCCGGAGGTGTGCTGGTCCTGGCTGACCGGGGCGTTCGAGGCGCGCGGTCTCGCGTACGAGGAGGCCAGCGGCACCGTCACGATGGCGGGCTCGCACTACTTCGGCGGGCTCGCGGAGCGGGCGCCGGCGACCCAGATCGAGATCCGCGCCTCGTGGACGCCCCGGGAGGGGGCGGGCGGGGTACCGGACACCGGGACGCACCTGGCGGCCTGGTGCGATCTGCTGTGCCAGGTCGCGGGGCTGCCGCCGTCGCCGCCGGAGTCGCCGAAGGGCCCCGGCGCGGGGACCACGTCCGGCGCGGGGGTCGTGTCGCTGCCGCAGCGACGGGGTCCGCAGCAGCAGTGACCCGGTAGCGGGCAGGGCCGGGCCGCTGGGCCGGGACCTCCGAGCCGGGGTCGGGGCCGGGGTCGGGACCTCTGGGCCGGGGCGCCGATTCCCGCGTAGCGCACGACATCTACCGGCGCCCGCAAGACCCGCGCCTGGGCGGCACCGTGCCGCGACACGCGCGGGACACCCGGGCCCGCATGCGGGGGCCGGGCCGTGGGCAGGGACAGGGGCGGGAACGAAGACAGGGACCCGGGGCGGGTGCCTGGGGACGAGCCCCGGGACTGGGCCCGGGAACAGGGGCCGGGAACAGGGGCCGGGGACAGGGACCGGAGCGGGGACGGACCGGAGAACGGGCACAGGGGCCGGGACGGAGTCGGCCCAGGAGCCGGGCCGAGGCGATCCGAGGTGGCCCGGGGTGATCCGAGGCGGCCCGAGGGGATCCGAGGCGGCCCGAGGGGATCCGAGGCGGCCCGAGGGGATCCGAGGCGGCCCGAGGGGATCCGAGGCGGCCCGAGGGACTCCGGAGCGGCGGCGGGACAGGGGTGCGGACGGGGCTGGGGCGGCCCGAGGGGATCCGGCGCGGGTCCGAGTCCGGCGACGGGGTCAGCGCGGGCCCGTGGACACGCCCCGCGACACGCCCGGGATGCAGATGTGGCGAGGACACGCCGAGGGGCACTTTTCGGACACTTTCGAGCGAGCCTGGGCCAGGGAACGGCACAAGGCTCGTACGATGACCGATCACGCGTCCGATTTGCCCCCCTTGTCGCTCACCAAATCGTGATCTTTCCCTAAAGGCGGACGCCCCCGCTGCCGAAGGAGTCAATGACCCCTTCACACACGGGTCCGCCCCTTGGCTTCTTCCCCGAGCCGTCTCCGTCCCGCACCTTCCCCCCAGGAGGTTTGGTGTCCGTTCTCCTCGAGCAGCCCGCAAGCCTGGTCGCCTACCGCCCGAACAAGCCGACGGCCATGGTCGTCGTGGCCGATCCGCGCGTCCGTTCCACCGTCACCCGTCACCTGTGGGCGCTCGGCGTACGCGACGTCATCGAGGCGTCGTCCATCGCGGAGGCGCGTCCCCGCGTCGGCAACCCACGCGACATCTGCGTCGCGGACGTCCACCTCCCCGACGGCAGCGGGCTCACCCTGCTGTCCGAGACCCGCGCCGCGGGCTGGCCCAACGGCCTCGCCCTGTCGGCCGCCGACGACATCGGCGCCGTGCGCAACGCGCTGGCGGGCGGGGTCAAGGGGTACGTCGTCACCGGCACCCGTACGAACATCGGGCACCCCACCCGTCCCGGTGCCGCCCCCATCGGCGCGGCGGCCGCCCGCCTCGGCCACCGCCGCCCCCCGGGTGCCCCGAGCCACCCGGGCGGCTACCGCGAGCTGTCCGGCCGTGAGGTCGAGGTGCTGCGGCTCGTGGCCGAGGGCCAGTCGAACAAGGCGATCGGCGTCTCGATGGGCCTTTCGGCCCTCACCGTCAAGTCCCACCTGGCCCGGATCGCCCGCAAGCTGGGCACCGGAGACCGGGCCGGCATGGTCGCCGTCGCCCTGCGCACCGGGATCATCCACTGAGGGCGAACCCCCGCCCCACAGCGCGTCACAGCAGGTGAAGACCGTCGAGCGCCCGTCGACGGAACGTTCCCTCTGCCCGGTCGGCCCGGGCCGTTCAGGACCGTTCCCTCGATGGGCGCTTGCCACGGACGGATACCCTTGACAGGTGACCGACGCCCAAGACACCGCGAGTGACACCACAACTCGAACCACCGAGGGCGCCCCCTCGGACGCCGAAGTCCCTGCGCACGGGCTGCCGACTCCCCTGCTCGAACCCCGCGAGGGCGTGCCGCCCGTCGTCGCCAGCCAGGACGCCCTGGACGACGTGATCGCCGCCTTCGCCGCCGGCCGAGGGCCGGTCGCCGTCGACGCCGAACGCGCCTCGGGATACCGCTACGGACAGCGCGCCTATCTCGTCCAGATCCGCCGGGAAGGCGCGGGCACCGCCCTGATCGACCCGGTGGGCTGCCCCGATCTGTCCGGTCTCGGCAAGGCCCTGACCGGCACCGAATGGATCCTGCACGCCGCGTCCCAGGACCTGCCGTGCCTCCGCGACATAGGCATGCGCCCCTCCCGGCTCTTCGACACCGAGCTGGCCGGCCGGCTCGCCGGCTTCCCCCGGGTCGGCCTCGGCGCGATGGTCGAGTCCGTCCTCGGGTACGCCCTGGAGAAGGGCCACTCGGCCGTCGACTGGTCGACGCGCCCGCTGCCCGACCCCTGGCTGCGTTACGCGGCGCTCGACGTCGAGCTGCTGGTCGACCTGCGCGACCGGCTGGAGGCGGAGCTGGACCGGCAGGGCAAGCTCGGCTGGGCCCTCGAAGAGTTCACCGCCATCGCCTCGGCGCCGCCCGCGCCGCCCCGCAAGGACCCGTGGCGACGCACGTCGGGCATGCACAAGGTGCGCCGGCGCCGCCAGATGGCGGTCGTACGGGAGCTGTGGACGGCCCGTGACCGGGTGGCGCAGCGGCGTGACGTCTCCCCCGGCAAGGTGCTGAGCGACGCCGCGATCGTCGAGGCGGCGCTCGCGCTGCCGCCGAACGCGAACGTGCTGTCCTCTCTGTCCGGCTTCGGGCAGCGGATGAGCCGGCGCCAGCTGGAGCAGTGGCAGGCGGCCGTGGACCGGGCCAAGGCGCTTCCGGAGTCGGAGCTTCCGCAGCCCGGCCAGGCCCTGACGGGGCCGCCCCCGCCGCGCGCCTGGGCGGACAAGGACCCCGCCGCGGCGGCCCGGCTCTCCTCCGCCCGCGCGGCGGTCTCGGCCCTCGCCGAGGAGCTGCACCTGCCGGCCGAGAACCTGATCACGCCGGACACCGTGCGCCGGGTCTGCTGGGAGCCGCCGTCCCTGGCGGGTCCGGACGCGATCGCCGCGGCCCTGAGCGGGTACGGGGCGCGGGCCTGGCAGGTCCAGCTGGTGACCCCGCTCCTGGTGACGGCGATGACGGAGAAGTCCTGACCGGCTGGTCCTGACCGGCTGGTCGCGACCGCCCGGTCCAGCCGCGCGGCTCCGACCGCGTACTTCTGAGGCTCCCCGTACCGCGGGGACCTCGGCGGAACCCTTGTGAGGCCCCTGACGCTCCGGCGCCAGGGGCCTCCGTCGTACCCCTGCGGACGCATGTCACGGACGTACGTGTCCCCGCCCTCCCAGTCCTGTGTCCTGTGTCCCGTGTCCCACGTCCTGTGTCCCGGTTCTGTCACCGCCGGCCCGGGGCTCTATGGACCGCCCCTCGCGCCGCCTATTTTTTCGAACATGCTCAAAAAGAGGCTCACGCGCACGACACGCCCGACCCACGAGGACCACGTGGACCACGAGGACTACGCGGACTGGGTCGCCGCCTTCCACGCCGAGCGGCGGCGCCGCGACACACTCGGCGACCCCCTCTGGGGGCAGGGCTCCCGGCTGCCGGCGGCGCTGGTGCGCAGTATCCAACGCTTCCAGGTCGGCGAGGACGGCGACGGCGCACAGCTGCTGGCCAAAGCCCGGCGGGCCGGGATACCCGGATACGGCGAGGCGGCGGCCCTGTTCATCGCCGAGGAGCGCGATCACGCGCGCATGCTGGCGGCGGCCGGGGCCGGGACGCTGGACGGGCACTGGACGGACGCCGCGTTCGTCCGGCTGCGGCGGACACTCGGGCTGCGGACGGAAGTGCTGGTGCTGATGGTCGCGGAGGTAGTGGCGCTGCGGTACTACCGGGCGCTGCGCGACGGTACGGACGATCCGCTGGTCACGGAGGTCGCGGGAAGAATCCTGGCGGACGAGGAGCGGCACGTGCCGTTCCACTGCCGGCGGCTGCGCGCGGATCTCGGCGGCGGCCCGCGGCCGGTGCGGCGCGGGACGACCGCCGTCTGGCGGGGGCTCGTGGCCGGGGCCGCGCTGGTCGTGGCGTACGACCACGGTCCGGCGCTGCGCGCGCTCGGGGTCTCCCGTACCGCCTTCTTCCGGGACGTCGTCGGCTCCTCCGCCCCGATGGCCGCCATGATGGACGGCCGGCTTCCGGTACCGGATCGAATGCCGGATCGAAGTGTGACCTTCACCGCTCCCGGCCCCGGGGGTGGGCAGCTTGGTTACTCGTAAGTAGCATGGGGTGGGCAAGCGCGCGCTTAGGTGCGCGTCCGGGCCGCGCGCCCGGCAGCTGTAGTGCCATCCCGCACCTGGAGGAGAGCCATCGTGCCTCGTACCGTCAGGGACGTCGTCTTCGTCGACGGCGTCCGTACCCCGTTCGGCAAGGCGGGCCCGAAGGGCATCTACCACGAGACCCGCGCCGACGACCTCGTCGTCAAGGCCATCCGGGAGCTGCTGCGCCGCAACCCCGGTCTCGACCCCGCCAAGATCGACGAGGTCGCCATCGCCGCGACCACGCAGATCGGCGACCAGGGCCTGACGCTCGGCCGTACCGCCGGAATCCTGGCCGGTCTGCCGCAGTCCGTGCCGGGCTACTCGATCGACCGTATGTGCGCCGGCGCGCTGACCGCCGTGACGACGACGGCCGGTTCGATCGCCTTCGGCGCGTACGACGCCGTCATCGCCGGTGGTGTCGAGCACATGGGCCGCCACCCCATGGGCGAGGGCGTCGACCCGAACCCGCGTTTCGTGTCGGAGAAGCTCGTCGACGAGTCCGCCCTGTTCATGGGCATGACCGCCGAGAACCTGCACGACCGCTACCCGAGCATCACCAAGGAGCGCGCCGACGCCTACGCCGTGCGCTCGCAGGAGAAGGCCGCCAAGGCGTACGCCGACGGCAAGATCCAGCAGGACCTGGTGCCGATCTCGGTCCGCCGCACCTCCCCCGAGGCCGGCGAGACGGGCTTCGGTCTGGTCACGGCCGACGAGCCGATGCGTCCGGGCACCACGATGGAGAGCCTGGCGGGCCTGAAGACGCCGTTCCGCGTCCACGGCAACGTCACCGCGGGCAACGCGGCCGGTCTCAACGACGGCGCCACCGCCTCGATCATCGCCTCCGAGGACTTCGCCCGCGAGAACGGTCTCCCGGTGAAGATGCGCCTCGTCTCGTACGCCTTCGCCGGCGTCGAGCCCGAGGTCATGGGCTACGGCCCGATCCCGGCCACCGAGAAGGCGCTGGCCCAGGCCGGTCTGTCCATCTCGGACATCGGTCTCTTCGAGATCAACGAGGCCTTCGCGGTCCAGGTGCTCGCGTTCCTGGAGAACTACGGCATCGCCGACGACGACGCCCGCGTCAACCAGTACGGTGGCGCGATCGCGTACGGTCACCCGCTCGCTTCCTCCGGCGTCCGTCTGATGACGCAGCTGGCCCGCCAGTTCGAGGAGCAGCCCGAGGTCCGTTACGGCCTCACCACCATGTGCGTCGGCTTCGGCATGGGCGCCACGGTCATCTGGGAGAACCCGAACCACAAGGACGCCGGAGGCAGCAAGTGAGCACCACCGCCGAGCTTCTGAAGGGCGCCGCAGAGCTCTTCCCGGACGAGGTCGTCACGACCGCCCACGTCCGTCACTTCGAACTCCCGGCAGGTGCTGGGCGGTTCGCGCTGATCACGCTGGACAACGGCTTCGATCACACCAAGCCGACCACCTTCGGTCCGCAGTCCCTGGCCAACCTGGCCAAGGCGATCGACCAGGTCGAGGCCGAGGCCGCGAACGGGGAGATCGTCGGCGTCGGCATCACCGGCAAGCCGTTCATCTTCGCCGTCGGCGCCGACCTCAAGGGTGTCGAGCTGCTGAAGCAGCACTCCGACGCGCTCGCCATCGGCAAGGGCGGTCACGACGTCTTCAAGCGCCTCTCCGCGCTGGCCGTCCCGACCTTCGCGTACTACAACGGCGCGGCGATGGGCGGCGGTGTCGAGGTCGGTCTGCACTGCGCCTACCGCACCGTCTCCAAGGCCCTGCCGGCCTTCTCGCTGCCCGAGGTCTTCCTCGGTCTGGTCCCCGGCTGGGGCGGCTGCACGATCCTGCCGAACCTGATCGGCGCGGAGAAGGCCGTCTCGGTCGTCATCGAGAACTCGCTGAACCAGAACCGCCAGCTCAAGGGCAAGCAGGTCTTCGACCTCGGCATCGCCGACGCGATCTTCGAGGGCGCCGACTTCCTGGAGCGCTCGCTCGTGTGGACCGCGCAGGTCCTCAAGGGCGAGATCACCGTGGAGCGCCCGGAGATCGACCGCGGCGAGGGCTGGGACGCGGCCATCGCCAAGGGCCGTGCGATCGCCGACTCCAAGGTGCACGGCGCGGCCCCGGCCGCCTACCGCGCCCTCGCCATCATGGAGGCCGCGAAGGACGGCGACCTCCAGAAGGGCTTCGACGCCGAGGACCAGGCCCTCGCGGACCTGATCATGGGCGGCGAGCTGCGCGCCGGCATCTACGCCTTCAACCTGGTGCAGAAGCGGGGCAAGCGCCCGGCCGGCGCGCCGGACAAGTCGCTGGCCCGCCCGGTCACCAAGGTCGGTGTCGTCGGCGCCGGTCTGATGGCCTCCCAGCTGGCCCTGCTCTTCCTGCGCCGCCTCGAGGTGCCGGTCGTCCTGACCGACATCGACCAGGAGCGCGTCGACAAGGGCGTCGGCTACGTCCACGCCGAGATCGAGAAGCTGCTCGGCAAGGGCCGGATCAACCAGGACAAGGCCAACCGCCTCAAGGGCCTGGTCTCCGGTGTCCTCGACAAGGCCGAGGGCTTCGCGGACGCGGACTTCATCATCGAGGCCGTGTTCGAGGAGATGTCCGTCAAGCAGACGGTGTTCGCGGAGGTCGAGGCGGTCGCCCCGGCGCACGCGATCCTCGCCACCAACACCTCCTCGCTGTCCGTCAGCGAGATGGCGTCGAAGCTGAAGCACCCCGAGCGCGTGGTCGGCTTCCACTTCTTCAACCCGGTCGCGATCCTGCCGCTCCTGGAGATCGTGCGCGGCGAGCAGACGGACGACGCCTCGCTCGCCACCGCCTTCGGCGTGGCGAAGAAGCTGAAGAAGACCGCGGTCCTGACGAAGGACGCCCCGGCGTTCGTCGTGAACCGCATCCTGACCCGCTTCATGGGCGAGATCCAGAACGTCATCGACGAGGGCACCCCGGTGGCCGTGGCGGAGAAGGCGGTCGAGCCGCTGGGTCTGCCGATGTCCCCGCTGGTCCTCCTGGAGCTGGTCGGCCCGGCGATCGGTCTGCACGTCTCCGAGACGCTGAACCGCGCCTTCCCGGAGCGCTTCAAGGTCTCCCCGAACCTGAAGGCGGTCGTCGAAGCCGGCAAGCGCGGCTTCTACGTCTACAAGCCGGAGAACGGTTTCAAGCCGGAGCTGGACCCCGAGGTCGCCGCGCTTCTGAAGCAGGGCGATGTCGTCCTGACGGAGGAGCAGGTCCGCGACCGCGTCCTGGACGCGGTGGCGCAGGAGATCGGCCTGATGCTGGACGAGGGTGTCGTCGCCGAGGCGCAGGACATCGACCTGTGCCTGATCACGGGTGCCGGCTGGCCCTTCCACCTGGGCGGCATCACGCCGTACCTGGACCGCGAGGGTGTCTCCGAGCGTGCCGTCGGCCGGCGCTTCCTGGCGCAGGGCGTGGCGAGCGTTCCCGCGTAAGCAGCGTGCGTCGTACGGCGGTGGCCGTACAGCAGTAGGCGTACGGCAGTGGTCGTACGGCAGTAGTGGTACGGCAGTAGTCGGATGCCCGTTCCTCACGGTGTGAGGGGCGGGCATCCGTCATATGCCGCGTTGTCGGTTCGGAAGGACCGATGTGGCGTGCTGCTCCCCCTGCGACGTGCTGGGCCGGTATCCGGACAACCGGACCACTCGATCATTCCTATGAGATTCGAAAATCCCTCTATAGTGCGGATCCTTCCCTCCACTTGAACGGACCGGCCCCACCCTGGTCCCCCTCCGCACACCCACCTCGTTCCGATCCGATCCGACTTGATCCGGTCCGGGGCATGAGACCAAGGGAATCAACGGACTTGAGCAGGATGAGCCACGACGTCATGGAGCCGGGTACGCGCGCCGAGCGGCGGAACGCGGGCAGGCGCCCCAAGAAACGCCGGACCGGTCGCATCATCCTGCTGACGCTGCTGGTGCTCGTCCTCGCCACGGGAGGCTGGCTGTACTGGCTCTACTCCAGCCTCGACTCGAACATCAAGGCCGTCGACCTGGACAAGGAACTCGGCGTCAACCGGCCGGAGAAGGTGCCCTCGACCGGTCAGAACCTGCTGGTGCTCGGCTCCGACTCGCGCGCCGGGGACAACGCGGCGCTCGACAAGGCGGCGGTCAGCGGGGCGCGTTCGGACACGGCGCTCGTCATCCACGTACCCGAGGGCCGGTCGGGGGCCGTCGCCGTGAGCATCCCGCGCGACACCCTGATCACCCGGCCGGAGTGCAAGCGCCGCGACGGGTCCGAGGCTCCCGAGGCCCGCCAGGTCATGTTCAACTCGGTCTACGCGCAGTTCGGTCCGGCGTGCGTCGTCAAGACCGTCGAGAAGATGTCCCGCATCCGGCTCGACCACTACATGGAGATCGACTTCGCCGGCTTCAAGGACCTGGTCGACGTGATCGGCGGCGTGACCATCGACATCGACAAGGCCATCAGCGACAAGCACTCGGGCCTCGAACTCGCGGCGGGCGCCCAGCACTTGGACGGCACCCAGGCCCTCGCGTTCGCCCGTACCCGCTACGGCATCGGGGACGGCAGCGACCTGGGCCGCATCGGCAACCAGCAGAAGTTCCTCACGGCGCTGCTCGCCGAGGTGAAGCGGCAGGACCTGCTCGGCAGCCCCACCAAGACGTACAAGATCGCGAACTCGGCGACCGAGGCGCTCACCACCGACTCCGGCCTCGCCTCGCTGACTTCGCTCGGCGACTACGCCCGCAGCCTGAACGGCGTCGACCCGACGAACATGGAGACGATCATGCTCCCGGTCGCGTACGACAAGACGGACCCGAACCGCGTCGTCGCCCACGAGCCGAACGCCTCCCGGCTCTGGACGGCGATCCGCGAGGACACCGACATCCCGGAGTCGGCGAAGAAGTCCCCGGCCACCGGCGGCTGACCCGCTGTGATGTCCGCCTTCGCCGCCGCTGTCATGCTGGGGGCATGACTCTCCCTCTCCTGGTCGTGGACGGCGCCAACGTGGTGGGCTCCGTGCCCGACGGCTGGTGGAAGGACCGCCGCGGAGCCGCCGAACGGCTCCGCGACCGCCTCGCGGCCCGCGGCGGCCCGGCGGACGGCCCGTACCCGGGCCCGTACGAGATCGTCCTCGTGGTGGAGGGCCGGGCCCGGGGCGTCACCTCGGTCCCGGGCGTCCGCGTCGAGGAGGCCCCGGCCGGCGGCGACGACCTGATCACGGACCTGGCCCAGGCGGCGGCCGGCCGCCCGTGTGTGGTGGTCACGGCGGACCGGGAGCTGCGCCGGAGGGTGGAGGAGTGGGGGGCGCGGTGCGTGGGGCCGAGGGCGCTGAGGTGAGGTCCCCACGGGGGCGGGGGAGGTCCCCGATGCGGGCTCACCGGCTCCGGCCTCGGGGGCATCCCCGCGTGTGCGGGGAAGACATCCTGCCCGAGTGGGTCGGTTGGGCGAAGTACGGAACACCCCCGCTCCTGCGGGGAACCCGATGTGCGGCCACTCGGTCAGGCGTCGAGCGGCTTCGCCTCATGCGCCGCCGCGATCGCGTCGATCCTCCGCGCGAGATCGAAGTCGGCTGATGTCAACCTGTGGCCGGCGTCATGGGTGGTGATCCCGAACCGCACCGTCCCCCAGCGCAGGTCGATGTCGGCATGGTGGCCGATCAGTCGCTCGACATCCGCAACGTGCACGATCATCGCCACGCCACCGTGATAGCGAATGGCGAACGTACGGGTGATCTCATTGTCCGCGCGGAGCCATCCCGGCACCTCGGCGAGCGCCGTCTCGATCTCCGCCTCGGTCAGAGGCACAGGGTCTGCCATGTCAGTATCCCTCCGTATCCCTCCGTCACGGACGCCAGGACCTCCGCCAGCTCCTGACCGACGGGGGCATCCTGCCACGGCTTCATCACCCGCTCCAGACCGCTCAGTTCGCGACGCATGCGCGCCGGCCCCGTCTCCACAGCGATCACGGCCACGTCCCGCGCGATCTCGACTGCCTGACACCTGACCGTGAACGCCGACCGCGCGGCCTGCGCCTCGTGGGCGCTGTGCACCGGCTGGAGCGCCCGCCTGGTGAAGAAGGTGGGCACGCTGGATCTCGCCGACACGAAGTGGGAGCTGGAGATCGACGCCACAACGGCCCCCAAGGAACAGGTGTACGGGCACAACCGTCTGCATGTAGGACGGTTCTCGATGCCGGACAACGAACTCATGGACCGGGCGCGAACACTCCTGCCCACCCTCGCCGGCTGATCCTCGGGCCGCCCCGGCCGGACTCTCTCCCCCGGCCGGGGCTACTGCTTGGGGTCACGGACGATGCTGTCCGGGATCCCTCCCGGGGCTGCGCGCCTGGCAGATCATCAGGTGGGATTGGTGGCCAGCCCGAGGACGGAATGCCCCCGCGCCTGCGGGGAAGACCGCCGCCCCGCTGACTCGGATCACTTGATCCAGAACGTCTCCATCGGCAGGCCACGACCCGTGGTGCCGATTTCCATGACCCGCCAGTTGTTCACGAAGTAGCTGGGCCCGGGCAGCCAGCCGATGTTCCTGACGTAGGCATTGCCGTCCGGCTCGCCCCTGGACGTGTCGAAGTAGACCCGCATGGCTTCCATCGGGTTGTAGTACCCGGTGGTTCCGGTGGTGCCGATCTGGATCTCGTGGTTGTTGCTGGCGCACTCATAGTGGTCGTCCCAGCCGTAGTTGGACCGGTGGGCCTTGGCGCAGACCTTGAAGGTTTCGACGGCGGAGTTGACGTGGATACGGACGGCTTCGATGTTCAGCGCCCGTCCTCGGGTGCCCGCCCATTCACCGTCGCAGTTCCATTCCATCCAACCGATGTCCTGCACGTGCGCCTGGTAGCAGATGGTGCCCGTGGGCGCGGACCGCGCGCTGGCCTGAGTGGCCCCGGCACCGAGGGCGGCAGCCGTCATGGAAAGTGCGGCAAGTATGCGTGTCGCGCGCTTGAGCATGGTCATTTCCCCCGTGCGTGGTGTGTGGCCGGTGCGAATGGATGAACACGGCCGGAGCCGTCACGGCTCCTTGATCACTCTAACGCGCGACCTGAGATCGGCTGCCAACTGCCGCCGCCTGTAGTCCGTTTCCGCCCCGGCCGACCGGATCATCCAACCTGGGGGGCGCGGGTAGTCGAGGCGGTCAGCCGACCTTGGCCGCTTCCTCGGCACGTACCGATCGGGTGCCGGCGAGGCGGTAGGAATCGGTGCCGGTCTCGATGATGGCGTTATTGAAGGGGAGACGGTCGACGACGGCCGCACAAAGGCGGGGGTCAGTGAACGTCGAAACACCCCCGCGCCTGCGGGAAAGACCTGACGATCGAGCAGACCGGAGCCCTGCGCCGCGGAACACCCCCGCGCCTGCGGGAAAGACTCCTGCTCCTTGATGAACCGTCCGAGCTCCTCCGGAACACCCCCGCGCTTGCGGGGAAGACTCTTCCTGACCTGCACGTCAAGAATGACTTTGCCCGCTCTTTGCCGTCACCAAGTGACAGGAAGCCACTCGTTCGGCCACGCTCCCCCACCCTAACTCCCGGCCCCACCCCTCAAACCCGCGGCCCCGGCTCCCCCGCCCCACCAGCCCCACCATCCCCCGCCTCGTTCAAGCGGCTGTGCCTGCGGCCGTAGAGGAAGTAGACGACGAAGCCGATCAGCATCCAGACCGCGAAGCGGAACCAGGTCTCGCCCGGGAGGTTGAGCATCAGCCACAGGGAGGCGGCGATCGAGAGGATCGGGAGGTAGGGGACCCAGGGGGTGCGGAAGGAGCGGGGGAGGTCCGGGCGGGTGCGGCGGAGGACGATGACGCCCGCGGCCACCACCACGAAGGCGAAGAGGGTGCCGATGTTCACCAGGGTCGCGAGTTCGTTGATGCTGGTGAAGCCGGCGACGATCGCGATGATCACGCCGAGGAGGATGGTCGGCCGGTACGGGGTCTTGTAGCGCGGGTGCGTGATGGAGAAGAAGCGCGGCAACAGTCCGTCGCGGCTCATCGCGAAGAACACCCGGGTCTGGCCGAGCAGCAGGATCAGACAGACCGTCGTCAGGCCGATCGCGGCGCCGAAGCTGATGACGCCCGCGTAGAAGGGGTGGCCGACGGCCTTGAAGGCGTCGGCGAGCGGGGCGTTGACCGACAGTTGGCTGTAGTGCTGCATGCCGGTGACGACCAGGGCGACCGCCACGTACAGGAAGGTGCAGATGAGCAGCGAGCCGAGGATGCCCCGGGGCATGTCGCGCTGCGGGAGCTTGGTCTCCTCGGCGGCGGTGGCGACCACGTCGAAGCCGATGAAGGCGAAGAAAACCACGGAGGCGGCGGTGAAGATGCCCATGACGCCGAAGTTGGTCGGGGTGTAGCCGGAGATCAGCTGGATCAGTGGCGCGGTCCAGTCCGAGCCGCCGCCGGGCGGGACCGTCGCGGGCGGGATGAACGGCTTGTAGTTGTCGCCGACGATGAAGAAGAGCCCCGCGATGATCACGATCAGGACGACCGCCACCTTGATGGCGACGACGACGGTTGTGATCCGCGCCGACAGTTCCATGCCGAGGACGAGGACGGCGGTGAGCACCAGGACCAGGACGAAGGCGAGGATGTCGAAGGTGCCGCCGGGCACGTCGGGGCCTTGCAGGAAGAGCGGCAGGTGCCAGCCGATGTTGTCCATGAGCGACTGGACGTAGCCGGACCAGCCCACGGCGACGACGGCCGTGCCCAGGGCGAATTCGAGGACGAGGTCCCAGCCGATGATCCAGGCGGGCAGTTCGCCGATAGAGGCGTACGCGAAGGTGTACGCCGATCCGGCGACGGGGACCGTCGAGGCGAACTCCGCGTAGCACAGGGCGGCCAGCGCGCAGACGATGCCGGCGACGACGAAGGCGATGGAGGTGGCGGGGCCCGCGTTCTCCTTGGCGACCTTGCCGGTGAGGACGAAGATGCCGGTACCGATGATGACGCCGACGCCGAAGACGGTCAGGTCCCACGCGGAGAGGGACTTCCTGAGCGCGTGTTCCGGCGCCTCGGTGTCACGGATGGACTGTTCCACCGATTTGGTACGGAATATGCCGGTGCGCGTGCGAGTCCTCTCATCCGTGCTCACGTCGTACCTCCCTGCCTGGGGGCGCTGCCGTCTGCCCGTGCTTCAGGCCAGAATGCACGCGGACCGCCCGGTCGGCACTCCGGGACGAGACCGCCGCACAGGACGCACGGGACGCACGGGACGCATGGCCCACACCGGCGCCCTTGGCCCCGCACCCCGGCGCCCCTCCCCCTGCCACCCACCCGCGCGCCACCGGGCGCGCGTCCGTCCGGGTGGGGTGTTTGGCTGGGTGGTACGGGGAGACGGCACCGGGCCGCCCTCCCGCACCGACCGGACAAGCCGCGATCGGACAATCCCCCGGGACATCTCAGGTGAAGCCGACGAAGGACGACGTCACCGCCTTCCGCCTCCGCGCCCATCACCTCGACCGGCGTACGGACCGGAACGGCCTCCCCGCCGCGGCCGGCCGCTGCGGCATCCAGGACAGCCCGCCCGGGTCGGCGGGGACGGCGCTGCACGCCCGTGTACGGGACCTCACCCGGGAAGGGCTGGACGACGCGATCGCGCGCGACAAGAGTCTGCTGCGGAGCTGGTGTATGCGCGGCGCGCCGTTCTGTGTCCCCACCGCCGACGCGCCCGTGTTCACCACCGGCGTGCTCCCACCGGACGAGGCGGCGCTGCGCCGCTTCCTCCCCGGCGCCGGGCCGGCGGTGGACCGGCTCGGTCTCGGCCTTACCGAGGCCGCCGACCTGACCGCCGCCGAGATCGAGGACGTCCTGGCCGGCCGCCGGCTCGCCATCAGCGAGCTGGGCGCGGAGGTCGCCGCGCGGATCGCCCCTCGGCTGCCGAAGAAGCGACGCGCCATCTGGCAGGAGGAAGGCCCCTACGCCGCCGGCCAGCCGCTCGGCGAGGCCGTCGTCCATTTCTGCGTCCGCGTCCTGACGTTGCGGGGCGTGCTCTGCTTCGCTTCGCGCGACGGCGCCGCTACGCCCTTCATCCTGGTCGGCGAGTGGCTCGGGGAACCCTTCCCGGACATCGGCCCGGAGCGAGCGCGCGCCGAACTCCTGCGCCGTTATCTGCGCTGCTACGGGCCCTCCACCCGCGCGGACTTCGCGGCCTGGCTCGGCGTGCGGGCCGGTGACACCGGGCCCTGGTGGGGTGCGGTGGAGGACGAGATGGCACCGGTCGGCTTCGGCGGCCGTACGGCGTGGATGCTCGCCGAGGACCTGGACGCGCTGGGCTCCGTACCGGACCCGACGGGCGTACGCCTTCTGCCGCCGGGCGATCCGTACACCCACATGCGCGACCGCGCGACGATCGTCGACCCGGCGTACCACCGCGCGGTGTGGAAGACGGTCGGCAGTCCCGGCACCGTGCTGGTGGACGGCAGGATCACCGGCGTCTGGCGTGCCCGTACGAGCGGGAGGAGCGGCGCCGGCGGTACGAGCGGCGCCCGCGATACGAATGACCCCGGCGGTACGAGCGGCCCCGGCCGTACACGCGGACGAAAGGTGACCATCCGTGTCACGGCCTTCGGCCCGATGCGGGAGCGGGACAGGAAAGCGCTGCGCGCCGAGGCCGAGGGGGTCGCGGCGCTGCGGGGCGCGTCTTCGGTGGCCGTCGAGTTCGACACCCAGTGACGTCCGAACACCCGAACAGGTGAATGAGAGAAGGAGCGAAGAGACGAAGGGGTGGATACCGCCGGAAGGTGCACCGGCCGCCGGCTCCCCACACCAGGGACAGCAGGCATGGGAAGGGCCGGTCGGCTCTCCCTGAAGAGTGCCGACCGGCCCTGGGTGAAGCAGGGGTGGACCCGTCAGGATGGACGACGGGTCGGGGACCCGGGATCCAGGGCCCGGGTTCCCGCCCCGGGGCCGGGTCATGGCCCGGACTGCGAAGGGCCAGGGGCCGAGGGGGGTCAGGGCCTGGGAGGGGATCCCGTCAGTTCCGGGCCGGCCCCGCCAACGTCACCGAGGCCCATCGCCTCGCCGACCTTGCCGAGGCCCATCGTCTCGCCGACCTTTCCGGGACCTGTCGGACCCGGGCCGGCTCCCTCCCCCGGGCCGACTCCGTCACCCCGTCAGGTCTCGCCGGCCCCAGGCCGCCCCTCGCTCCGCCACCTCGCCGAAGCTCCGAGCGCCGAGCACCGAGCGCCGAGCACCGACCTCCGCGTACCGGCCTCCGGTCAGTCCCGGACCGGCTCCGCCACCTTCTCCTTGGCCGCCTTGTCAGCCTTGTCAGCCTTGTCAGCCTTGGCCTCGGCCGTCTTGCCGGCCGACCCGTCACCGTTCGCCCGCGCCGTACCGGGCTCGAAACGGCCGTCCAGCCGCGAGACCAGTCCGGTGACCTGCCGGGCGATGTCCGGGGCCGTCAGGCCGATCTCCGCCAGCACCTCGCCGCGCGAGGCGTGGTCGAGGAAGCGCGGCGGGATGCCGAAGTCGCGCAGCGGTACGTCCACACCCGCGTCGCGCAGCGCCTGCGAGACGGCCGAGCCGACGCCGCCGACACGGCTGTTGTCCTCGACGGTGACGACCACCCGGTGCTGCTCGGCCAGCGGGGCGAGGGCCTCGTCGACCGGCTTGACCCAGCGCGGGTCGACCACGGTGGTGGAGATGCCCTGCTGGTCGAGGAGACCGGCGATCTCCAGGCACATCGGGGCGAGCGCGCCGACCGAGACGAGCAGGACGTCCGGCCGGTCGGTGCCGGCCTCGCGCAGCACGTCCATGCCGCCGACCCGGCGCACCGCCGGAACGGCCGGACCGACCGCGCCCTTGGAGAAGCGGACCACGGTGGGCGCGTCGTCGACCTCGACGGCCTCGCGCAGCTGCGCGCGGACCTGGTCGGCGTCGCGCGGCGCGGCGAGCCGCAGCCCCGGGACGACCTGGAGGATCGACATGTCCCACATACCGTTGTGGGAGGCGCCGTCGGTGCCGGTGACGCCGGCCCGGTCCAGGACGAAGGTGACACCGCACTTGTGCAGGGCCACGTCCATCAGGACCTGGTCGAACGCGCGGTTGAGGAAGGTCGCGTAGACCGCGAACACCGGGTGCAGTCCACCGGTCGCCAGACCGGCGGCGGAGACCGCCGCGTGCTGCTCGGCGATACCGACGTCGAACACCCGCTCGGGGAATTCCTTCGCGAACTTGTCGAGACCGACCGGCTGGAGCATGGCCGCCGTGATGGCGACGACGTCCTCGCGCTCCTTGCCGAGCGCGACCATCTCGTCGCCGAAGACGCTGGTCCAGTCGGCACCGGAGGAGGAGATCGGCAGACCGGTGTCCGGGTGGATCTTGCCGACGGCGTGGAAGCGGTCGGCCTCGTCCTGGAGCGCGGGCTGGTAGCCGCGGCCCTTCTCGGTGAGGCAGTGCACGATGACCGGGCCGCCGAAGCGCTTGGCGCGGGTCAGCGCGGACTCCAGGGCCTCCATGTCGTGGCCGTCGATCGGGCCGACGTACTTCAGGCCGAGGTCCTCGAACATGCCCTGCGGGGCGATGAAGTCCTTCAGGCCCTTCTTCGCGCCGTGCAGGGTCTCGTAGAGCGGCTTCCCGACGACCGGCGTGCGCTCCAGGATGTCCTTGCCGCGGGCGAGGAAGCGCTCGTAGCCGTCCGTGGTGCGCAGGGTGGCCAGGTGGTTGGCGAGGCCGCCGATGGTGGGCGCGTACGAACGCTCGTTGTCGTTGACGACGATGACGACCTGACGGTCCTTGGCGTCGGCGATGTTGTTGAGCGCCTCCCAGGCCATGCCGCCGGTGAGGGCGCCGTCACCGATGACGGCGACGACGTGGTCGTCCTTCTTCAGGATCTTGTTGGCCTTGGCGAGACCGTCGGCCCAGCCGAGGACCGTCGAGGCGTGCGAGTTCTCGATGACGTCGTGCTCGGACTCGGCCTGCGAGGGGTAGCCGGACAGGCCGCCCTTCATCTTGAGCTTGGAGAAGTCCTGGCGGCCGGTGAGCAGCTTGTGGACGTAGCTCTGATGACCGGTGTCCCACAGGACGCGGTCGCGGGGCGAGTCGAAGACGCGGTGCAGGGCGATGGTCAGCTCGACCACGCCCAGGTTGGGACCGAGGTGCCCGCCGGTCTTGGAGACGGCGTCCACGAGGAAAGTCCTGATCTCTCCGGCCAGCTGCTCCAGCTGTTCCGAGGAGAGCCGGTCCAGATCTCGCGGTCCCCTGATACGGGTCAGCAGGGCCACCCGTGCCTCCTTGCGTTTGAACTGGTCGAGCTTGCCGATTGGTCGAGTCTAATGTTCCGCCCTGGCCCGCGGGCATCGGGTTGGCGGATCGCCACCATCCGGATGGCCGACAGCACACTGGTCCGGCCGGCCCCCGCGCTCATCCGGACGCAGCAGCGCCCGGCGCCGGTTCGGGCGCCGGGCGGAGTGTGACGCGCTCGACGAGAGACGCGTCACGATACTGCCGGGGACTTTCCGGGCGTACCCGGACAAGAGTGGCCGTGAATCAGGGGTGGATCAAGCGCGGCCGGCCGTCTTCTGGGTACGGCGGGAGAGCGAGTCGATCACGACGGCGGCGAGCAGCACCGCGCCGGTGATCATGTTCTGGATCGAATTGGACATCCCGATCATGTTCAGGCCCTGCTGAATCGACTGGATCACGATCATGCCGAGCAGCGCGGACCAGACCTTGCCCCGGCCGCCGAAGAGGCTGGTGCCGCCGATCACGGCCGCGGCGATGACCAGCATCAGGGTGTTGCCGCCGCCGAGGCTCTTGGTGGCGCCGCCGGACAGGCTCGCGATGAAGAGCCCGCCGAAGGCGGCGAGGGTGCCGGAGATCGCGAAGACGGCGATACGGACCCGGTCGACGTTGATGCCGGCGCGGCGGGCCGCCTCGGCGTTGCCGCCGACCGCGAACACCTTGCGGCCGAAGACGGTACGGCGGGCGACGAAGTCGGCGCCCACCAGGACGGCCAGGAAGAGCACGAGGGCGAGCGGCAGACCGCGGGCGCCGGCGGGCTCGTTCATGACGTACGCCGCGACCAGGACCAGGACCGCGAACAGACCGCTGCGCAGCAGGATCTCGGCCATCGGGCGGGCGGGCAGCCGGGCCGAGCGGCGGCGGCTCCGCTCGCGCAGCTGGGTCAGGATGTGCAGGGCGATGGCGACCAGCGCGAGACCGTAGGCGGCGATCTTGTCGGCGAAGAAGTAGCCGGTGAGGTTCTCCACCACGCTGCCGGACGGCGCGTTGATGGAGCCCTCGCCGCCCATCAACCATTCCTGGAGACCCATCCAGCCGAGGAAGCCGGCCAGGGTGACGACGAAGGCCGGCACGCCGAGCTTGGCGAAGAAGAAGCCGTGCAGCACACCGATGACGGTGCCGCTGAGGATGGCGAGCGCGAGCGACAGCCACTCGTTCACGCCGTTGCTGACCTGGAGGCCGGCCCAGACGGCGGCGCCGACGCCGGCGACCGAGCCCAGGGAGAGGTCGATCTCGCCGAGGACGAGGACGAAGACGATGCCGACGGCCATGATGCCGAGGCCGGAGGCGTAGACGGCGACGTTGGCGACGGAGCCGGCGGAGAGGAAGTTCTCGTTCTGGAGCTGGAAGACGATCGCGATGACGATCAGGCCGAGGATCACCGGGAGGGAGCCGAGCTCGCCGCCTCGGATCTTGCGGGTGAACTCGGCCCAGTAGCCCTTGAAGCCCTCCTCGCGGACGAGGAGGCGGGGGTCGACGGCCGGGGTGGTCGCTGCCGGGGAGGGGGCCGCTGCCGGGGCGGGGGTCGGGGTGGGGGTCGGAGCCGGGGCGCCGGCCTGGGCCGGGACGGTGGCGGACGACTTGGCGGACGACTTGGCGGCGGCGTCCGGTGTGGTCGCGGCCTCGGGCGTACCGTCGGCGGGGGTCTTGGCGAGGTCGCTCATCGGGCGTCCTCCTTCACTGCCGTACGGGCCTGCCTGCGGGTCACGGCGTTGTCCGTGGCGCCGGTGATGGCGGCGATGATCTCTTCATGGCTGGTCCCGGCGACCGGGAAGACGCCGTTGTTGCGGCCGAGGCGGAGCACCGCGACCCGGTCCGCGACGGCGCGGACGTCGGCCATGTTGTGGCTGATGAGGATGACGCCGTGGCCGCGCTCGCGCAGCCGCTCCACGAGGTCGAGCACCTGGGCGGTCTGCTCGACGCCGAGGGCGGCGGTCGGCTCGTCCAGGATGACGATCTTCGGGTCGCCGATCAGGGCGCGGGCGATGGCCACGACCTGGCGCTGGCCGCCGGAGAGCGCCGCGACGGGGATCCGGACGGACGGGATCCGGATCGACAGAGTGTCGAGCAGTTCCCGGGCCCGCTGTTCCATGGCGATCTCGTCGAGGACCGGGCCGGTGCCCAGTTCGCTGCCGAGGAAGAGATTGGCGACGACGTCGAGGTTGTCGCAGAGCGCCAGGTCCTGGTAGACGGTGGCGACGCCGAGGTTCTGGGCGTCGTGCGGCTTGGTGATCTGGACGGGACGGCCGTCCCATTCGATGGTGCCGTCGTCGATCGGGTGAACACCCGAGATCGTCTTGACGAGGGTCGACTTGCCGGCTCCGTTGTCGCCCACCAGGGCGACGACCTCTCCGGCATGGATCTCCAGGTCGACATCGGTCAGCACCTGTACGGCGCCGAACCGCTTGGAGACCCCGCGCAACGCCAGCACGGGCGCGGCAGCGGACACGTGAATCATCTCCTTCGCCCGCCCGGACGGGCGGGGCGTGGGGGGCAGGGAGAACGGCGGGGTGTGACGCGCGAGCGGAGGAAAGTCCGGCGCCCCGCCCCCGCTTGCGGGGCGTGGAATCGGGGCGGGTGCGCCGGACCGGACCGGGGTGCCGCTCGTGCCGTGCGTGCCGTTCCGCGAAGCGTACGACCGGTACGGCGCGTACAACTCGCGCAGCTCGTACGACTCTTACGACTCGAACAACTCGCTTGAACCGCAAGGCTGTTGAGCTTGTACGTCTCGTACGCCTCGTGCGGGCCGTGCGGGTCGTACGGGCCCGTACGGCTCGTACGGACCGCGCGGCCGTTGAACTCGCGCGGCTCGTACGACCCGTACAGCTCGCACTGCTTGCACGGCTTACGCGGCTCGCACGGCTTACGCGGCTTGCGCGGCTTGCGCGGCTTGCGCGGCTCGTACGGCTCTCGTCGCTCGCGTCACTCGGCGGCGGCAGCCGACCGGGTTCGTCCGGCCGACCGCCGGGCCGGGGCTACTTGATGCCCGCCGCCTCGCAGGCCGCCTTGAACTCGGCGGTGCAGATGTCGGCCGCCTTGTAGACGTCGTCGGCGATGACCGTGGAGGCGATGTTCTCCTTGGTCACGATCTGCGCGTCGTACAGCTTCGCCGGGATGTCCTTGAACTCGCCGGTGAGGCTGGTGACCTTGAGCGGGGTGAGGTCGTCGAACTTCTCGCCCTTGAGGATCTTCACCGCGATCTCCGCGGTGGTCTCGGCCTCGGGCTTGATCTGCTTGTAGATCGTGAAGGACTGGTCGCCCTTCAGAATGCGCTGCAGACCGGCGAGTTCGGAGTCCTGGCCGCCGACCGGGACCTTGATGCCCTGCTTGGCGAGGGCGGTGATGGCGCCGCCGGCCATGCCGTCGTTGGCGGAGTAGACGCCCTGGAAGCCGCCCTTGCCCAGCGAGTCTATGGCGGCACCCATCTTCTTGGCCGCCTCGTCCGGGGACCAGTCCGGGATGTCCTGCTCGTAGACGATCTTCTTCACGCCGCTGTCGAGGACGCTGTGGGCGCCCTTCTTGAACAGCGGGGCGTTGGGGTCGGTGGGCGAGCCGTTGATCATGACAACGTTGGCATCCTTGGCCTTGTCGCCCAGCGCCTTCACGAGACCCTCGCCCTGGAGGCGGCCGATCTTCTCGTTGTCGTACGAGACGTAGGCGGCGATCGGGCCCTCGGTGAGGCGGTCGTACGCGACGACCTTCACGCCCTTCTTCTCCGCCTGCTGGATCCAGGGCTTGGTCGCCTTGTAGTCGACCGCGTCCAGGATGATCACCTTCACGCCCTGGGTGACGAGCGCGTCGAACTGCTTCTTCTGCGTCTCGGTGTCCTGGGCCGCGTTGTTGTACTTGACCACGCAGTCCGAGCACAGGGACGTGATCTTCGCCTCGATGATCGGACGGTCGAAGGTCTCGTAACGCGTGGTCTTGTTCTCCGGAAGGAGCAGGCCGATGGTCTTGCCGTCGCCGCCCGCGTCGTCCGAGCCGCTGTCGCCGGCCTTGCCGCAGGCGGAGAGGGAGAGGGCCATCGACAGTGCGGCCGTGCCGATGACGACGCGACGCGTCATTGCGTTCATGTGGGGTTGCCTCCCTGACGAGGCCGCGACGTCGCGGCCGAGGTGGCTGGCAGTCAACTCGGCCCCAGAGTCGGCGTCAAGGAGTAAATTCTTAACGAGATGACAACGGTGCCATCCGTTATCTAAGTGAAGGCATCCGCGACCTCGTTCCGCTCCCCGACCCGGCGGTCACCACGGGAGCCACCACGGGAGGCGCCACGGGAGGCGCTCCGGCGGTCGCCCCGGCCGTCGCCCCAGGAGTCACCCCCGTGGTCACCCCGACGATCACCCGACGGCCGGTATCCCGATGGCGGGCATCCCCGCTGTGGGCGTCCCGGCCACGGGCATCCCGACGGTGGGCGTCCCGGCTCCGGCTCCGGCTCCGGCTGCGGCTGCGGCTGCGGCTGCGGCTGCGGCTGCGCTCACGGTGCGCCCAGCGCGTTCTCCAGGAGCGTCGAGTCGCCCGTCTCGCTCAGCACGAGCGCGAGCGCGCCGAGCACCTCGGCCCGGCCGCCCAGCGCCCCCGGGGCGAGGACGAGCCGGCGGGCGGCGCTGGGGATCGCGTAGCGCGCGACGGAGTCCCGGATCGGCGCGAGCACCAGCTCGCCCGCCTCCGCGAGATCGCCGCCGAGGATCACCCGGCTCGGGTTCAGCAGATTGCAGAGGCTGGCCACGGCGCTGCCGATGTGCCGCCCGACGTCGGCGATCACCCGGCGGCAGCCGGGGTCGCCCTCGCGGGCCAGCTGGACGACCCGTTCCATGGTCAGATCGGGGCCGTGGGTGGGCTGGAGCAGTGGCAGGACGTAGCGGGCCGCGGCGAAGGTTTCCAGACAGCCGCGGTTGCCGCAGCGGCACACGGGGCCCGACTCGTCGAGGGTGATGTGCCCGATCTCGCCGGCCGTGCCGCCCGGCCCCCGGTAGACCCGGCCGTCGATCACCAGACCGGCGCCGACCCCGCCGGCGACCTTGATGTACGCGAGGTCCGTGACGCCCCGGCCGCTGCCCCAGACCAGTTCGCCGAGCGCGCCCAGGTTGGCATCGTTGTCGACGTGCACGGGGACGCCGAGCCGCTTCGAGAGCTCGTCGGCGGGGCTGATCCCGCTCCAGCCCGGCAGGATGGACGTCGAGCCGAGGGTCCCCGAGGAGACATCGATGGGGCCGGGCACGCCGAGGCCGACGCCGACGAGCTTGTCCCGGCGGATCCCGGTCTCCTCGATCAGCCCCTTGACCAGGCTTTCCGCCCGGTCGAAGCCTTCCGCGGAGGAGGCGTCCACATCCAGCGGCTCGGTCTTCTCGGCGAGCACCTGGTGGGCCAGGTTGCCGATCGCGACGCGCAGGTGCGTATGGCCGAAATCGACCCCCACGACCACGCCCGCGTCGCCGCTGAGCGAGACGCTGCGGGCCCGGCGGCCGCCGGCGGAGGTCGGGGTGACCTCGACGGTCCCGCCGTCCTTCAGCTCCCGCACGATGTTGGAGACCGTGGCGGCGGACAGACCGGTCGCCCGGGCGATCTCCGCCTGGGTGAGCGATCCCGCCATACGGACGGCCCGGACGACCCGTTCCAGATTGGCCCGGTGCAGAGAGGACTGCGAACCCGGAGTCTCCATCGACTCAACTCCACCCTACGTCGCGTACAAGTTGTGAACTCCAAGCTCCGCTGTCGGGCTCGTCGTCGTCAAGTCCTCGACGGTGGCCGCATGCGGAAGCAAAAGGTCCGGCCCCGGGGCCGATGCCCCGGGGCCGGACCGTGTACGCGCCCGTCCGTCACCCGCCCGCACTGCGTCGATCGGGTGACGGCCTTGCGCCGGCCGCTACTTGAGGGTGGCGGAGGTCAGACCCGCCTGGACCTGCCGCTGGAAGGAGAGGTAGACCACCAGCATCGGGATCATGGCGATGGTCACACCTGCGAACAGTACGGGCAGGTCCGTCTCGTACCCCTGTTGCTGCTGGAGCTGGATGAGGCCCTGGGTGAGCACGTACCGCTCCGGGTCGCCGCCCTTCTGTGGCTGCATGAGCACGGTCGGCAGCAGGAACTGGTTCCACTGCCCCAGCGTGTTGAAGATGCCCACGCTGATCAGGCCCGGCTTGGCCATCGGCAGCATCACCTGGAAGAAGGCCCGGGAGTGCGAGGCCCCGTCCAGGATCGCGGCCTCGAAGACGGCCGTCGGCAGCGTCCGGAAGAACGCGTGCATGAAGAAGACGGTGAACGGCAGCGAGTACGCGACGTACACCAGGATCAGGCCCTGGTAGGTGTTGAGCATCCCGAGCATCTTCACCATGAAGAAGAGCGGGACGAGGGCCAGGAAGACCGGGAACATCGCGCCGGCGACGAAGAAGTAGTAGATGATCCGGTTGCCCGCGAACCGGTAGCGCGCGAGCACGTACGCGGCCATGGAGCCGAACAGCATCGTCAGCGGCACCGAGAACACCAGGACGATCACGGTGTTCAGGAAGTAGTCGCCGATGCCCTTGTCCCAGGCGCGGCCGAAGACGTCCAGGGACCAGTTCGACGGCCAGCCGAAGGCCGATCCGGCGATCTGTCCGTCGGTCTTGAAGGAGCTCAGTACCAGCCAGATCAGCGGCAGCACGATGAGCAGCGCCCACAGGGCGAGGAAGCCGTGCGAGAAGACGTTGAGGACGGTGCCCTCGCGGGCCGGGCCGCCGCCGGGCCCGGGGCCGTTGCCCCGGCCGGTGCCGCGCTGCCGCGGGACGCCGGTACCGCCGCCTTGGGCGGGGGTCGTTCGGGGGGCTGCTGCCTCAGGGGCCGTGCTCGGGTCGGCGGCCGTGCTCGGTCCGGCGGCCGGTGCCGCGGCCGCACTCGATCCGGCGCTCGATCCGGTGCTCGGTCCGGTGGTGGTTCCGTCGGTCGGCCCGGTGGCCGGAGTCCGGTCGGACTTGTCGTGGTGTGCGGTCATCGTCGGTTCTCCCGCTCAGAACTCGAGGCGCTCGCGGCGGGTGGCGCGCAGCGTGACGACGGACAGGATCAGGGTGAGCAGCAGCATGACGACGCCCATGGCGCAGGCGTAGCCGCTCTTGCCGAAGATGAGGAAGTTCCGCATCATCACGGTCGACATGACCTCGCTGTGGTGGTCCGGGCCGCCGCCGAACTCGCCGCCGGGCGCGGTCATGGTGGAGACCAGGATGAACATGTCCATCGCGACGATGCCGAGGTAGACCCAGGCGGTCTGGACGGAGTCCCACAGCAGCGGCAGCGTGATGCGGAAGAAGGACTGGGCGCGGCCGGCGCCGTCGATGAGCGCGGCCTCGTAGATGTCCCTCGGGATGGACTGCATGGCGGCGGAGAACAGTACGAGGTAGAAGCCGACGCCGTGCCAGACGACGACCGCGAGCAGGGCCCACAGGACGTAGTTCGGCTCGTTCAGCCACTCGACGGGCTGCTCCGCGTCGACCAGGCCGATCTTGATCAGCAGGCCGTTGAGCATGCCGCCGGAGTCGCTGCGGTACACGGCACCGAAGAGCACCGCGAGGATCGCGAGGGAGAGGACCTGCGGGAAGAAGTAGACGATCTTGTAGAACTTCGACCCGGCGACGCCCGCGACCCCGCCCGCCCGGCCGCGTCCGCCCGCGTTCAGCATGAACGCGAAGAAGAGCGCGAGCAGGATGGTGATCACCGGGACGAACACCAGATACAGGATGTTGTGCCAGACCGCGCCCAGGAAGACGTCGTCCTTGGCGAGCGCGACGTAGTTGTCGAGACCGACGAAGGAGAAGTCCTGCGACTGTCCCTGCCAGTCGGTCAGCGAGTAGCCGAACGTCTGGATGTACGGCCAGATGACGAAGACCAGATAGAGGGCCACGGGGATGAGGAGGAATCCCGTGACGAACGTGTACTGCCCTTTGCGCATGGCGTTCCTGTCCTGGTGTTCCCGAGTGGGGGGTGACCGCGCGACCGCGCGGCGGCCGTACGTACGACCGAGTGGCGGCCGTACGGCCGTGCGCGGGCCGGCGGCGTGACCGGGTGGCCGGGTGGCGGCGGGACCGGGTGGCGGCTGCACGGCGGCGACTCGTACGACCGGAGTGACGGTCGTACGACGGGCTGCCGACCGTACGACCGCGAGCCGGACGCACGACGTGAGCCGGCCGTACGACCGTGAGCTGGACGGCCGTCGGCCCGAGGGCGCTACGTCCCAAGGGTGCGACGGCCGCCGTCACTTACCGTGTGACCGCGTGACCGCGTGACCGCGTGCCCGTGTCGTCAGTCGCGGCGGTTCTTCTTGGCGGCCGGGGTCTTGGCGGCCTTGTCGACGGCCGCCTGGGCGCGCTTCAGCCACTCGGCGGGCTGGATGCGCTTGGCCATCAGCTCGTTGGAGGCGTTCTGGATCTCGGTGTCCATCTCGCTGTACCACTCGGTGTACAGGAAGCGGAACGTGTTGGTCCCGGCCTTCTTGGACGCCTCGACGGTGGACTGGGTGCCCGGACGGAGCTTGACGTTCGGGTCCACGCCGTCGGCGAGGATGGTGAGCGAGTTCGCCTCCTTGGCGAAGAGCGACGACCACTCCTTGGAGAGCATCATCCGCATGAACTCCTGCGCCTCGGGCAGGTTCGCGCCCTTGGAGGGGATGATGAACGGCTCGCCGGAGCCGGCCCGGATCGCCTCGTACGGCATCGCGCTGCCCGGCAGCACCGGCATCGGCATGAACTTCATGTCGAAGTCGTCCGGGGTCTGCTTCAGCTGCTCGTTCTCCAGCCAGGAACCGCTGGTGATGAAGGCGGCCTTGTACTGGTTCCAGCGAGTCTGCGACTCGGTGTGGGTCAGGCCGTTGGTGCCGGGCATCAGGTAGCCCTTCTCGACCACCTCGTACACCGCCTCGACGGCCGCCTTGGCGGCGTCGGAGCCGACGAACGCCTTGGGGTCGAGGTTGTCGATCGCCTTCATCGCGTCCAGACCGCCCTTCTTGGCGATCAGGTCCATGATGGCGACGTTGATGTAGTACGGGAACTTGCCCTGGTGGGCGAGGCCGCCGATGCCCTGCTTGGTGGCGTCCTTGCAGATGGCCAGGAAGTCGTCCCAGGTCTTCGGCTCGCTCCAGCCCTTCTCCTTGAAGAGCTTGCCGGAGTACCACAGGCCCCACACCGTGTAGATGTAGTTGAGGGCGACGGTCTTGCCCTCCAGGATGCCCGCGTCGAGGGTGCCGGGGATCAGGGTGTCGCGGACCTTCTTGCTCGGGTCGTCGATGGAGGGGGCGTCGAGGACCGCGGCGAGGTCGAGCAGCTGGCCGTTCTTGTTCAGAACGTCGATCTTGATCTTCTGGGCGCCGGAGTCGTCGATGATGTCCGGCGGGTTGCCCGCGTTGAAGCGGGGCTGGAGCTTGCCGGTGATCTCCTGGGTGCCGGTGTGGGACGCGGTGACGCCCCACTTCTTCTGGAAGCTCGCCTCCCACGCCTTGGCGTAGTCGTCGCCGTATCCGCCCTTGAAGACGACGACGTCGAGCTTTCCGCCCTTGGCCACGCCGAACGGGTTGTCCTTGGTCTTCTCACCCTTGGGCTTGTTCGACTTCTCGTCACCGCCGCCGCCGGAGGCGCACGCGGACAGGAAGCCCATGGCGGGCACGGAGATCAGACCGAGTGCGGCGGAGCGCTTGATCAGATCGCGGCGTCCGACGCCCCCCTGCTCGGGGGTGCCGCTCGGGGTGCCGTTCGAGGTGCCGTTCTGGGCGGAGGTGGATCCCATGCTCAAGTCCTCGCCTTCATTCAGGACTCAGGCGGTGTACCGGTCGCCCGTACCGAGTTCGCCTCAGGCGAAGGGCCCCGCCACCGCGGTCAATTGCAGCTGGGTCGTGCAGGCGTCGGGCCGTCGCCGACTGCTCGGAACGACGGGCGGGACGCCGACAGGTATAGTCCACTTCCCTTCGCCGGAGCAAGATCGATGCGGTGTTTACCCGGCAGTCGTCTCCGAGTTGAGACCTCTGTTCGCCAACTGGCCGATACGCGCGCCGAATCGGCCGGATCACGTGCGTGGCGTACCGCCAACGACCTTGACATTCCTGGATACTTGCCTGCTTTCCCCACTCCTGAAACTCTCCCGCACCTCCACACCCGCACTTGTTTCCGGACATACGGAAGGGCCTCCTCCCTTTCGGTGGGAGGGGGCCCTGGTGCCGCTGTCGGCCGGCGGTCGGCGGGTACAGCGCCGTGCGGGCGGATCACGGGGCCCGGCCTATGGCTGCCCCGGAACCGCCGGAGGGGCTGTGCCCGGGTTTCCGGTCACAGCCCCTCCGGGTTGCTCACCATGTCCATACGGCTCGACGCCCTCAGACTCCCGCATAGGTGTACAGGTGGTCGACGTCGGAGAGTTCCGCACAGTCTTCGCCCACGACCTCCACCATCACGGAGACGGGCGAATCCAGTCGGCTGGTCGCGCTCAGCCTGTGGTGCATCATCTCCACGCGCGCCGACCACGCCTCGGCCGAGCGCTCCGCGCTGACCACGTCGCCGAGCCCGACCGGCCCGTCCATACAGCAGACCACACAGACGACGGTCCCTGGCGACGTCTCGGCGAAGTGGTCGCGGTCGATCTGCAACGCCCCGCCGGCCTTCATGATTCTTCGCCTCTTCCACGAACTGGTCGATCCGGTCTCGGGTCGGTTTCGGTACGTCCCACACGAGGAGGCCGTCGAGATCGCCCTTTCCGATCCTGCCGCCCGCGTGGATGTCCATGCGACGAGGGCCTCCCGGGTATAGGCCACGGGTGCCAAAATTCTGGTGCTCTTCTCGAATTCGCCGAGCATCGAACCGAGTTCGGCTTCCGCCTCGGCGCGGATCACGCCTCGGCCGGTTTCAATCCCGGTGGGAGCCGGCGCGGAGCGGGCAAACAGCAGTCTCGCCTGCACCCCCGGACGGCCACCCCGTCGAACCATCCGCCCTCACGCGGCACTTCAACGCGCTGCTCCGCTGCTCCCGCCAGACGGCCCTACCTGCTTGCCCATACCGTCGAATCCGTACACCCGGCACAAGCATGCCGACTATTCGATCTCCGTCATCCCGATCGCAAACGGAACGCTGCGAAGAAACTCAGCCGTACGCGGATCAGCCTCGGAAGTAGCCATGCGCTCCAAAAGTTCCACGAACTCGCCTCTCTCATCCTCGGAAAGCTGGAGAAGCTCGTATCCCATACTTTCCAGACCACGGACTGCCGTATCCGGATCGACCTCATCAGGTTCACATTCCTCAAGCAGCATCATCGCTGCGATGATTGATCGAACGAGGGGCTCGGGATTCATTTTTCTGGCCAATCCTTTCAGTACCGTCCTGGCGGCGCCCGCTCTCCACCCGCTCGCAAGGACAGAAGAACCCCGCACCTGGTACCAGGTGCGGGGTTCTTCATCGTCGCGGGACACTCGGCTCCGCCCCGTCGAACAGAGCAGATCGCCCGCGATCATGCTCGCAGACGTGCCCTCCGCCCCGCCATACGCGAGCGCCCCGCCCCCGTACGCGAGTACAGGGGCGGGGCGCTCGTTCAGGTCGGATCAGGAACCGGCGAGGTGGCGCAGCACGTACTGCATGATGCCGCCGTTGCGGTAGTAGTCCGCCTCACCGGGGGTGTCGATGCGGACGACCGCGTCGAACTCCACACCGGTGTCGGTGGTGACCTTGACCGTGCTCGGGGTGGTGCCCTCGTTCAGCTCGGTCACGCCGGTGATGGAGAAGGTCTCCTCGCCGGTCAGGCCCAGCGAGTCGGCCGACTGGCCGGCCGGGAACTGCAGCGGCAGGACGCCCATGCCGATGAGGTTCGAGCGGTGGATGCGCTCGTACGACTCGGTGATGACGGCCTTGACGCCGAGGAGGGCCGTGCCCTTGGCCGCCCAGTCGCGGGACGAGCCGGAGCCGTACTCCTTGCCGCCCAGGATGACCAGCGGGGTGCCGGCGGCCTGGTAGTTCTGCGAGGCGTCGTAGATGAACGACACCGGGGCGCCGTCCTGGGTGAAGTCGCGGGTGAAGCCGCCCTCGGTGCCCGGCGCGATCTGGTTGCGCAGGCGGATGTTGGCGAACGTACCGCGGATCATGACCTCGTGGTTGCCTCGGCGCGAGCCGTAGGAGTTGAAGTCACGACGCTCCACACCGTGCTCGGTGAGGTACTTGCCGGCCGGGGTGTCGGCCTTGATGGCACCGGCCGGGGAGATGTGGTCGGTGGTGACCGAGTCGCCCAGCTTGGCCAGGACGCGGGCACCGGCGATGTCGGTGACCGGGGTGGTCTCCATCGTCATGCCCTCGAAGTACGGGGGCTTGCGGACGTAGGTCGACTCGGCGTCCCACTCGAAGGTGTCGCCGGTCGGGATCGAGAGCGCCTGCCACTGGGCGTCGCCCGCGAACACGTCCTGGTAGGACTTGTTGAACATGTCCTCGCCGATGGCGCCGGCGACGACCTCGTTGACCTCGGCCTCGGTCGGCCAGATGTCGTTCAGGTAGACCGGCTGGCCGTCCTGGTCGACACCCAGGGCGTCCTTGGTGATGTCCACCTTCATGGAACCCGCGAGGGCGTACGCGACGACCAGCGGCGGGGAGGCCAGGTAGTTCATCTTGACGTCGGGGTTGATCCGGCCCTCGAAGTTACGGTTGCCGGAGAGCACCGAGGTGACCGCGAGGTCGTGGTCGTTGACGGCCTTGGAGACCTCCTCCGGCAGCGGGCCGGAGTTGCCGATGCAGGTGGTGCAGCCGTAGCCGACGAGGTTGAAGCCGACCTTGTCGAGGTACGGGGTCAGGCCCGCCTTGTCGAAGTAGTCGGTGACGACCTTCGAGCCCGGGGCGAGGGTGGTCTTGACCCACGGCTTGCGGGTCAGGCCCTTCTCCACGGCCTTCTTCGCGACGAGGGCCGCGGCGACCATGACGTACGGGTTCGACGTGTTGGTGCACGAGGTGATCGCGGCGACGGTGACGGCGCCGTGGTCGATCGTGTAGGTGCTGCCGTCGGGGGCGGTCACGGTGACCGGGTTCGACGGGACGCCGTTGGAGGCGGCCGGGGCGTCGGAGGCGGGGAAGGACTCCTCGCCGGCCTCGTCGGCGGTGGAGACGTAGTTCAGGACGTCGGTCTTGAACTGCTCGGAGGCGTTGGCGAGGACGATGCGGTCCTGCGGACGCTTCGGGCCGGCGATCGACGGGACGACCGTGGAGAGGTCGAGCTCCAGCTTCTCGGAGAAGTCCGGCTCGGCCTTCGGGTCCAGCCAGAGGCCCTGCTCCTTGGCGTACGCCTCGACGAGCGCGACCTGCTGGGCGCTGCGGCCGGTCAGACGCAGGTAGTTCAGGGTCTCGTCGTCGATCGGGAAGATCGCGGCGGTGGAACCGAACTCCGGCGACATGTTGCCGATGGTGGCGCGGTTGGCGAGGCTCGTGGCCGCCACACCCTCGCCGTAGAACTCGACGAACTTGCCGACGACACCGTGCTTGCGCAGCATCTCGGTGATGGTGAGCACCAGGTCGGTGGCGGTGGTGCCGGGCTTGAGCTGACCGGTCAGCTTGAAGCCGACGACGCGCGGGATCAGCATGGAGACCGGCTGGCCGAGCATCGCGGCCTCGGCCTCGATGCCGCCGACGCCCCAGCCGAGCACACCGAGGCCGTTGACCATGGTGGTGTGGGAGTCGGTGCCGACCAGGGTGTCGGGGTAGGCCTTGCCGTCACGGACCATGACGACGCGGGCCAGCTTCTCGATGTTGACCTGGTGGACGATGCCGGTGCCCGGGGGGACGACCTTGAACTCGTCGAAGGCGGTCTGGCCCCAGCGCAGGAACTGGTAGCGCTCCTTGTTGCGGCCGTACTCCAGCTCGACGTTCTGCTGGAAGGCGTCGTTGGTGCCGAACTTGTCGGCGATGACGGAGTGGTCGATGACCAGCTCGGCCGGGGCGAGCGGGTTGACCTTCGCCGGGTCGCCGCCGAGCGCCTTGACGGCCTCGCGCATGGTGGCGAGGTCGACGACGCAGGGGACGCCGGTGAAGTCCTGCATGATCACGCGCGCCGGCGTGAACTGGATCTCCTGACTCGGCTGGGCCTGGGAGTCCCAGTTCCCGAGGGCCCGGATGTGGTCGGCGGTGATGTTCGCGCCGTCCTCGGTGCGGAGCAGGTTCTCCAGGAGAACCTTCAGGCTGTAGGGAAGGCGCTCGGAGCCCTCCACCTTGTCCAGCCGGAAGATCTCGTACGACTCGTCGCCCACGCTGAGCGTGCTGCGGGCGTCGAAGCTGTTCGCCGACACGACAGTCTCCTTCATATATGTGCGCGTTCCACCACATCCTGCCGCCACGTACACGTCGTCGACCCACTAAGGTAGGGCTAAGTAAGGTAACCCTTACCGACTGGCGGCAGCGGTGCGCCTCGGCAGATATCTCGATGTCGAGATAACTCTAGTACATCACCGCCGGTCGGTCATGCGCGGCAGGGCTGTCCGGCCTGGACAGACCAGGGCAGTCCCGACCATTCCATGACATGCGCGCTCGCGCTCTCCGGTTCTCTTTGGCAAGTAGGGGCGACGGTCGGGGGTGGGGCGGGGCGCGCGGCCGGGAGTGCGGGCCGGGGCGGGGCGGGGGGCGCGAGGCCGGGAGTACGGGGCGGGGGCGCGCCCGGAGGCGCGGGGCCTCCGGGCTCTCGCGGCGGGGCGGAGGGCTCAGCAGCCGCAGACGCCCGCGACCGGGGCGGTCAGAGGGTCGGCCGTGCGGCTCTCCGTACCCCGCGGGGTCTCGTACGCGAAGCCCTCGCGCACCCAGTACTCGAATCCGCCGAGCATCTCCTTGACCCGGTAGCCGAGCTCGGCCAGGGCGAGAGCCGCGCGGGTGGCGCCGTTGCAGCCAGGGCCCCAGCAGTAGGTGACGACCGGCACCGACGGGTCCAGCAGGTCCGCGGCCCGCTCGGGGATGAGCGCGGTGGGCAGATGGACGGCGCCGGGGATACGGCCCTGGTCCCAGGACTCGGTGGAACGGGAGTCGAGGACCACGAAACCCGGGTCGCCGCCGACCGAGAGCGCCCCGGCGACATCGGAGACGTCGGCGTACAGGCGCAGCGAGGCACGGAAATGGGCGGCGGCCTCGGCGGGCGGGGCGGGGGCGGCGAGCAGGACGCGGTTCGGGGCCGGGGCGGACGTGAGCGAGTCGGTGGTGGTGGTCATGGTGCGGGGCCTTTCCTGGTGACGGATGCGCGGAGCAGGGGCGGGACGGGCGGGCCCGGCCTGCCGGCCCGGCCGCCCGGCCGCTCTCCACGACCACGAAACTACGCGGCGTAACCGGCACTCTGAAGGCGTCTTCCACGGCCTCCGATTGAACCGCCAGGGGAATCCGTGTTACTTCTCCCGCATGACCGCGTTTTCCCCTGACGCCACCGACTGGCGCATCCTCGAAGTCCTCCAACGCGAGGGCCGGGCCAGCTTCGCCGACCTCGCGCGCGCCGTCTCCATGTCGGCGAGCGCCGTCACCGAGCGGGTACGCCGGCTGGAGGAGGCGGGGATCATCAGCGGCTACGCGGCGGTCGTCGACCCGGAGAAGGTCGGGCTGACGATCATGGCGTTCGTCCGGCTGCGCTACCCGAACGGCAACTACAGGCCCTTCCACGACCTGGTCGAGGCGATGCCCGAGATCCTGGAAGCCCACCATGTGACCGGCGACGACTGCTTCGTCATCAAGGTCGCCGCACGGTCCATGCGTCACCTGGAGGAGATCGCGGGCCGCATCGGCGGTCTGGGCTCCGTCACGACCAGCGTCGTCTACTCCTCCCCGCTCCCCCGGCGCCCCGTCAGCCCCTGAGGGCGGGGCGGGGCGGTACTGCGGTGCGGACCGGCCGCCGCCGGATCGCGGGATCCGGCGGCTCACCCGCTCGATTCACCCACTCATGCCACCCCGCTCACTCGTTGATGGCCTCGACACCCTGGGCCTTGAGCTCCGCCAGCCTGTCCCGCATCTGCTGGAGGACCTCCGGCGGGTGCCCCTGCCAGTGGCGGACCTCCGCGACGATCCGCAGCGGCAGCCGGGTGCGGTAGGACCGGGTCGGGTTGCCGGGGAACTTCGTGTCCGTCAGGTTCGGGTCGTCCTCGAAGAAGCCGGTGGGCTCGACGAGATAGATCCGCTGGTCCTCGTCCGCCCCGGCGGCCAGTTCCGCTCCCCAGACGGCGGCGTCCAGCGTGGCGGTCAGATAGACGAAGTTCGCCCTGTCGCCCTTGCCGAAGTTGGAGCCGTACCCCGGCTCCAGCAGGTCTCCGACGGCGAGATCGGCCTTCGTGCCATGAAAGAAGGGGCCGGGGTCCTTGCTGCCCCACCGGATCGGTTCGCTCATCCTGCGCTCCCCACGCGAGTCGGCTGGTTCCGGGCCACGGTAGCGGGGGCCACGGCGTACGTCCGGGCGTGCCAGGCTCACGGCTGCGGAAGACGGAGCGCCCGCGCCCCCGGAAGGGGACGCGGGCGCTCCGGCCGTACCCGAGGCGGACCCCCGGATGTCAGGTGTCAGGTGTCAGGTGTCAGGTGTCAGGTGTCAGGTGTCAGACGTGGTGCCGACCGGCCGTCTCCTTGGCAGAGGACTCGGCGTGGTCGTAGCCGTCGTCCCCGTACTCGTGGCACTCGCCGTACTCGCACGGCGGCTTGACCTCCCTGATCACCGTGATGGTGGCCTGGGCCGGGTCGCTGGTGACGTTGTCGCCCTCGGGGTCGGTGCCCGTCGCGGTCGCGGTGTTGGTGACGGAGCAGGTCTCCTGCCCGCCGCCACCGTTGCCACCGTTGCCGTCGTCGCCGCCCTTGCGCGCCTTCGGCGCCCTGGCGTCACGGTGGCAGTCGGTCAGCGCGTCGTCCGTGATCGTGTACGTACCGTGGCAGGTCGTGCTCGCGCCGGGGGCCAGGCTCGTCGCGTCACAGGTGACCGGGGAGACCCGGTCGTCGGCGACGGTGATGCCGCTGAGGTCGGCGTTCCCGGTGTTGGTGACCGTGTAGGTGTACGTGACCGTGTCCCCGACCCGGAACGGGCCCGCCGAGTCCGCCCGCTTCGCCAGCGACAGCGCCGGCTGCTCGGGCGGGACGGTGACGGGGACGTCGGTGGTGCAGGCCGCCGCCGAGGTGCAGGCGCCCTCCGCGCCGGGGGTCACCGCGTTGCGCAGGAGCTGGTCACCGGTGTCCGGGTCGTCGACCGTCACGCTGTACGTGATGGTGACGGTCTCGCCGACGGCCAGCGGACCCGACCAGTTCAGCGTGGTGCCGGTGACCGTGGCGCCGCCCGTCGCGTCGTTGTTGTACGTCGCGTCGTCCAGCACGCCCGACAGGTCGTCGGTGAACGAGGCCGGGTCGGCGTCCGTGAACGGGGTGGTGCCGATGTTCCGTACGGACACCGTGTACGTCACCTGGTCCCCCGGCAGCGCCGTGCTCGGCGACACGGTCTTGCGCACGGTGAACCCGTGCGTCTGGACGGTGGTCTCGGTGCTGCACACGTCCGGGGTGGCGCAGCTGCCGTACTGCCCCGGGGTCACGGTGTTGCTGATCACGGTGGTGGCCGTGATGGTGTCGTGGACGGTGAGGGAGTACGTCAGCGTCTCGGTGGCGCCGATGGGCAGGTCCAGGTCCCAGACGAGGTTGCTGCCCTGGAGGGTGCCGCCGTTGCTGGCGTCCCCGTTGTAGTCGGCGAGGACGAGATCGCTCGCGAGGGCGTCCACGATGTGCGCCGGGGGCGCGTGCGGGGTGCCGGTGCCTCCGAAGTCGACCTGGCCGGTGTTGGTGACGGTCACCGTGTAGTGGAGGACATCGCCGGGGGCGGCGGTCGTGGCGTCCACGCTCTTCGTCACCGTGAAGGCGGCGACGGGGACCGTGGTGGTGCAGTCGTCGGCGCTGGTGCAGCTGCCGGTCGGGCCGGGGGTCACGGCGTTGCGCAGGACGTGGTTGCCCTGGTCGGGACCGTTGACCTCGACCGTGTACGTCACGGTGTGGGTGGCGCCGGCGGCGAGCGGGCCGGACCAGGAGATGCCGCCGTCGACGAGCTGGGCGCCGCCGGTCAGGGAGTTCGGGTCGACCTTGGCGTCGTCGGTGACGTCGCTCAGGTCGTCCGTGAAGGTGGCGGGGTCGGCGTCGGTGTAGTCCACCGTGCCGGTGTTGGTGATGGTGACCGTGTACGTCACCTGGTCACCGGAGCCCACGAATCCGTCGGGACCGACGGACGCGGTCTTCTGAACGGTGAAGGACGGCGGCGTCTCGCCCGCCGGGCAGGCCGTGGAGTCGGCGGTGTTGTTGGTCGGCTCGGGATCGGACTCGTTGCCGGTGACGTGGGCCGTGTTGCTGATCCCGTCGGTGACGCAGTCGGTGCCGGGGGTGGCCGGGGCGGTGCCGGTGATGGTGACCACCGGGGCGTCGGCGCCGTTGGCGAGCGCGGCGCCGGTGCACTGCACGAGGTTCTGGCCGTTGTCCGTGACGATGGCGCAGCCGTCCGTCGTCGTGGCGGGGTTGAGCAGGTTGTCCGGCAGGGTGTCGGTGACGATGTAGCCGGAGGAGTCGCCGGGCCCGTTGTTGTGGATCCGCAGGGTGTACGTGATCGTGTCGCCCGGCGACCAGGTCGACGGTCCGTCCTTGGCGATGACGAGGTCGGCGGGCTCGCCGGGGACGGCGGCGCCGTCGTTCTGGCTGTTCGCCGGCCCCCTGGTCGAGGAGAGGATGGTGACCGTCGGGGTGGCGGACGTCGGGTTGTTGATACGGAGCTGGTAGACGGTGCCGGTGACGTTGTTCGAGATGCCGATGTTGCCGTTGCCGTAGACCCACTGGGCCCCGTACGGGTTCGCCGGGATGCCGGTCAGGGGGACGGAGATGACGGCGCCGGTGGTGGGGTCGATCCGGTAGAGCTGGTGGCCCTCGCCGTACACGCCCCAGATGTAGCCGTCCTTCCAGACGATGTCCGACATGTTCGGGACGTTGGAGGAGAGCACGATCCGGTGCGACGTATGGGTGGGGACGTCGACGGCGTACAGGCTGTTGTCGGTCTCGGACTGGCGGACGTAGAGGGTGTCCGCGGTGGCCCCGTCGCCGAAGGTGCCCTGGTTGTAGCTGAAGGTGCCGCTGGAGGGCAGGCCGACCTGTCCGGTGTTGGTGGCGACGCCGCCCTGGCCGATGCGGGCGAGGCCGTCGTTGTTGTTGATGGCGTAGAGATACCGGTCCGCGGCGCGGAAGCCCATGGCGTTGTAGCCGAAGCCGGCGGTGCCCTGGGAGACGAAGTGGACCTGGCCGACGCCCTGGACCGCTTCGTAGAGGGTGGTCGGCTGGCCGGGGGCCGTGCCCTGGGCGACGAAGACCAGGCCGGGTCCTTCGGGGAAGGGATCACCGGCCGCGGCATATGCCTGTTGCTGCCATGGCAGCAACAGGGCCGCGGCCAGTCCCGCGGCCCCCGCCAGTCCCCACAAACGGCGCAGCATCCCGTCTCGCTCCTTTGATCGGCGGTGTCCCGAACGGCAGTCACAGGACATCAAAGGACATAAAAGCCGCATAACGACCACCGCTGCCCGGGCATGCATCCCTGACACACCCCTGGGGGCCCGGTGTCAGCCATATGACCGATCGGCCTGGGGGGCGGGGCACCGGAAGCGCGGCGGGAGCACGGCGGCCGGAACGCGCGTCAGAGGGACCAGAGGTGCAGCGCGTTGTCGGCCGAGGAGGTCGTGTACCAGGTGCCGTCGCCCAGAGCGGTGGGCGGGACCTCTATGGGGAAGGGATAGTCGACCACTTCGGCATATGCCATACGGTCCGCACCGACGAGCCAGTGCCGGAGGTTGTCGTGCTCCTCGTCGCTCTCGACCGTCCCGGCGATGACGGTGTCCTCGTCGACGAAGCCTCCCGCGTAGTCGAAGTACGCCTCGTTCGGCTCCTCGTCCTCCTCGCTGTCCTCGCGCTCAGGGACGTCCTCGGGGCCTCGCGACGGGATGCCGGACGCGTCGAGCGCGGCCGCCACCGCGCCGTCGGCGAGCCGGTGGACGGCGAGCGTCTCCTGATCGTGGGTCACGGTGAGCAGCCGATCGCCGCCGGGGCTCACCGCCAGCAGGACGAGATCGTCGTCGCCGAGGCTGTCGACGGTGAGGGTGCGGCCGTCGTAGTGGCCCCACCGCAGCGGGGAGCCGTCCTGCCCTTCACCGATGGTCAGCCCCATCCGCGCGGAGTCCGGGTGCGGTACGTGGCTGGAGCCGGCCGCCGCGGTGCCCGTCTCGACGCGCGCGAGCACCGTGCCGTCCGCCGCGTCCAGGACAAGCCACTCCTCCTCGCCGGGGGTGGGGGCGGGGGTGGAGGCGGGGTCGGGGTCGGGACCGAGGCCGGGGCCGGGGCCGGGGCCGGGGCCAGGGCCGTCGCCTGCGAGCGGGCCACGGACATGGGCCCAGACGAACGTGCCGTCGACGGAGAACTCCACCGACCCGCGCGGCGCGTACCGGTGCGCGCGGTCGTCGGGATGCGGGACGACGAGGGCCGGGGTGACGGAGTTCGGGGTTACGGGATGCGGGGTTACGGAGTACGGGCCGGTCGCCCCGGCCGCCGCCTCACCCTCCTCGCAGCCCGCCCAGCAGCCGTGCGCGAGTTCCCAGCGCACCGCGCCGGTGCGGTCGACGGCCCGCAGACCGTGCGGTCCCGAGAACACGGCCAGGTCGAGGGTGGGCGACACGGCCGCGTCCCGGTACCGGCGCGGCCAGGGCGCCGGGAAGCGGACGGGCTCGGCCGTGGCCGGCGCCGTCGTCTCCCGTACGAGCAGTTCCGTCTCACCTCGCTGGACGAGCAGCCGCGCGCCGCCCGGCCACGGCGTCAGCCAGGGGGCGCCCTCCGCGTCGGCGAAGGGCAACGGGGCGGTGAGCGTGGCGACGAGACGGGCGGGGCGCGGCACGGGGGCTCCGAGGGGTGGGGGTGGGGATGTCGGCTTGAGGGTGGAGGTGTCGGCTTGGGCGGACGGTTGGGCGTCGGGACCTTACGACACGTGCCCGGCCGGACGGCTCTCGGGTGGCGTCGTCTCCAGAAAGTCCGTCAGGGTCGCGGTGAAACGGGCGGGATCGTCGAGCCAGGGGTAGTGGCCCGCGCCGGGCTGGACCGTGTGGACGAGGCGGGCGGCACACGGGAAGAGGGGGACGAGCGAGGCGACCGCGGACGGCGGGCTGTTGAGATCGTACTCGCCCGCGAGCAGCAAAACCGGGGCGGTGAGACCGGCGAGGGCGGCCCGTGTGGCCTCCGGGGTGAAAGCGCCCTCCGCGCCGAACCGGGCCACGGCCTCGGGGTTCGCGGGCCGCGCCGAGGCGTGATGGCGGCGGGCGGCGGCGTCCCAGCGGCCGTACCGGAAGGGGGTGATGGCCTCCCAGTCCGTGCCGGCGCCCGCGTTGACGGCCTCCAGGGCGGCGTACGCGGCCGGGAACCACGGCTCGCACCTCCGCCGCCGCGCGAGGGCGAGCCGTTCCTCGGCCGGGATGTCGACGCCGACGGCACGGGTGCCCGGGGCGACGAGGAGGAGCCGGCCGACGCGGCGCGGGTGGCGGGCGGCGTACTGGAGCGCGACATTGGCGCCCGCCGAGTGGCCGAGCAGGTCGATCCGTTCGACCCCGAGCCCGGCACGCAGCGTCTCGATGTCGTCGGCGAGCCGGTCGCAGCGGTACGAGGCGGGATCCGCGGGCACGGCGGAGCGGCCGGTGCCGCGCGGGTCGGGCAGCAGCAGGGTGCGACGGGCCGTCAATCCGCCGAGGTCACCGAGGTAGCCGCAGTCGGTGGGGCCGCCGGGGACGCAGAGGAGCGAGGCGCCGGAGCCGGTGACGCGGAGGGCGAGCCGGGTGCCGTCGGGCGCGGTGACGAAGTCGGGGGCGATGGCGGAGTCGGGGGCGGCCGGGAGGGACGGGAGGGACGGATGAGCCGAGGAAGTCATAACCAGGTTGTACAACCCGGTTATGGACTTGTCGAGACCTTGGCCGGGCGCTGTATAACGGGGTTGTGGCGACGTCGGCGACGGACAGGGGCGGGAACATGACGGGTACGCCGGCAGAGCCGGGAGCGGCCGATGCAACCGGATCGGCCGGGGTGGACCCGGCGGAGGAACGGCTCGCCAATCTGTTCGCCGGACTGAACGAGGTCATCCGCGCCGGCGAGGAGACCCGGCGGCTGCGCGCGGAGATGATCCGGCGGCTGGCCGCCGCCGGCTGGACCCAGGACCGGCTCGCCCGGCTCGCCGGGATGAGCCAGCCGGCGGTCTCCAAGCAGGTGACGAGAGCCGCCGGCCCGGCCGGCGCGACGGCGGAGCCGGACGGGCTCGCGCTCGACCAGGGCGACGCGCCCTGGCTCGAAGGACGGTTGTGGGGCCTCGCCGAGGAGATCGCCGACTGGGTCGCCGCGTCCCGGGAACCCGGCGGCGGTGCGGCCCACTGCGCCCGGCTGACCCAGGCCCTGGCGCGCGGCCGCAAGCGGTTCAGCGAACGGAACGTGGACGCGTTGCGCCGGCTGGTCGAGGAGGACCTCCGTACCCATCGGGCCGTCCTGGACCCCCGTCACCAGGGCACGTACGACCGGATCGCCCGCGCCCTCGACACCCGCGCGACGCCCGGATCGCACAGCGAGCACACCGCCTCGGCCCGCCGGACGCTCGCCCGCCAGATCCAGCGGATGCGCCTGCGGGAGGCGGACGAGGCGACGGCGGACACCACGACGGCGGGTGACACGAGAGGCTGCTGAGGCGGACCCGTACGCGCCGGGGAGGTACGTACCTTGGCCGTACGCCCTGACCCGTACGCCACCGGCCGCACCCCGCCCCCGTACCCCTTACTCCTCCGCACTACTCCGTACGGAAGCGGCGCGATTGCCGTGAACCGCCCGCGAGGTGACGATCGAGGCATGTTCAGCGGCGCGCACATGGTCATCTACACCCGGGACGCGGAGGCGGACCGCGACTTCCTCAAGGACGTCGTCGGCTTCGACCATGTCGACGCGGGGCGCGGCTGGCTCATCTTCCGGCTGCCGCCCGCCGAGATCGCGGTGCATCCCACCGACGGCGACCCCTGGCACGAGATCTACCTGATGTGCGAGGACGTCGCGCAGGCCCTGCGCACCCTGGAGGACCGGGGCGCGGACATCTCACGGCCCGTCACCGATCAGGGCTGGGGCCTGGTCGCCGCCGTACGCCTGCCGAGCGGCACTGAACTGCCCCTTTACGAACCGCGTCACCCCATTGCCCACACTCCGTCACCCTGACAGACCACCCCACCGCTCGCACCATCTCATATCTGAGATACCGTGACGCCATGACAGACGACTACCTCGAGCGCATCGGCAAGCTCATCCGTGACGCCCGTCAGCACCGCGGCTGGACCCAGACGCAGCTCGCCGAAGCACTCGGCACCAGCCAGAGCGCTGTCAACCGGATCGAGCGCGGCAACCAGAACATCAGCCTTGAGATGATCGCCCGTATCGGCGAGGCTCTCGACAGCGAGATCGTCGCTCTCGGTTACGCCGGCCCGATGCATCTGCGCGTCGTGGGCCGCCGCCGGCTCTCCGGCGCCATCGACGTCAAGACCAGCAAGAACGCCTGTGTCGCGCTGCTGTGCGCCACGCTGCTGAACAAGGGCCGCACGGTGCTGCGCCGGGTCGCCCGCATCGAAGAAGTCTTCCGCCTCCTCGAAGTCCTCAACTCCATCGGTGTCCGCACCCGCTGGATCAACGACGGCGTCGACCTGGAGATCGTGCCGCCCGCCGAGCTCGACATGGAGTCGATCGACGCGGAGGCGGCCATCCGCACCCGCTCCATCATCATGTTCCTCGGTCCGCTGCTGCACCGCATGGACCGCTTCAAGCTGCCGTACGCCGGCGGCTGCGACCTCGGCACCCGCACGATCGAGCCGCACATGATCGCGCTGCGCCGCTTCGGCCTCGACATCACCGCCACCGAGGGCCTCTACCACGCCGAGATCGAGCAGGGCGTCTCCCCCGACCGCCCGATCGTCCTGACCGAGCGCGGCGACACGGTGACCGAGAACGCCCTGCTCGCCGCCGCCCGCAACGACGGCGTCACCGTCATCCGCAACGCCTCCTCCAACTACATGGTCCAGGACCTGTGCTTCTTCCTGGAGGCGCTGGGCGTACGGGTCGACGGCGTCGGCACCACCACGCTCACCGTGCACGGCGTCCCGCAGATCGACGTCGACGTCGACTACTCCCCCTCCGAGGACCCGGTCGAGGCGATGAGCCTGCTGGCCGCGGCCGTCGTCACCGAGTCGGAGCTGACGATCCGCCGGGTGCCGATCGAGTTCATGGAGATCGAGCTGGCGGTCCTGGAGGAGATGGGGCTCGACCACGACCGTTCCGCCGAGTACGCCGCCGACAACGGCCGCACCCGGCTGGTCGACCTGACGGTCCGCCCCTCCAAGCTGGAGGCGCCGATCGACAAGATCCACCCGATGCCGTTCCCGGGCCTCAACATCGACAACGTCCCCTTCTTCGCGGCCATCGCGGCCACGGCGCAGGGGAAGACGCTGATCCACGACTGGGTCTACGACAACCGCGCGATCTACCTCACCGACCTCAACCGCCTCGGTGGCCGCCTCCAGCTCCTGGACCCCCACCGCGTCCTGGTCGAGGGCCCCACCCGCTGGCGCGCCGCCGAGATGATGTGCCCGCCGGCCCTGCGCCCGGCCGTGGTCGTCCTCCTGGCGATGATGGCCGCCGAGGGCACCTCGGTGCTGCGCAACGTCTATGTCATCAACCGCGGTTACGAGGACCTCGCGGAGCGCCTGAACTCGGTGGGCGCGCAGATCGAGATCTTCCGGGACATCTGACCCGACTCCGGCCCCGGCCCTGACCCCGGCCCCCTCCCCGAACGCACCGACCCCCTTCCGGAACCGCGCCGAAGCGGGCCCCGGAAGGGGGTCGGACAAAGGGTCGGGCCCGAGGGGCCCGAAGGAGGGCGGGAAAAGAGGTCGTCCGTACGTTCGTCCGCGCGGTCGTCCGTACGGGGCGGCCTCAGACCCGGCAGCCGCCGGCGGCCAGGGCGTCCCTGACCTCCTGGGCCACCCGGACCGCGTCCTCGGGGTTGTTCACCACGTCGGTGCAGTTCATGTCGATGACGAGGACTTCGCTGGCCGAGTAGTGCTTGTGCACCCAGTCGTCGTAGCCGGACCACAGCGTCCGGTAGTACTCGACGAGGCTCTCGTCCTGCTCGAAGTCACGGCCGCGCAGCCCGATGCGGTGCATCACCGTGTCGAAGTCCGCCTTGAGGTAGACCATGAGGTCGGGCGCCTTGCGGTACGGCAGGCCGTCGATCTCGCGCATCATCTCGTCGAGCAGACCCTCGTACACCTGCATCTCGAGGGAGCTGATCCGCCCCAGGTCGTGGTTGACCTTGGCGAAGTACCAGTCCTCGTATATGGACCGGTCGAGGACGTTGTTGCCCTCCTTGTACGCGTCCTTGATCGCGGCGAACCGCGTCTGCAGGAAGTAGAGCTGAAGGAGGAACGGGTAGCGCTTGGCCTGGATCTCCTCGGGGCTCGCCGTGTAGAAGAGCGGAAGGATCGGGTTGTCTTCCACGCTCTCGTAGAAGACCTCGCTGCCCAGCGCCTTGGCGAGCACCTCGGCCACGCTGGTCTTGCCGATTCCGATCATGCCACCGACACAGATCACTGGCATACCTCACTTCTCCCTGGGGTCTTCTGAATCACGGGCGGGTGGGCCGGGTTCCCCGCACCGCTGGGAGACGTGTCGGCGTGACGTCGGTTCCCCGGGATCTGCATGATCAGCGGCGTACGGTCCCCTCCGGACCAAGGCCCCGACGCGCGAGCTCCCCGACCGGCAGGACTGCCCGCCGGTTCCGCGGTTGCCACGCAAGCGACGAGCCACTGCCCCGTGGCCGCCTTGAAGCATAAATGACAATCCGCATTGCTCTGGCCAGGGCCTCTACGCGTCCTCGTCCCGGCGACCGGGTTCGGCCGGCTCCACACACCCGTCGGAAGAGTTCCGCCGCCGGAATTCTCCGGCGGCGGGTAGGCAGAAGGGCCGGGCCGGGGCCGCACCGCCCTCCTGATCGGAGGGCGGTGCGGCCCTGGCCGTCGTGCGCCCGCCGTCAGCCCGGTCCCGCCCTCCCGCCGCCCTTGAGGCGTTCGAGGTCCGAGGGGCGGACCTTGATCGCGAGGAGGGCGATGGTCAGGGCGACCACGGCGAAGGCGGCGGCCACGATGAAGCCGGCGGTGACACCGCTGGTGAGGACCTCGTCGCTCCAGGGTTTGGGGAGTTGGCGGGTACGTGCGAACTCCGTCTTCGCCAGGATGCCGGCGTGCTGGAGGAAGGCGGGCACCTGCTTCTCCGCCTCGTTGCGGCTGACCGTGCCGAAGACCGTGACAAGGATCGACAGACCGAGGGAACCGCCCACCTGCTGCATCGTGTTGAGCAGCCCGGACGCGGCGCCCGCCTCCTGCGGGGCGACGTTGGACAGGGCCGTCAGGGTCAGCGAGACGAACATCATGCCCATGCCGGAGCCCAGGACCAGCATCGGCCCGAAGATGCTGCCGAGATACGTGGAGTGGACCTCCACCTGGGTCAGCCAGGACAGTCCCGCCGCCAGGCAGACCGAGCCGGCCACCATGAACAGCTTCGGCCCGAAGCGGGGCAGCAGCCGGGAGGTGACCCCGGCGAGGATCGCGATCACCACGCTCACCGGGAGGAAGGCGAGTCCGGCGCGCAGCGGGCTGAACTCCAGGACGTCCTGCACGAAGAGGGTCAGGAAGAAGAACATCCCGAAGATCGACGCCGACAGGCACAGCATGATGCCGTAGGTGCCGGACCGGTTGCGGTCGGCGAACATGTGCAGCGGGGTGATCGGCTGCCGGGACCGCCGTTCGATCAGCACGAAGGACGTCAGCAGCAGCACGGCGAGGACGAACGAGCCCAGGGTGTACGGATCCCGCCAGCCCTCCTGCGCGGCGCGGATGAAGCCGTACACCAGGGACACCATGCCGAGGGTCGCGGTGAGCGCGCCCGCGATGTCGAAGTGACCCGGGTGGCGCGGGGAGTCCTTGACGTGGCGCGGCGCCAGGAAGGCGATGAGGAGCGAGATCGGCACATTGACGAAGAACACCCAGCGCCAGTCGAGCCATTCGACGAGGATCCCGCCCGCCAGAAGTCCGATCGCGCCGCCGGCCGCCGAGACGCCCGCGAACACGCCGAAGGCGCGGTTGCGTTCGGGACCTTCGTCGAAGGTGGTGGTGACCAAGGACAGCGCGGTCGGCGAGGCGATCGCGCCGCCGACGCCCTGGAGCGAGCGCGCGGCGAGCAACTGCCAGGATTCATGGGCCAGTCCACCGAGCAGCGAGGCGAGTCCGAAGAGCAGGACGCCGAAGATGAAGACCCGACGGCGCCCCAGGATGTCGCCGGTCCGGCCACCGAGCAGCAGCAGACCGCCGAAGGTCAGCGTGTAGGCGTTCACCACCCACGAGAGATTGGTGGTGGAGAAACCGAGGGCGCTCTGGATGTGCGGGAGCGCGATGTTCACGATGGTGATGTCGAGGACGACCATCAACTGGCAGGACGCGATCACGAACAGGGCGATGCCCTTGCCGTGACCGCTCCGTTCACCGGGTGGCGCGTCGGCGGTCCGCCGGGAAGGCGGCGGCTTCGGGGAAGTCATCGCGCATCGTGCCTCACCTACGAGACCCGTGGGCCGGTCGGTCCACCCATCGACCCTAAGCCCGGCCCTGGAGGCCCACCAGTCGATCTCCGCGGCGGATGGGTGGAAGGAAGGGCGGAGGGGTCGCAGGGAGGGGTGGGGGGAGGGTTCACGCAGGTGCGGGCCCCGGGGGCCCGGGGTGGGGTCCGGGTGCGCGTGCGCGTGCGCTCCCGGACCCCCGGCGACTCCGGAGCCTTCACCCCCGCTGTTCCCCGCCCGTCGGGCGGCACCTGCCGAACGGCCCCAGCCCCCGGCCGCTCGTCCGCGCTCAGCTCTCCGCGACGAACGCCCGCAGTTCGTCCGCCAGTCGCTCCGGCTGGTCCTCGGCGATCAGCGTGCGGCTGTCGGCGATCTCGACGTACCGCCCCTTCGGCAGCAGCGCGGCCAGCCGACGCCCGTGCTCGCGGGGCATCATCAGGTCGTCGGCGGCCCAGACGACGAGCGCGGGACGGTCGAAGGAGCCCAACCCGTCGGCCGCCTTCAGCAGTTCGTCCTTGCGTACGGCGAGGTTGTAGCGGCGGAAGTCGGCACGGACCGCCGGGTCGGTGCGCAGCGGTCGCAGCCAGCCGTCGACGATCCCGTCCGGCACGGGCCGCCGGGTGAGCGCGCCGATGCCGACGGGGAGGCGGCGCAGCGCCTTCAGGCCCAGGATCCGGGACATGAGGGTGATGCCGCCGGGGACCCGGCAGGCCAGCGCGATCATCTTGCCCGGGGCGCCGGGCGGGTAGTTGTCGAATGCCTCGCAGGAGATCAGGACCAGCCGGGCGAGCCGCTCGGGGTGCCGGACGGCGACGGTCTGGGCCCGGCCGCAGTCGCTCTCGACGAGCGTGACCTCGTGCAGGTCGAGACGGTCGAGGAACTCGGCGATCAGGTCGATGACGGTGTCGGGCGAGAGCGGGACGTCCGCGCGCATCGCCTCGCGGTGGGAGCCGTACGGGAGAGTGGGCGCGATCACCCGGTGGTCCGGGGCGAGTTCGGCGGCGACCGTGCGCCAGACCGTCGCGTCGTGGACGAGTCCGTGGAGCAGGACGAGGACCGGTCCGGGACCTCCGGTGTCCTCGTACGCGATGGTCCCCGCACTCAGTTCGATCTCGGGCATGGCACCCGACCCCCATCCGTTTCGTTCACCCGCTCTGTTCATCCGTCCACGACGGCGAACCCGTCGAGCTCGACTCGCGCAGAATCGTCCCATAGCCGTACGACGCCGATCACGGCCATCGCCGGGTAGTCGCGGCCCGCCAACTTCCGCCAGATACGGCCGAGTTCGGGTGCGTGCCGTCGGTAGTCGGCGACGTCCGTGGCGTAGACGGTGACCCGGGCCAGGTCGGCCGGCGAGCCGCCGGCGTGACGGAGCGCGGTGAGCAGATTGACCAGGGCGGTCTCGAACTGCTCGGGCAGGGTCTCGCCGGTGATCTTGCCGTCGCGGTCGAGGCTGGTCTGGCCGGCGAGGAAAACCAGCCGGTTGCCGGTGGCGGTGACGGCATGACTGAAGCCGGTCGGCGGGGAGAGTTCGACGGGGTTGTGGCGGTGCAGGGTCATACGACACCTCCGGGCGCGGCGGGCGTGTGCTGCGGCTGCGGCTGCGGCTGCGGCTGCGGCTGCGGCTGCTCCAGTACGGCGTCCCGGCGCTCGGGTCGACGCTCGGGCCGGTCCTCGCGGGCAGCCGGGGCGGCCTGGGACCGGGGCGCGCCGGGCGCGTGCCGCCGGTACAGCTCCTTGGCGATGATGGTGCGCTGGACCTCAGTGGCGCCTTCGTAGATACGGGGCGCCCGCACCTCCCGGTAGAGGTGTTCCAGCAGGTGACCGCGTTGCAGGGCGCGGGCGCCGTGCAGTTGGACGGCGGCGTCGACGACGTACTGGGCGGTCTCGGTGGCGAGCAGCTTCGCCATGGCGGCGCGGCGCGGCACGTCCGGATCACCCTGGTCGTACGCCTCGGCCGCCGCGTACACGAGCAGCCCGGCGGCCTCCGTCCGGGTCGCCATCTCGGCGACCTGGTGGGCGACCGCCTGAAGGTCGGCGAGGACGCCGCCGAAGGCGGGGCGGGCGGCGGTGTGCTCCAGGGTGGCGTCGAGGGCGGCCCGCGCCATGCCGACGGCGAAGGCGCCGACGCTCGGCCGGAACAGGTTGAGCGTGTGCATCGCGACCCGGAACCCCTCCCCCGGCGTCCCGAGCACGTCACCGGGGCCGACCGGCACCCCGTCGAAGACGAAGGTGCCGAGCGCGTGCGGGGCCAGCATGTCCAGCGCCTCGCCGCCGAGCCCGGCCCGGTCGCCGGGGACGAGGAAGGCCGTGACACCCCGGGATCCGACCGTACGCCCCCTGCCCGCGCCCCCGCCTCCGCCCGCGTCGGGCGCCGCCTCGCCCGTCCGGGCGAAGACGGTGACGAGATCGGCCTCGGGCGCGTTCGAGATCCAGGTCTTCTCCCCGTACAGCCGCCAGCCCCCACTCTCCGGGTCCGGTACGGCCTCCAGGGCCAGCGCGGCGGCGTCGGAGCCGGCGCCCGGCTCCGACAGGGCGAACGCGGCGACGGCGCGACCGGCGACGACCTCGGGCAGCCAGCGGGCCCGCTGCTCGTCCGTACCGAAGGCGGCGACGGGGTGGGCGCCGAGCCCCTGGAGGGCGAGCGCGGTCTCGGCCTCCGTACATGCCTGGGCCAGGGATTCCCGCATCAGACACAGGTCGAGCGCACTGGAATCAAACAGGCGGGCGAGCAGGCCCAGCTCGCCCAAGGCGGCGACAAGGGGGCGGTTGACCCGCCCCGGTTCCCCCTTGTCGGCGAGCGGACGCAGCTGCTCCGCCGCGAGCCGGCGCAGCTCCGCGCACCAGGTGATCTGTTCCGGATCGAGCGAGAATGCGGCCATGGGCGCCCTTTCCCTGGCTGTATCGCGAACCGTTGACTGTCGTCACCATCACGATACGCTCCTAGGGCGGCAGCCGACCCCACCTCGACTGCCGAATCGGCCACGCGCGCGGTCACACGCACCGGATGCGGTCATCCCTTGCGCCCTGGCCACGAGAGACCGGGACGCGCCCACGACGCCCACCACGACCGGCACAGCAATCGGCACGGCAATCGGTACGGCAATCGGTACGGCAGCCGGCTCGGCTGTCAGCACGGCTGTCGGCACGGCTGCCGTCATCACGTTCAGCGCCGCCCCGACCGCCCCCGCGCGGTCGCCACCACGGCCGACTCACCACCACCGCCGACGCCCCGCCACCAGCCGCTCCCGCCCAGCCCGCACACCCGCCCGGCGCGCGCATCCACCCGGCCCATGCACCCACCCAGCCCGCGCACCGGCCCGGCCCGCGCCACCGGCGACCGCGCACCACGGCAGCCACCGCACCACGACGATCCCACCGACCGACGACACAGGGGGAACGGACGTAATGGAGCTGACGCCCTCGGCCCATCAGGACACCTTCGCCCGCGATCATCTGCCGCCCGCCGGGCAGTGGCCGCGCCTCCTCTTCGACCTGCCCGGCCTCGCCTATCCGGACCGGCTCAACTGCGGGGCCGAGCTCCTGGACCGTACGGTGGAGCGCTTCGGCGGCGGCCGCCCGGCGTTCCTCGACGCCGAGGGCACGGTCTGGACGTACGGCGAATTGCGCGACCGGGTCGACCGGATCGCCCATGTCCTCACCTCCGACCTGGGTGTCCGCCCCGGCAACCGCATCCTGTTGCGCGGCCCCACCACCCCCTGGCTCGCCGCCTGTTGGCTCGCCGTGATGAAGACGGGCGCGATCGCCGTCACCGTGCTCGCGCAGCAGCGGTCCCGCGAACTGGCCGTGATGTGCGAGATCGCCCGCTGCCAGTACGCCCTGTGCGACGCCCGCTTCCTCGACGAGCTGACCGCCGCCCGGGTGCCGGGGCTGCGGATCACCCCGTTCGGCGGGGACGGCCCGGACGATCTGCTCACCCTCGCCCACGGCAAGCCGGAGCGGTACGAGGCGGTACCGACCGCCGCCGACGATGTGGCGCTGATCGCCTTCACCTCGGGCAGCACCGGGCGGCCGAAGGGCTGTCTGCACTTCCACCGCGACGTGCTCGCCGTCGCCGACACCTTCTCCGCGCATGTCCTGCGCCCGGAGCCGGACGACGTCTTCGCCGGCTCCCCGCCCCTCGGCTTCACCTTCGGACTCGGCGGGCTCGTCGTCTTCCCGCTGCGCGTCGGCGCATGCGCGGTCCTGCTCGAACAGGCGGGCCCTCAGCAGCTGTTGGCCGCCATCGCCCGGCACCGGGTGTCCGTCCTCTTCACGGCGCCGACCGCGTACCGCGTGATGCTGTCCGAACTGACCGCCCCGGGCCACGGCCAGGTGCCCGGCGGCCGGACTGCCGACGAACAGGGCGCTCAGGGTGTTCAGGGCGATCAGTACGCTCAGGGCGCTCAGGCCCGTGACAACCGGACCCCGCACCCGGAGCCGGCCCACACCCACGACCTCGGCTCGCTGCGCCGCTGTGTCTCGGCCGGCGAGAACCTGCCCGAGTCGACCTGGCGGGCCTGGTACGAGCACACCGGCCTGAAGCTGATCGACGGCATCGGCGCGACCGAGCTGATGCACATCTTCCTGTCCGCCGCCGACGACGACATACGCCCCGGCACCACCGGCCGGCCGGTCCCCGGCTGGCAGGCCCGGATCGTCGGCCGCGACGGCCGGGAACTGCCGGACGGCGAGCCCGGGTTGCTCGCGGTGCGCGGCCCGGTCGGCTGCCGCTATCTCGCCGATCCCCGGCAGACGGAGTACGTGCGCGGGGGCTGGAACATCACCGGCGACACCTACGTCCGCGAGCCGGACGGCCGCTTCCGCTACGTCGCCCGCGCCGACGACATGATCATCTCGGCCGGGTACAACATCCCCGGCCCGCAGGTGGAGGAGGCGCTGCTCGCCCATCCCGACGTCGTCGAGGCGGCGGTGATCGGCCGGCCCGATCCCCTGCGCGGCCAGATCACGGTCGCGTACACGGTGGTACGGGACGGGGTGCCGCACGACAGCAGCACGGCGGCGGCGTTGCGCGCCTTCGTGCGCGCCCGGCTCGTCCCGTACAAGACGCCGCGCGAGTTCGTCTTCCTGGACACGCTGCCGCGCACGGCCACCGGCAAGCTCCAGCGCTTCCGGCTCCGGAGCGACGAGAGCGGCGAGCACGGCAAGCGCGGCAAGCACGGTGGGAACCCCCGGGGCGGCGCGGGCGGCGAGGACGGTAGCCGGGAGGGGAAGGCCGGCGACGAGAAGCCCGGTCCGGACAAGCCCTAAAGTGATCACGTGGCCGAGCAGCACACCCCCCGTTCCCTGATCGTCTCCCTGTACGGCGCGTACGGCCGGTCGCCGGACGGCGCGCCGCTCGCGGTGGCCGAGCTGATCAGGCTCCTCGGCGTGCTCGGCGTGGACGCGCCGTCCGTACGCTCGTCGGTGTCGCGGCTGAAGCGGCGCGGGCTGCTGCTGCCGCGCCGGACGGCGGGCGGCGCCGCCGGGTACGCGCTGTCGGACGACGCCCGGATGATGCTCGTCGACGGCGACCGCCGGATCTACGCGACCGACGAGCCGCAGCTGTCCGACGGCTGGGTGCTCGCCGTGTTCTCGGTGCCGGAGGCGGAACGCCACAAGCGCCATCTGCTGCGTTCCCGGCTGGCCCGGCTGGGCTTCGGCACGGCCGCCCCCGGGGTCTGGATCGCGCCGGCCCGGCTGTACGAGGAAACCCGCCACACGCTGGAACGGCTGGAACTGTCCGGGTACGTGGACCTGTTCCGGGGCGCTCACCTGGGCTACGCGCCGACGGCGGAGGCGGTGGCCCGCTGGTGGGACCTGCCGTCGATCGCGGCGCTGCACGAGGAGTTCCTGGCCGCGCACGAGCCGGTGCTACGGGCGTGGGCGGCCGCGCCGGGCACGGCGGAGGACGCGTACCGCGCGTATCTGCTCGCCCTCGACTCCTGGCGCCGGCTCCCCTACGCCGACCCAGTTCTTCCGCTCGCGCTCCTGCCGGAGGACTGGCCGGGCACCCGCTCGGCGGAGGTCTTCGCCCGGCTGCACGAGCTGCTGTCCGCGCGCGGCGGGGAGTTCGTGCGCGGGTAGGGGGCGTCGGGGCTGCTCGGCCCGGGCCGGCGCCGGGGTCCGCCGGACAGCCCCTCATCCCTTCAACTCTTCATCCCTTCATCCCTTCGCCCTCTGCCCTTCCCCGGTCCGCTCGGCGATCTGGATCAGATTGCCGCAGGTGTCGTCGAGGACGGCGATGGTGACCGGGCCCGCCTCCACCGGCTCCAGGGTGAAGCGCACCCCGAGCGCGCGCAGCCGCTCGTACTCGGCGCGTACGTCGGTCACGGCGAAGGAGTTGACCGGGATGCCGTCGGCGGTCAGGGCCTCCTGGTGCGCCTTGGCGGCGGGGTGCGCGTTGGGTTCCAGGACCAGTTCGGTGCCGTCGGGGTCCTCGGGCGAGACGACCGTCAGCCAGTCGTGCCCGCCCAGCGGGACCCGGTGTTTCTCGACGAAGCCGAGCACGTCGGTGTAGAAGCGCAGGGCCTTGTCCTGGTCGTCGACGAAGACGCTGGCCAGGTTGATCCTCATGAGGTGCTCTCCGGGGTGTCGGGGCCGGGCCGCCGGGACGCCACGATAGGCGCGCGTCGGCCATGCCTCGACCGGGACTCCACCATCCGGCTCACCCCCCGCCCCGCGGGGATCACCCCCGGCTCGATTCCCCAACTCCCCGGCACACCGGCACACCGACTCCCCGCCCCCGGCGCCCGAAGAGCCGTTCCCGGCGGCCCCCTCAGGGATCCTTCCGGCCGGTCGGCGGGCGCCGGTTGCCGGCCCGGTACGGGGCGGGCCAGGGCGCGGCCGGCCCCTCGTACCCCTGCTCGACGGCGGCGTGCAAGGTCCACTGCGGGTCGTAGAGGTGGGGCCGGGCCAGGGCGCAGAGGTCGGCGCGGCCGGCCAGGAGCAGGGAGTTCACATCGTCCCAGGAGGAGATCGCGCCGACCGCGATCACGGGTACGCCGAGGGCGGCGCGGATCCGGTCGGCGTACGGGGTCTGGTACGAGCGGCCGAACTCGGGGCGTTCGTCGGCGACGACCTGGCCGGTGGAGACGTCGATGGCGGCGGCACCGTGGGCGGTGAAGGCGCGGGCGATCTCCACGGCGTCGTCGGCGGTGGTGCCGCCCTCGGCCCAGTCGGTGGCGGAGATACGGACGGTCAGCGGCCGGTCCGTCGGCCACACCTCCCGTACCGCGTCGAAGACTTCGAGCGGGAAGCGGAGCCGGCCGGCCAGGTCGCCGCCGTAGGCGTCGGTGCGGTGGTTGGTGAGCGGGGAGAGGAAGCCGGAGAGCAAGTAGCCATGGGCGCAGTGGAGTTCGAGCAGATCGAAGTCCGCCTGGGCGGCGCGGTACGCGGCGGCGGTGAACTCCTCGCGGACGGCGGCGAGTCCGGTGCGGTCGAGGGCCTGCGGGGTCTGGTTGACGCCGGGCCGGTACGGCAGCGCGGAGGCGGCCACGAGGGGCCAATTGCCGTGCGGGAGGGGCGTGTCGATGCCGTCCCACATACGGCGGGTGGAGCCCTTGCGGCCGGAGTGGCCGAGCTGGACGCCGATCGCGGTCCCGGGGGCCTCGGTGTGCACGAAGCGGGCGACCCGGGCCCAGGCGGCGGCCTGTTCGTCGTTCCACAGTCCGGTACAGCCGGGGGTGATCCGGCCCTGTTCGCTCACGCAGACCATCTCGGTCATGACGAGTCCCGCGCCGCCGAGGGCGCGGGCGCCGAGGTGGACGAGGTGGAAGTCGCCGGGGAGGCCGTCCTCGGCGACGTACTGGTCCATGGGCGAGACGACGACCCGGTTGCGCAGGGCCAGTCCGCCGAGCCGGAACGGGGTGAACATCGGCGGGGTGCCGGGCGGGCAGCCGAACTCTTCCTCAACGGAGGCCGTGAAGGCGGGATCGCGCAGCCGCAGGTTGTCGTGGGTGACGCGGCGGCTCCGGGTCAGCAGGTTGAAGGCGAACTGGCCTGGTGGACGGTCGAGTTGGCCGGCCAGTTCCTCGAACCAGCGCAGACTCGCGGCGGCGGCCCGCTGGGTGGACTCGACGACCGGTCGGCGTTCGGCCTCGTACGCGGCGAGCGCGCGGGCGAGAGTGGGCTCGCGGTCGACATGGGCGGCAAGGGCGACGGCGTCCTCGACGGCCAGTTTGGTGCCGGAGCCGATCGAGAAGTGCGCGGTGTGGGCGGCGTCGCCGAGCAGGACGGTGGAGCCGTGCGACCAGCGGGCGTTGACGACCGTACGGAACGCGGTCCAGGCGGACTTGTTGGAGCGGAGCGTCCGGCCCTGGAGCGCGTCGGCGAAGATCTTGGCGCAGCGGGCGGTGGACTCCTCCTCGTCGAGCTCGTCGAATCCGGCGGCCCGCCACACCTCCTCGCGCATCTCGACGATGACGGTGGAGGAGGGCTCGCGTCCGAGTGCGTAGGGGTAGGCGTGCAGTTGCATCACGCCGTACTCGGTCTCGGCGATCTCGAACCGGAAGGCGTCGAGGGCGAAGTCGGCGGCGAGCCAGATGTAGCGGCAGCGGTGGGTGGTGAGGGTGGGCCGGAAGACGTCGGCGTGCTCCTCGCGGGTGCGGCTGTGCACACCGTCGGCGGCGACGACGAGGTCGTAGCCCTGCGCGGTGAGGGCGTCGGCGGTCGGCGCCTCGGTACGGAAGCGGAGCCGTACGCCGAGGTCGGTGCAGCGCGTGTGCAGCAGCTCCAGCAGCCGACGGCGGCCGAGGGCGGCGAAGCCGTGGCCGGTGGAGGTGAGGCGGTGGCCCCGATGGACGATCTCGACGTCGTCCCAGTGGACGAGTTCGCGGCGCAGCGCGGCGTGGACGACCGGGTCGGCGCTCTCGATGCCGCCGAGGGTCTCGTCGGAGAGGACGACACCGAAGCCGAAGGTGTCGGTGGGCGCGTTGCGTTCCCAGACGGTGACCTCGCGGTGCGGGTCGCCGCGTTTGAGGAGGGCGGCGGCGTACAGGCCGCCGGGTCCGCCGCCGATGACGGCGACCTGGAGAGGGTGGGGGGTGAGCGCCTCGGGCGGCCGGGCGGGGGCGAACGCGTGGGGTGCGGGGCCGGAGGGCCGACGTATCGCGCCGGGGCCGGGGCCGGAGTCAAGGGCGGGATCGGCGGGAGGGGTGTCGGTGGAGGCCGGTGGCGGTGGATCGGCGCATCCGCCGAGGAGGGCGGGAGCAGAGGCCGGGTCGGGGCCTCCGAGAGCGGGTCCGGCCCCGAGAGCAGGCCCGCCGCCGGGGTCCCGGGTAGGTGCGCGGTCAGGGTCGTGACCGGGGGCGCGGCCGGAGCCGTGACCGGGCTCGGGGCCGTCCGGGCGCGGGGTCATCGGCCCCGCCACTTCGCCGGGCGCTTCTCGGTGAAGGCCGCGTGGAACTCCGCGTAGTCCTCCCCGTGCATGAGCAGGGCCTGGGTGGCCGCGTCCATTTCGACGGAGGCCGCCAGCGGCATGTCGAGTTCGGCCGTGAGAAGCGCCTTGGTCTGGGCGTACGCGAGCGCCGGGCCCTCGGCGAGCCGGCGCGCCAGGGTCGCGGCGCGGCTGCCGGCCTCCCCGGCCTCGGTCAGCTCGCTGATCAGGCCGATCCGCTCGGCCTCGACGGCACCGACCGGGTCGCCCAGCATCAGCAGCCGGGTCGCGTGGCCGAGGCCGACCACCCGGGGCAGCAGATACGCGGCGCCCATGTCGCCGCCGGAGAGCCCGACGCGGGTGAAGAGGAAGGCGAACCGGGCGGTGGGGTCGGCGACCCGGAAGTCCGCGGCGAGGGCGAGGACCGCCCCGGCGCCGGCGGCCACCCCGTGCACGGCGGCGATCACCGGGAACGGGCACTCGCGCAGCGCCCGCACGGTCTGCCCGGTCATCCGGTTGAAGTCGAGGAGCTGGGCGGTGTCCATGGCGAGGGTGGCGCCGATGATCTCGTCGACGTCGCCACCGGAACAGAAGCCGCGTCCCTCGCCGCCGAGCACGAGGGCCCGGACGGCGCGTTCCCGGGAGAGTTCGGCGAGCAGGTCGCGCAGGTCGGCGTAGGCGCCGAAGGTGAGCGCGTTCAGCTTCTGGGGGCGGTCGAGGGTGATCGTGGCGACCCCGTCGTCCAGGGTGAGGCGCAGATGCCGCCAGCGTTCGGTGCGGGGCGCGGAGCCGGTGAAGGGGCTCATGTCCGGGAGAACCTCCCTGATTGCGTGCGCGTACGGGTGCATCGTCCACACGACACCGGGAGCGTATCACTCGTATGTGACTGTCGTCACGAGTACGCGATACGCGCGCCGTGCCGCCCGCGCCACGCCCCTCCGTGCGCCCCCGCCTCCCCGCGCGATCCCGTCGCCCCAGAGGCGCGGCCCGCTCCCCTGTCCGGATTTATGACTTCGTAAGGTGGAAACCCGGATGTCCCCCGCATCCGGCCCGCATCCGACCCGAACGGGAGCCGCCCCCGTGTTCGAAGTCTCCGGCCCACCCGCATGGCGCGCCGAGCTGCCGCACACCACGGCCGCCGTGCCGATCGCCCGCGCCCTCGTCCGTACCGCCCTCACCGAGATCGAGGGCCCGGAGCAGGCCGCCGCCGACCGCGACACCGCCGAGCTCCTCACCGCCGAGCTGGTCGCCAACGCCGTCGAGCACACCCCGGGCGACAGCCCGATCGAGCTCGTCGTCGAACTGCTCCCGGCACCGGGCGGCTGTCAGATCGAGGTCCACGACGACCGCCCGGCGGCCCCCGGCGAGCTGCGCTGCCCGGATCCGTCCGTCCCCGTCGACCCGTGGCAGGAGCACGGCCGGGGCATGCTCCTCATCCGCGCGCTGAGCAGCGACTGCGGACACCGCCCCACCGCCCACGGCAAGGCGGTCTGGTTCACGCTCCCGGCCGTGCCACTGCCGGCCGTACCGTCGTCGCGGGCCGTACCGTCGCGCGACACGCCGACACCGGCCGTACCGCCCCAGGCCACGCCGACGCCGTCCGTACCCCGGCCGGTCATCCCCCCGCGCTGAGCCGCGGACCCGGCCCGCACGGCCGATGCACCGCCCCGAGCCACGGCGAGCCGGAGAGACCGAAGACGCTCGAGACGCCCGAGACACCTGAGACGCCTGAAGGCCGCAGAAGCCCGAGAGGCCGGGGGAACCATCCCCCGGCCTCTCAAGGTCACTCCGCCGACCGCGCCACCGGCCGCTCCTCGTCCTCCGACTCGGCGGCGAGGCGCGAGTGACGGCGCCCGTATCCCGTGTAGACGAGCGCGCCGACGACGAGGAAGCCGGCGAACTGGAGCCAGGTCTGCCAGCCGGTCCCCCACATGAGGTACAGACAGAAGCCGACGCCGAGGATCGGGCTGAGCGGGTAGAGCGGGACCCGGAAGGAGCGCCGGAGCTCGGGGTTGCGGCGGCGCAGCGTGATCACGGCGATGTTCACCACGGCCATGACGGCGAGCGTGCCGATGGTGGTCAGGTTGACGACCATGCCGAGCGTCGCGAACGCGGCGGGGACCGCGAAGACGGTCGCCACGATCCAGGTGTTGGCCACCGGCGTGTGGGTCCGGGGCGAGACGCGTTCGAAGACCCGGGGCACCAGGCCGTCGCGGGACATCGACATGAGGATCCGGGTCTGCCCGTACATCACGGCGAGGACGACGGAGGCGATGGCGACGACCGCGCCGAAGGCGATGATCCCGCCGCCGACCGTCGAGTCGGTCACCTGGTTGACGACGAGCGAGAGCGCGGCGGGCTGGCCGGCGACGGCGTCCGCGCCGAGCGCCCCGATCGCGGCGAGCGCGACGGCGCAGTAGAGCAGGGTGACGGCGCCGATGCAGATGAGGATCGCGAGCGGGATGTTGCGCCGCGGGTTCTTCACTTCCTCGCCGGCGGTGGTGATGGCGTCGAAGCCGATGAAGGAGAAGAAGGCGAGGGACGCGCCGGCGGTGATCCCGGAGAAGCCGCTGCCGGTGAACGGGGAGAGGTGGCCGGCCTGGAAGGCGGTGTAGCCGATCGCGCAGAAGAACAGCAGGATGACGATCTTGAGAATGGCCATGGCGGCGGTCGCCCGGGCGCTCTCCCGTACCCCGCGTACGAGGAGGACGGCCGCGAGCAGGATGACGATCACGGCGGGCAGGTTGACCACACCGCCGTCGGCGGGCCCGGCGGACAGCGCGGCGGGCAGGTGCACGCCGACGAGGCTGTCGAGCAGCTCGTTCAGGTACTGGCTCCAGCCGACCGCGACGGCGGACACCGAGACGCCGTACTCCAGCAGCAGGCACCAGCCGACGAGGAAGGCGACCCGCTCGCCGAGGCTCGCGTACGCGAAGGAGTACGAGGAGCCCGACACCGGGATCGCGCTGCCCAGCTCGGCGAAGGAGAAGGCCGTGAAGACGCAGGTGATCGCGGCGAGCACGAAGGAGACCACGACGGCGGGCCCCGCTTCGGCGACGCTGTCGGAGAGCCCGACGAAGATGCCGGTGCCGACGATGGCGCCGATGCCGAAGCTCACCAGCTGGAACAGTCCCATGGTGCGCTTGAGGCCGTGGCCTTCGAGGTCGGCTCCGGACTCGGCGATCAGCCGGCTCGGGGATTTGATCCGCGAGGACATGCGGTCGTTCTCATCTCTGGTCGGGCACTCGGGCGCGTGGGCACTCGGGCACTCGGGGGTGCGGCCATGCGGGTGAGTGGGCATAGGGGCGGTACGGACGGGCGCGCGCACACGCGAAGAAGGGGGTCCGGGCATACCTGCCCGAACCCCCCTCGATGAGGCGATGGTAGCCCGTGTTCCGCATATTCACCCAACCGGACGCATCCCTATACCCCACCGGCCCAGTTCCCGGGCCGGCCGGGGCGCGCCGAAGCAGGTCGGAGGCGGGCCCGGAAGGGGGTGGGAGCGGGGCGGGAGCGGTGCGTCGGCCCCTCGGCGTGACGTGCTCGCGAGGTCGGCGGGCGGGTGATCTCCGTCGATTGCGACAAATCACCGTATTCAACTCATGCCGGGCGGTGGAATAGTGACTCGCGGGCGGGGCGAGTGCACCCAGCGTGTGCGCTCGGGGTGTGATCCCACCACTTTTCGTGAGGAAGGTGCTCAGTGAGCCCTAGAACGACCCGAATCGCCCGTCTGAGATCCGCCACGGTGGTCTCGGCGGGCGTCCTTGCCGTGGCCTTGAACGTCGTCCCCAGCACCGTGGCCGTCGCCCACGCGATCCACCGGTCGTCGGGCACCGCCGGCAGCGTGGCCACCCCCGGTCCGAACGGTGCCCTGAGCGTCCCGCGCGACGTGGGCCGGCCGCCCATCGCCGTGATGACGCCCATCGCCGTGATGAAGGGCGGCCACGGGGACCGGGGCGGCGACGGCGACGACTACGGAAGCGGCTCCGGAACCCAGGGCCCCCAAGGCCCCCAGGGCCCGCAGGGCGACATGGGCATCCCGGGCGACTCGGGGCCGCAGGGACCGCAGGGCTTCCAAGGCTTCCAGGGCGACACCGGGCCGCAGGGACCGGGCGGCGAGGGCACCGGACCCCAGGGACCGCAGGGCGTGCAGGGCGCGACCGGCTATCCCGGGGTGCAGGGTGCGCAAGGTGCGCAGGGCGACACCGGCGCCGGCACCCAGGGACCGCAGGGGTTCCAGGGCGACACGGGCCCGCAGGGACCGGGTGGCGAGGGCACCGGACCGCAGGGGCCCCAGGGCTTCCAGGGCGACCCGGGCGAGCCCGGTGGGCCGGGCGTGCAGGGAGACACCGGCGCACAGGGAGCCCAGGGCGACCCCGGTGTGCAGGGCGCTCAGGGCACGCAAGGTTTCCAGGGCGACACCGGCACCGGCACCCAGGGACCGCAGGGCTTCCAGGGCGACACCGGACCGCAGGGACCGAGCGGCGAGGGCACCGGACCGCAGGGCCCCCAGGGCTTCCAAGGCGACCCGGGCGCGCAGGGTGCCCAGGGCACGCAAGGCGTACAGGGCGACACCGGCACCGGCACCCAGGGACCGCAGGGCTTCCAGGGTGACCCGGGCGGGCCCGGCGCACAGGGCGACACCGGCGCACAGGGATCCCAGGGATTCCAAGGCGATTCGGGCGGACCCGGCGCACAGGGCGACCCGGGCGCACAGGGACCGCAGGGGTTCCAGGGCGACACCGGCACCGGCACCCAAGGGCCGCAGGGCTTCCAGGGCGACCCCGGCGGGCCCGGCGCACAGGGAGACACCGGCGCACAGGGAGCCCAGGGATTCCAAGGCGACCCCGGAACTCAGGGCGCCCAGGGTGCGCAGGGGGACACCGGCACCCAAGGAGCCCAGGGAACCCAAGGCACGCAAGGCACACAGGGGTTCCAGGGCTTCCAGGGCACCATCGGTATCGGAACGCAGGGACCCCAGGGCTTCCAGGGGTTCGACGGCGGCACCGGACCCCAGGGACCCCAGGGGTTCCAGGGCGCACAGGGCACCCAGGGCGTCACCGGAGCCCAGGGAGTCCAGGGATCCCAAGGCTTCCAGGGATTCCAGGGCACGCCGGGCAGCCAGGGCACTCAGGGCGTCGGGCTCGGTTCCTCCTATGTCGTGGTCGGCCCCATGGGCACCTCCTCGGTCGCCCTCTGCAACGCCGGTGACGTCGCCACCGGCGGCGGCTTCCAGACCCCGTCCAACGGCACCCACGTCGTCTCCTCGTGGCCGGTCTTCACCGGATCCGGACCCGCCACCGGATGGCAGGTCGACACCGACGGAACGGCGGACGATCAGGCATACGCGATCTGCGCCCATCCTTGACATGACCCCGCGGTGAACGGCGGTGCCCCGGGGCCGAGACCCCGGGGCACCGCCGTCCGTCATGCGCCGGCCGCCGTCCGTCATGCGCCGGCCGTCATGGCCGTCAGTCATGCGCCGTCCGTCGTACCGACTTGCCCGCACGGGCCCGGCCGCACAAGGCCCGGCCGCACAAGGCCCGGCCCTACGCGCGGAAGGTCAGACCCGCAGCGGCCCCCCGCACCGCTCGGCGCCCTCCTTCATCGCGATGAGGTTGGCCGTCACATAGGAGATGTCGTTGCGGGAGTGCCACTCGGTGGGGAAGTAGGTGACCAGCCGTGACGACTGGAACCGGGCCTCGATCTCGGGGACGAAGGCCCGGTACTGGTCGTCCGTGTAGTACCAGAACGAGTTCTCGTTGTAGAAGGCGACATGGGTCGGGTCCTGGTACGCGCCGCGCCCGTCGGAGCTGGGCGTCATGGTGAGGAGCATCCCGCCGGGCGCGAGGAGCCGGTACAGCTCGTTGATCAGCGGCACCTTCGCGGGGACGTGCTCCAGGAAGTCGACGGCCCGCATCAGACCGACCGAGCTGTCGGGCAGGTCCAGCCGGCCGGGCAGGGTCGCGACGATGTCGACGCCCTCCCCCGGGTACTGGTCCACGCCCAGGTAGCCCGGCGGCTTGCGGTGGGCCGCGCCGAGGTCGAGCGCGAGCAGTCCGTGGCGCGCGGTCCAGGCGAGGGCGTTGGCCTCGATGTACTTGTCGTACAGGGCGACCGTCTCGCGCTGGATGTGCGCGTTGACCTCCGGGTCGCGCTGGGTGTTCGACGGGTGCATCCGCTGGAGGTACAGACAGCGCGGGATGTGGTGGAAGTCGCCGACGTGGAACAGCCGGCACATCAGGTCCTGGTCGTCGAGGACCGTACGGGTGGCGTCGTAGCCCCCGGCCTTCTCGTAGCTCTCCTTGCGGAACGCCCGTACGTGGTTGGGGGCGTACCAGATGTAGGACACGTTGTGCGGGGTCGGGGCCATCGACCTGACCTGGAGCAGGGCCTGGCCGTCGACGACCACCTCCTCGTACTGCCAGCCGTACGCCTCGTTGAAGCGGCTGTCGTCCCGCTGCCCGCTCTCGGTGATCTGGGCGGTGTTGCTGTAGACGAACACGGCCTCGGGGTGGTCGTCGAACGCCTGGCCGAGTTCCGCGAGGCAGGTCCGGACCAGCAGGTCGTCGTGGTCGAGTTCCACCAGGATGTCGCCGCGCGCCCGTTCGCAGGCCCGCCGCTTGGCGGCCCCGACGCCGCGTACGTCGTCCGCGATCTCCACCCGTACCCGCTCGTCGGGACGCTCGGGCCGCCACCGGGCGCCGTTGTTGAGCAGGACGATCCACTCCCAGTCCGGACAGGTCTGCGCCTGCAGGGTCGCCAGGCACTCGTCGAGGAATCGGGGCTGGTGGCTGGGGGTGAAGACGGAGAACCTGGGGGTCGCGGTCGACGTCATCGGAGGTCACCTGCTTGGCTCGGCGGCGGTGGGGCGGAGTGCGTCCGCCCGCCGACGTTACGAGTCCGGCCCCGGCGACGCGGCCCATCGCCGGACGGTCCGAGCCGGGTCCACCCGAATGCACGCACGCGTGGCGGGAGGCCGGTGGCGGCGGAATCGGCGATCCGGCACCGGCACGGCCGTCGGCGGCGCCTGAAGTCCGCGGAGCGCGGCCTGCCCGCCTTCCTGAATTCGCGGGACATCCTTGTCCGAAAGCGGCTGTGTCCGGACCGGTTGCCGAATGAAGCGGCAGGGAAGTGTGTGAACGGCATATCGGGTGATGTGCCGTGAGGGGAAGGGGACTTCTTCATGGCCAGTGAGCAGTGGTCGGAAGTGCAGTGGGCGTACCCCGAGGGAGGCGGCGAGAAGTTCGAGTTCGCGCACCAGCTCGGACTGTCGGAGTCGGACGGCCAGATGTGGGGCGGGGTCTACCTCAAGCACCTCAAGCAGGAGGAGTACGGGCGCTGGCCCTACACGCCCGGGCCGATCACGCTCTCGGGCTCCGTCGAGCTGACCTCGCCCGACGGCCGGACGACCTCCACCACGCTCAAGGAGATCATGGTCGTCTACCGCGGCTCGGGCACCTCCTGGAGCGCGGGCACGGCGCCCGCCGTGTCGGGTAAATGGACGCTGAAGGCCGTCATCCATCTTCAGTTCTCGAACATTCCCAGCGAACAGATGTACAGCGCCGACTTCACCGAGACCTACAGCGCGGAGTTCACGCTGTAAAAACCCTGCTGGGGAATTCGGCGGGGGGAGGGGTTACGGAATTCCCGTTCCGGGACGGGGCCGGGACGGGTGTCGGTACGGGCCGGGACGGATGTCGGTACGGGTCCAGTGCCGGTACGGGTCCGGCTTCGCCCTCGGTACGACGAAGCGCCGGCCACAGCCCTCGACGGGGCGGTGGCCGGCGCTTTCGCGGCGGGGGCGTGGGCGGAGGCAGGTTCTAGCGGGCTAGCGTGGCGACCATCACGGCCTTGATGGTGTGCAGCCGGTTCTCCGCCTCGTCGAAGACGACCGAGTGCGCCGACTCGAAGACCTCGTCGGAGACCTCCAGCTCGGTCAGCCCGTGCCGGGCGTGGATCTCGCGGCCGACGCCGGTGCCGAGGTCGTGGAAGGCGGGCAGGCAGTGCAGGAACTTGACGTCCGGGTTGCCGGTCGCCCGCAGGACGTCCATGGTCACGGCGTACGGGGCGAGGGCGGCGATCCGCTCGTCCCAGACCTCCTTGGGCTCGCCCATCGAGACCCAGACGTCGGTGGCGACGAAGTCGGCTCCGCGTACACCCTCGGCGACGTCCTCGGTGAGGGTGATCGTCGCACCGCTCGCCTCGGCGAGCCGCTGCGCGGCGGCCACGAAGGGCTTGGCCGGCCAGTACGCCTCCGGGGCCACGATCCGGACGTCCATGCCCAGCAGCGCACCGGTGACCAGGTAGGAGTTGCCCATGTTGAAGCGGGCGTCGCCGAGGTACGCGAAGGCGATCTCGTCGAGCGGCTTGTCCGTGTGCTCGGTCATGGTGAGGACGTCGGCGAGCATCTGGGTGGGGTGCCAGTCGTCGGTGAGACCGTTGAAGACGGGCACGCCGGCGTGGGCGGCCAGCTCCTCGACGGCGGCCTGGCTGTCACCCCGGTACTCGATGGCGTCGAACATCCGGCCGAGCACCCGGGCCGTGTCCTTGACCGACTCCTTGTGGCCGATCTGAGACGCGGACGGGTCGAGATAGGTCGTGGAGGCACCCTGGTCGGCGGCGGCCACCTCGAACGCGCAGCGGGTGCGGGTCGAGGTCTTCTCGAAGATCAGGGCGATGTTGCGGCCGCGCAGCCGCTGCACCTCGGCACCGGCCTTCTTGGCCGCCTTCAGCTCGGCGGCGAGCGCGATCAGGCCGCGGAACTCCTCGGCGCTGAAGTCCAGCTCCTTGAGGAAGTGGCGTCCGATGAGGTCGGTGGCCATGGTGCGCTCCTGGGGTACGTTCGGGACGTCGAGGGACGAGGACCCTGGAAGTGTATACGTAATCTAGAATTCTTATACGGTCCGGGTGGGGCCGGAAGCCCTCCCGGAAGGCGCCTCCGCTTCCCCTCCGCTTCTCCTCCGCCTCTCCGCTTCCCCCCTCCTCTCCTACCTTCTCCCCCGCAACGGCGTCCGCCTCCCCGGGGCGCGCCGGACCGCGTCGAATCACGTCGGACCGTGTCAAACCGCATCAGCCGGGCCTCGTCAGACCGCGTCCCGCTCCACCGGACAGCTCATACAGCGCGGCCCGCCCCGCCCCCGGCCCAGCTCGCTGCCGGGAATCTCGATCACCTCGATGCCCTCCCTGCGAAGGTGGGTGTTGGTGGTGACATTGCGCTCGTACGCGACGACCACCCCCGGCTCGACGGCCAGCACGTTGCATCCGTCGTCCCACTGCTCGCGCTCCGCCGCGTGGACGTCCTGGGTGGCCGTCAGCACCCGGATGTCCTGGAGCCCGAGCGCGGCGGCGATCGCGCTGTGCATCTGCTCCGGCGGATGGTCGGTCACCCGCAGCGACTGGCCCTCGTCGCCCGGCTCGATCGTGTACGAGCGGAGCGCGCCGAGGCCCGCGTACTGCGTGAAGGTGTCCTGGCCGACCATGGTCATCACGGTGTCCAGATGCATGAAGGCCCGCCGTTTCGGCAGGTCGAGCGCGATGATCGTGCGCGCCGAACCGGCCGCGAACAAGCCGCGGGCGAGCATCTCCACCGCCTGCGGGGTGGTGCGCTCGCTCATGCCGATGAGGACGGCGCCGTTGCCGATGACCAGGACGTCACCGCCCTCGATGGTCGACGGATAGTCGGACTGCCCCTCCGACCAGTGGTGGAAGTCGCCCGCCCGCGGTCCTGTGAACAGCGGGTGATGGCGGTAGATCGCCTCGAAGTGGACGGTCTCGCGCTGCCGGGCGGGCCAGCGCATCGCGTTGATCGACACCCCGTCGTAGATCCAGGCGGAGGTGTCCCGGGTGAAGAGATGGTTGGGCAGCGGACCGAGCACGAACTCGTCGAGCTCCAGCGCGTGGAAACGGACCGAGGTCGGCTCCGGGTGCTCCGCGAGGAACTCCCGCTTCGTCATGCCGCCGACCAGCGCCGCCACCAGCCGCGCCGGGTCCAGCGAGTCGAAGGCGGCGCGCAGATGGTCGGTGGCGAGCGGGCCGTACTCCTTCTCGTCGAAGACCCGGTCCAGTACGAGGGCACGCGCCTCCGGCACCTCCAGGGTCTCGCGCAGCAGATCGCCGAAGAGATGGACCTCGACGCCCCGGTCGCGCAGCACGTCCGCGAAACCGTCGTGCTCCTGGCGGGCACGCCGTACCCACAGCACGTCGTCGAAGAGGAGGGCGTCCTTGTTGGTCGGGGTGAGCCGCTTCAGCTCCAGATCGGGGCGGTGCAGGATGACACGGCGCAGCCGCCCGGTCTCGGAATCGACATGGAATCCCATGCGTCCATCCTGACCGAGCGGGGCGCTCGCGCGTAGTACGCCGTACGTCTCGTCGCCGGAGTCACGGCGGTCACGGGCGGTGCGGGCGGCACGGGCGTCCGGGGCGCGCTCGCGGGGGCGGGGGCTACGCCAGGAGGGCCACCAGCACCGCGATCAGTACGACGGCGATTCCGCCCAAGACGATGACCGCGAGCCGCCCGTGCTTGTCGTGGTCCGGGAGCGTCACGCCGGGCGGCTGTGGTTCGACGGACGGCAGTGGTCCAGCGGACGGCTGTGGTTCGACGGGCTGCGGAAGCTCGACGGGCGGCCGTGGCTCGGCGAGCGGCTGCGACTCGACCGGCCGACGGGGCGCGGGAACGGGGAGCGGGAACGGGGATCCGGCGTCCTCCCGTCGGGGTGCCGAGGGGCGGGAGTGGGGGCGAGGAGGCAGGGGGCTCGTGGGGGCCGGGGCGTGCGCGGGCGGTGCCGGAAGCTCCGGGCGGGTGGGCACGAGAGCCGGGGCCAGGGCTGGGGCCGGGGCCGGGGGCGTCACGGGCGCGGCCGGAACCGGGACCGGAGGTGCCACGGGCCTCGCTGGGACCGGGGGTCCCACAGGCACGGCCGGAGCCAGGTCCGGGGTCGGGACAGGCGCCGGGACAGGCGCCGGGACAGGCGTCGGCGGGGAGGAGTCGTGGCGCGGGGCCGTCGGGCGCGGGAGGTTCAGGAGCAGGGTGCGCAGGACGGACTCGGGCAGCCCGGGTTGTCCGACGATCCGGCGGAACGCGCCGTGGGCCGCCGGATCCGGGCCCGCCCAGAGCCGGGCGAGCACCCCGGCGATCCGGTCGGCCGGCTCGGCGCTCCCGTCCCGGCCGTCGAGCAACGGGCGTACGGCCCAGTCGTGCAGGGCGGCAGCGTCGGCGGCCCGCTCGGCGGGCCCGACCTGCTCCTGCGCATGGGGACGGGTGAGGAAGTACTCCGCCTCGATCACGCGCTCCAGCAGCTCGCCCCGGAGTTCCGTGCCCCAGGACGGGTAGCGCTGGGCGATCTCCTGGACGAGCGCGGTGGTGACGGCGTACGGCTGCGCCCGGTTCCGGAGCGCGGAGAGGAGTTCCGCGTCCGCCGCGTCGCGGGCCGCGCTCCGCGCTTCCTCCAGGGTCCGCGCGCGGGACAACCGCACCCCCGCTCCGCCCGCCGGACTCTCCTGGTGGCGCCGGTTCTTCCGGGTGCCGCGCCGGCCGAGTCCGGGCCCGGGACCGGCCCACGCCGACCGGGCCGGAGGCTCGGGTGCCGCGTCCTCCGGTGGAAGCGGCGGTGCGCCGGTGGGTACGGGTCCCCAGGGCGGGGCCCCGGGCGGCGCGGTGGGGGCGGGACCGGGACCCGTCACCACCAGGGCGGTCCGGCCCACGCCCGGGTGCGGCGGCACCGGGTCACCGGACGGTTCGTGTCCCGCGCGCTCCTCCGCGTTCCGTGGTTGCTCCGGGATCGCGGGCTTCACGGGAGTCACGGGAGTCACGGCCGCTGCCCCCGGCCGTTCGGGTCGGCCCGGGGGCTCGGCGCCGTCCGCCGGCTCCGGCCTGTGCGGCGAACTGGTCCGGTCGTCCGGTTGTACGGGCCGCGCCGCCGCCGGCGGCTCCGGGGGGCCGGGCAGCTCGGGCCCTTCCCGCGAGGGCGGCGGGGGCGGCCCTTCCGGACGTACCGGCTCCGCCGACTCCACCGGCTTGCGACGCCGCCCCCATCGCCCGGACCTCCCCCGGCGCGCGGGCTCTGGGCTCTCCGCGGCCTCCGGCCCTGCCGTCTCCTCCAGTCCCTCCGACCGCTCCAGCTGCCTCGTTTCCTGCACCGGCATGGGCATGGGCATCGTCGGCCGATCCGACGGCTCGATGCTTTCCGGCCTCTCTGACCCCTCTGGTGCCTCCAGCACCTCCAGCACCTCTGAACTCTCCCGATCCTTCGGCCTCTCCCCGCTCTCCGGCTCCTCCTGCCCCGGCTTCATCTCCTCTTGCTCGGGCTTCGCCTCCGGCGGCTCGGACCACTCCAGCCCCTCCGACCGCGCGCGCCGCCCCGACCGTCCCGGCACCCCGGCCTGCTCCGGGCTCTCCGCCCGCTCCGGCTTCTCCCCTTCTTCCTCGATCCTCGCCGGAGCCTCCCTCCGCGCCGTGCTCTGTGCCCGTTCCGTCTGCCCGTGCGCCGCCCGCTCTCCTGCGACGGCCCCGGCCCCGGCCGACCACACCTGGGGCGGCGGCGGTGAGGGCCGTTCGAGCGGGAAACGGCGGTCGAGGCGGGCCAGGGCCGCGCGGACCGTGTCGCGGAGCGGGGCCCCGGGGCCGGCCAGGGAGTGGCCCAGCTCGGCACCGACCACGCCCACCCGTTCGCCGTCGGCCCCCATGTCGCGCAGGTGGTGGGCGACCAGGCGGGCCGCCAGCGATTCCATGTCGTCGCCCGCGCGTTCGGCCGGATCGACCCGGCGGCGGTCGGCGTTGCGGCCGGCCGCGCCCGCCCACTGTCCGACGAACACATAACGGAGGAAGGGAAGTTCGACCGTGTCGTGCGTGGCGAAGGTCCAACGACGGTCGATGAGTCGGCCGAACAGTCCGTACAGCCCCCACAGCACCGGAAGCGCCGTGTCGCCGCGCCGGTCCAGGAACGTGAAGTGGCCCTGCGGTCGGCGCAGCAACTCCGCTACCGCGCCCGTCAGTTCGCGTTCGGCGCCCGGCAGCCGGGTGTCCAGGTGCCGCATCCCCCGTTCCGCCGCCGAGATCAGGGCCTGCCCGCGCACCACCGGCAGTTCGCCTCGCACGTCCGCGAGCGGCAGGTCCGCGCCCTCCCAGGTCCAGGCGTGCAGACCGAGGCAGCGCGCCGGGTCGAGGAGGTCGCGGGAGCCGACGAGGACATGGCAGAGGGCGGAGGACCCACCGCCGGGATCGGTCCATGGGGTGCGGCGGATCAGGACGATCCCGTTGCTGCCCCCGACACGGACCAGAGCGGGTCGGATCTCCTCACCGCTCGCCCGCAGGACCGCCCCCACGCCGTGGAACAGCGCCGCCGCCTCCTCCTGACCGCCCGACCAGGCCACCGGACCGAACCCGGCGGTGCCGGAGGCGTTCTCGCCGTCCCAGCGGAAGACGATCTGGTCGGCCTCGTCCTGGGCGCGTGCCCGGCCTTGCTCTCGTGTCATCGGTCGTCACTCCTCTTCAGCGGCCCGCACGCGGCGAAGACGGACACCAGCGGCCCGAGCACCCGGCGGGGCGCCGGCCCCCGTACGGGAAACGGTCCCCACGAGCCTGCCCAGCGGTCGCGGCGACGAAATGCGGGGAACAGTCCGCGCGGTCGCCGAAGGGCCCCAGCCACGCGGGGCTCGCGTGATGGGCCAGGAAGGCGTACACGTTCCCGCTCTCCGCCCTCTCCGCCGCCTCGACCGCCTCGGCCACCTCCGCCGCCGGGTCGCGGCGCGCGGCCACCGCGCCGTAGCCGTCGCCGCGGGTGCCGTGGCGCTCGCGAGCCCGCCGAACGAGCCGGTGAGGACGCAGGGCCGCGGCGAGGAGCAGAGCATCGAGCAGGCGCCGGGGGTGTGCGGCCGCCGGATCGATCAAGGGCATGGCAGGTCACCACAGTTCACTCAGAAGGGCCAGGAGGGCGCCGAGCAGGAGGGCCACGACCCCGAGCCGCAGCCACCGGTACTTGGCGGCGAGGACGATCCCATGGACGCTCGCCTGTTCCAGGAACCACCCGGTGACGTCGGCGGCAGAGGCTTCCAGGCGGGTACGCAGCTCGGCCGCCGGGGTACCGGAGGTGAGGTCGCGCAGCAAGGTCCGGGACGCGCCAGGCCGGGTGCGCGGCAGGACGACGGAGACCAACATCAGTACGCCCACGGCCCACAGCAGCCCGCCCACGACCAAGACGGCGAGCGCACCGCCGCCGGCGGGCAGCGGGCCCTGGTCGCGGGAGAAGACAACGGCGAGAAAGGCAAGGGCACCGGACAGCAGGATCGCGGCCTTGGTGTCGGCACGCCCTATGTCCTCGCGAACGGTGGTCAGCAACTGCTCGGCCATTTGACGCAGTTCGGCATCCTGCCCGGCAAGTGCGGCCTGCTCGGGCGGCGGTGACCCGGGCGGCGGCACAGGTGGCGTCCGGGGCGGCGGAACGGCACCGGGCGCCGCGCCGGTCCCGGAGCCGCCGGGGGCGTGGGCATCGGGTGTCGGCAAGGCGGTCACACATCGCTCCCGTCGTCGAGGTCGGCGCTCGGCCGGGCATCCCGGACCGGGTGCGGGCCAGAGCAGTCGTCGCGTCCGAAAGGCGCCTGAACGCAGGCTGGTTCATCCATCCGGGGGTCCGCCCCGGAGCCACCCGAAGCCTCAGATCCGGGGTCCGAGGTGGGCTCGGTTTCCGCTTCCGGCGCCTCGCCCCAGTAGGGCGCGGCGGGTTCGGGACCCGCACCCTCCAGGGCCGGGCGGCCGGCCCGGCGGCCCGTTCCGAATCCCCGCCCGCCGGCACCACCGAGAACGGTGTCGTCCAGACCGGTTCCGGTGATGCCGCGCAGATGCTGGAGGACTTGGTACGTCCACGCGTCGATCTCGTAGCGTTCGAACACCCCGGAGTCGAGCAGACGGTAGAAAACGGCCAGGAGGTCCTCCCGGCCCTCCTTCTTCTCCCGCTGGAGCCGAACACGGATCTCCCCCACCCGGCCAGGATGGCGCGCGAGGTGGCGGGCCAGGCGGGCGACGTCACCCCTTCGGAACAGATCTTCGAGTGCCGCGGCCGCGGACGCCACCCGCTCCTGTTCCCCCGTCTCCTCGCGCAGGGTCGCCCGGGCCTCGCGGACGTCGGGCTCCCCGGCCCGGGCAGCCTCCTCCTCGACCGGCTCGTCCAGGTCCACGAAGACGAGAATCCGGGTGCGTAATCCGAGGTCACGGCCAACGACCAGCCGGCCGGAGTCGAGTTCCTCCCGGATCGCTTCCTCGGCATGCCGCGCCTCGGCGAGTCGGAAGCGGCACGACAGTGCGGGCAGCCCGGCGAGCAGCTCGTCGCGCAGCAACCCGACCACGTCCCGCACTTGTTCGCGGACGACGAGGTACGGGTCCTCTACCGCCCAGCGTGCCTGGACCCGGGCGACGAAAGAGGCGCCGTCCTCGGCGGCGGGCAGCCTGAGGGTGAATCCGGTGACGTTCCGGCCGAGGCGCACCTCGAAGACGGTGTACGGGGAGCGCATCAACGGTTTCCCACGGTCCTCCGTGCGGTCGGGCCACACGATCCGGTGACCGCCGTTGCGGTAGAGAAGCACGGCCGCGATCCCACCCCCGCGACGCTGGCGCAGCGGCCGGACCTCGCGCAGTAGCGGCCGAACGGGGACCGCTCCGGAGGGCTCCTCGCACCAGGGCGAGCCCCGGCCGGAAGCCTCCTGATCGCGCGCGTCCCAGTGGGGCGCACCGCCGACGTCGGCTGCCGGTTCCTCGTTCGGCGGGTTCATCAGTTCACTCCCTCCGCGACGGCGTCCCGCACACGGCGCGGCGCGCACGTGTCCAGGGGCCGGTCCCGGTCCCGTACGAGCCGGTCGAGAAGCCCCCGGAGCCGCTCTCGGTCTCGACGCTCCGCCGCGTGCAGAAGGCGCTGGCCGCCCAGTCGGTCGTTCATGTGGCGATAGCCGTCAGGCTGGCACTGGACCCCGGCGCTCGCGCTCGCTCCCGTACTGCTCACTCGGACTCCTCTGAGGTGCTTCAGCTGGTTCCGCGGTGGTGACACGTCCAGCCTGGCGGCTACGGCGCGCGAGCGATGTAGCGTTTTACACAGGCGGGGGTTGTTCGTCCGATGAATGCGCGCCGGGGCTCAAGCGCCGGGGACGCTCCGGACGCCCTCGCCTCCCCGGGCGTGTCTCGCGCGCCGGGTGCCCCTGCGCGAGCAGCACCAGGACGGGCATGTCGATCACGATCACAGTGCGCTGGGCCGTACGGACGACCCCTTGTTCCCGCAGCAGCCGCAGCGCCTTGGCCACGGCCTCCCGGGTCGCGCCGATGGCCGCCGCCACGTCATGCTGGGGCAACCGCAGTTCGAGTGCGGTGCCGGACTCGTCGCGCCGCCCGGCGCGTTCGGCGAGTTCGACGAGACGGACTGCCAGCCGCTGGAGCACGGTCTCCGAGGCGAGCGAGCGCCGTTCGACGTCGGCGCTGCGCAGCCGGGTGGCGAGCTGCCGCATGACGAGGGCGGTGGCGTGCGGCCGGGCGGCGAGAAAGCGCCGAAACCGGTTGCCGGAAATGGCAACGGCCTCGACCTGGCCGAGCGCGGTGACGGTGGCGCTGCGCGGCCCCCGGTCGACGGCGGCGAGATCGCCGACGATCTCGCCCGCGCCGCGCAGCGCCAGGATGAGCCGGGCGCCACGTTCGGTATCGACCGAGACGGCGGACCAGCCGGAGAGCAGGGCGAGGACGTACGCGGAGGCGTCGCGCTCGCGGATCATGACCTCGCCCTGCGCGTAACAGCGCGGGGCCCCCTCCGCAAGCAGAGCACGACGGTCGGCGGCGGGTAGGGCGTGCAGGAAGGAGCAGTCCTGGCCGAAGAGGCTCACTTTCCCGCTCCCACCCCCGCCACCTGGCGCGTATCCGGGCACTGCGCTCACCGGACAATTGGCCACCGGAATCACAGCGTTGACACCCCGTCACTCTGCGGACTGAAAAACCTAGAGGCAGACGAAGAACCCCGTCAACGCGGACGAGTGAACACACAGGGGCGCAAGGAAGCGCATTCCATGCCTTCTTGCGCCCCTGCGCCCCCGCGCCTCGGGCCGCCGCCCGGGAGTTCCGGACGACAGCCATGGAAGTCCTCGGGCCCAACCGGGCAGCGCGAGCCGCCGATCACCCCGGCCACGGCCGAGCCGACCGCCCAACCCGCTCCGCCCCGTCAGAGCCGGGGGTCGACCGGCTCCGATTCCAGGGCGAGGACCGCGAAGACGGCCTCGTGCACCCGCCACAGCGGCTCGCCCGCCGCCAGCCGGTCGAGCGCCTCAAGCCCCAGCGCGTACTCCCGCAGGGCCAGGGACCGCTTGTGTCCGAGGAACCGTTCGCGCAGCCGCGCCAGGTTGTCCGGACGGGTGTACTCGGGACCGTAGATGATCCGCAGGTACTCCCGGCCGCGCACCTTCACGCCCGGCTGCACCGGCCGTCCGCCGCGCCCGGTGGCGACGGCCGCGAGCGGCTTGACGACCATGCCCTCGCCGCCCGCCGCCGTCAGCTCCAGCCACCAGTCGGTCCCGGCACGCACGGACGCCTCGTCGGCCGGGTCGACCACCAGCCGCCGGGTGGTCCGCAGCAGCCCCGTCGGGTCGTGCTCGACCAGCCGGTCCAGCCAGGCCAGCTGCTCGTCGTGGGGTACGGCGGCCAGGGAGCGGCCGCGCGCGGCGAGCACCTGGAACGGAGCGAACCGGACACCGTCGAGGCCGTCGGTCGGCCAGCAGTAACGGCGGTACGCGTCGGTGAACGCCGCCGCGTCGGCGGCCCGTTCCCGCTGCCGGCCGAGCAGCCCGTCGAGTCCCTCCACCCCGCGCGCGGCGGCCTGTTCGAGCGCCGCGACCGCGCCGGGGAACACCGCCCGCGAGGCCGCGCCGACCGCCGCGTACTGACTGCGCAGCAGGCCCGTCGACTTCAGCGACCACGGCATCAGCTCGCCGTCGAACAGCAGCCAGTCCGTGTCGAGTTCGGCCCAGAGCCCGGCCGCGTCGATCGCGGCGCGCAGCCGTCCGACGACCTCCTCGGTGGTGGCCTGGTCGGCGAAGAACGGGCGGCCCGTACGGGTGTACAGCGCCCCGGTCACTCCGCCGCCGTCACCGCCGTCGCCACCCTCGCCGCCCGGGCCCCCGAACGCCGCGCCCGGGTCCACGCCGAACCGCTCCGCCGCCGCCGCGTCCTTGCAGACGAGGGCGACGGCCCGCGAACCCATGTGCTTCTCCTCGCACACGACCCGCCCGACACCGTCGGCCGCGTACTGGGCGAACGCCTCGGCCGGGTGCTCCAGATAGCCCTCCTCCTTCGAGGTCGCCGTCGGTGCCATCGTCGGCGGCAGGTAGGCAAGCAGCCTCGGGTCGACGGCGAACCGGCTCATCACCTCCAGGGCGGCGGCCGCGTTCTCCTCGCGGACCGCGACCCGGCCCATCAGCCGGGTCTCCACGCCCCGGTGGCCCCGCACGTCGTCGATGTCCAGCGGCCGGCCCTGGCCGGCGCCGGGCGCCTCGGCCGCGAGCGGCCGGGCCGGCTCGTACCAGACCTGTTCGGCCGGTACGTCGACCAGTTCGCGCTCGGGCCAGCGCAGCGCCGTCATCCTGCCGCCGAACACCGCGCCGGTGTCGAGGCACAGGGTGTTGTTGATCCAGGACGTGTCCGGCACGGGCGTGTGCCCGTACACGACGGCCGCCCGGCCCCGGTACTCCTCCGCCCACGGGTAACGCACCGGCAGCCCGAACTCGTCGGTCTCCCCGGTCGTCTCCCCGTACAGCGCGTGCGCGCGGACCCGCCCGGAGGTACGGCCGTGGTACTTCTCGGGCAGCCCGGCGTGGCAGACCACGAGCCGCCCCTCGTCGAGGACGTAGTGGCTGACGAGGCCATCGATGAACGACGCGACCTCGGACCGGAATTCCTCCGGCTCGCGCTCCAACTGCTCGATCGTCTCGGCGAGTCCGTGCGTCTGCCGCACCGTACGACCGCGCAGCCAACGCCCCAGCTTGTTCTCGTGGTTGCCCGGCACGCACAGCGCGTCCCCGGCGGCCACCATGCCCATGACGCGGCGCAGCACACCAGGGCTGTCGGGACCGCGGTCGACGAGGTCGCCGACGAAGACGGCCGTACGGCCCTCCGGGTGGTGCCCGTCCTCGTAACCCAGTTTCGCGAGCAGGGTCTCCAGCTCGGAGCGGCAGCCGTGGATGTCGCCGATGACGTCGAACGGGCCGGTGAGGTGGCGCAGGTCGTTGTAGCGCTTCTCCCGTACGATCGCGGCCGCCGCCACCTCCTCCTCGCCACGCAGCACATGCACCTTGCGGAAGCCCTCGCGTTCCAGTCCGCGCAGTGAGCGGCGCAGTTCGCGGCGGTGCCGCTGGACGACGTGGCGCGGCAGGTGGGCCCGGTCGGGGCGGTCCGCGTTGCGCGCGGCGCACACTTCCTCGGGCAGGTCGAGGACGATCGCGATCGGCAGCACGTCGTGCTCGCGCGCGAGCCGTACGAGCTGCCGGCGTGCCTCGGTCTGCACGTTGGTGGCGTCGACGACGGTCAGTCGGCCCGCGGCCAGCCGCTTGCCCGCGATGTAGTGGAGGACGTCGAAGGCGTCCTTGCTGGCGCTCTGGTCGTTCTCGTCGTCCGCGACGAGACCTCGGCAGAAGTCCGAGGAGACGATCTCGGTCGGCTTGAAGTGGCGCCGCGCGAAGGTCGACTTGCCGGAACCGGTCGCGCCGATCAGGACCACGAGGGAGAGATCGGTGACGGGCAGCGTACGGGGCGCGGCAGAGTTGCGGTCCGAGGTCGAATCGGTGTGCTCGGTGTACTCGGTCTGGTCGGTCATGCCGCGTCCTCCTCCTTCTTCTTCGTGGCGGGGGTCGTGTCGACAGCGGTGCCGGTGGGGGTACCGCTGCCGGGGGCTGCGTCGGTGTCGGTACGGGTGAAGACGGCCATCTGGGTGGGCGGGCCGACCTCGGGATCGTCCGGGCCGACCGGGGCGAGGACCACCTCGTAGCCGTAGCGGTCGGCGACGCCCGCCACCCACGCGCCGAACTCCTCGCGGTTCCACTCGAATCGGTGGTCGGAGTGCCGGACGTGCCCGGCGGGCAGCGACTCCCAGCGCACGTTGTACTCGGCGTTCGGCGTGGTCACCACGACCGTGCGCGGCCGGGCGGAGCCGAACACCGCGTACGCGAGGGCGGGCAGCCTCGGCGGATCGACGTGCTCGACGACCTCGCTGAGCACGGCGGCGTCGTAGCCGGCCAGCCGCTTGTCGGTGTACGTGAGCGAGCCCTGCAGCAGGGTCACGCGGGCGGCCTGCCGCTCGCCCATCCGGTCCAGGCGCAGCCGGCGGGCGGCCGCGGACAGCGCCCGCGCCGACACGTCCACGCCGACGACCTCGCCGAACCGGGCGTCCTTCAGCAGCGCCTGCACCAACTGCCCCTGCCCGCAGCCGAGATCGAGCACGCGGGCGGCATCGGCGGCACGCAGCGCGCCGAGGATCGCCGTGCGGCGCTGCTCGGCGAGCGGCACGGGCCGCTCCTCGGTGTCGCTCGCCTCGTCGACCGCGTTGTCGACGTCCTCGACGTCCAGGCCGTCGGCCTCGGCGAGGCGCACGAGCGCCAGCCGCTCCGTGGCCTGCCGGGTGAGACTCCAACGGCGCGCGAGATAGCGGCTGGTGATCAGCTCCCGCTCGGGGTGACTGGCGAGCCAGCCGTCACCGGCCCGCAGCAGTTTGTCCACCTCGTCCGGCGCGACCCAGTAGTGCTTGGCGTCGTCAAGCACCGGCAGGAGGACATAGAGCTGGTTGAGCGCGTCGGCCAGGCGCAGTTCGCCTTCCAGGACCAGCCGCACATAGCGGGAGTCGCCCCACTCGGGGAACTCCGGGTCGAGCGCGACCGGCTCCGCCGTGACGGTCGTCCAGCCCAGCGGCTCGAACAGCCGCGCCACCAGGCCCGGTCCGCCGCGCGCGGGCAGCGCCGGGATCTCGATCCGCAGCGGCAGCGGCGCGGCGGCCCGCTCGGGCATCGCGGCGCAGGCGCCGTGCAGGGCGCTCTTGAAGACCTTGGCGAGCGCGACCGCGAGCAGTGAGGACGCCGCGTACGGCCGGTCGTTCACATACTGCGCGAGCGCCGCGTCGGGCGCCCCGCCCCGGCCCTTCCCCCGGCCCTTGCGGACCAGCACCACGGGGTCGACCTCCAGCAGCAGCGCGACCGTGCACCCCTCGACGTCCGCCTCGGGGTAGAGGACATGCGCGGTGCCGTGCGCGGTCGAGAAGGACTGCGCCTTCCCGGGATGCTTGTGCAGCAGGAAGCCGAGATCGGTCGCGGGTCGCTGAGGCGTACCAGTGGTACGAATGGTGAGGAACACCCGTCCGAGTATGACCATGCGCCCTACCGCCGACCAGGCATTTTCCGCGCCCCGGGGCGCACACCCCGGGCTTCGGCCACCCGAGCGCGGACCACCCGAGCGCGGACCACACGGGCGCGCGGACCACACGGGCGACGCTGCGGACGCCGGACCGGAACATCCCGGCGCGTGCCTGAAGCCGTCCGGCTACGCCGGCCTCCGGCTCGCCCCGCCCGTGTCCCGCCCCCTCCCCCGCCTCATTCGCGCCCGTGCGGCTCGCGCTCCACCACGCCCGCCAGGGAAGCGATCGCGGCGGGGCCGACCCGGCAGCAGCCACCGATCAGCCGGGCGCCCACGGCCCGCCATCGCCCGGCCAGGGCCGGGTCGAAGGTGGCGGGCCCCCGCCAGTCCCCGGCGACGGCGTCCCACCCCTCGCCGCTGTTCGGGTAGACGACGACCGGCTTGCCGGTCACGGCGGCGGCGATCTCCACGGCAGGTCCGGCGTCCTCGGGGGCGCAGCAGTTCACCCCGACGGCGACGACCTGGTCCCGGCCCGCCGCCAGGGCGAAGGCGTCCACCAGCCGCTGCCCGGCACGGGTGCGGGTGCCGTCGACGGTGTACGAGAGCCAGACCGGCACCCCGCACCCCTCGACGGCCCGCAGCAGCGCCTCGGCCTCGTCGGTGTCGGGCACCGTCTCCAGGGCCAGGACGTCGGGTGCCGCCTCGGCCAGGACCTCGATCCGGGGCCGGTGGAACCGTTCGAGCGCGCCGACCGACAGGCCGTACCGGCCCCGGTACTCGCTGCCGTCGGCGAGCATCGCCCCGTACGGCCCGACCGAGGCCGCCACCCAGATCTCCCGCTCCGCCCGCTCACCCGCCGACCGGGCGAGCGCCACACTGCGGGCGAGCAGCCGCGCCGCCTCCGCGTGGCCGATTCCGCTCCGGCCGAAGCCTTCGAAGGTGGCCTGGTAGGAGGCGGTGGTGAGGACCCGGGCACCGGCCCGCGCGTACGCGGTGTGCGCCGCCTCGATCCGCTCGGGCCCGTCGGCGAGCAGCCGCGCGGACCAGAGCGCGTCGGAGAGGTCGCAGCCCTGTGCCTCCAATTGGTTGGAGAGCCCGCCGTCCAGCACGAGCACCTCGTCGGCGAGGGCGGCGCCCAGCGTGCGCCCGGGTCGCACCGGATCACCCCAGCTGCGACTGGATCTGAGCGGAGATCAGCTCCAGGTGGTCCAGATCGTCCAGATCGAGGATCTGGAGGTAGATCCGGCGGGCGCCCAGGGCTCCGTAGCGGCCGATCTTGTCCACGATCTCGGCGGGCGATCCCGCGAGGCCGTTGGCCTTCAGTTCGTCCACCTCCCGGCCGATGGCGGCGGCCCGGCGGGCCACCTCGGCGTCGTCCCGGCCGGCGCAGACCACCAGCGCGTTCGAGTACACGAGCGCGTCGGCGGGCCGCCCCGCCTCCTCGGCCGCCGCCCGGACCCGCCCGAACTGCAGCTCGGTCTCCTCCAGCGACGCGAAGGGGATGTTGAACTCGTCGGCGAACCGCGCCGCGAGGCGCGGCGTACGGCGCGCGCCGTGGCCGCCGATGAGCACCGGGACCTTCGCCTGGGCCGGCTTGGGCAGCGCGGGCGAGTCGGTGAGCTGGTAGTACTCCCCCTCGTACGAGAACGTCTTGCCGGCCTCGGTGCCCCACAGCCCGGTGACGATCTCCAGCTGCTCCTCCAGACGCCCGAACTTCTCCTTCGGGAACGGGATCCCGTACGCCTGGTGCTCCTCCTCGAACCAGCCCGCGCCCAACCCGAGTTCGACGCGGCCCCCGGACATCCGGTCCACCTGGGCGACCTGGATGGCGAGGACGCCGGGGAGCCGGAAGGTGGCGGCGGTCATCAGCGTGCCGAGCCTGATCCGCTTGGTCTCCCGGGCGAGACCGGCCAGGGTGATCCAGGCGTCCGTCGGGCCGGGCAGTCCGTCGCCGGAGCCCATGCGCAGATAGTGGTCCGAGCGGAAGAACGCGTCGAAGCCCAGGTCCTCGGTCGCCTTGGCGACCGTGAGCAGCGTGTCGTAGGACGCCCCCTGCTGGGGCTCAGTGAAGATGCGAAGATCCATGCCTCCATCCTGCACCCGAAGGTGCGTCAACCGATTCGTCAGCCGGTGCTCGACACCGCCTCGCCCGGGTGAAAATCCGCCCCCGGGCGAGGGGCATCGACCCAGGCCAGTGACCTGCGCCGAGGGCGATTCGTTGGCGGGGCGGAGCCGGATCGCCCGGCCCAACGTGCCTGCGGACCTGCCGGTACGTCCCTTTGTGTGGTGGTCCTTCCCGTACGGGAGGGCCCCTGGCCGAGGAGGCCGCCATGTCCAAGGAAACCGCGCCGCAGCACATCGTCACCTCCGAACAGCACCTGCCGCCGTCGATCCCCGCGATGTCCTCGGTGTCGTCCGTCCCCGCACAGCCGCAATGCGGAGACGCACCTCACGGCCTGCTTCAGCAGATGGAGGCGATGATGGCCGCACTCACCGCCGACCTCTCCCAACTCGACGCCGACCTCCAGTCCGCGGCGGACCGCCAAGCGGGCGACGCGGACGAAGCCCGCCCGGGCCCGGCAGGACCGGACTCCGCCGCCCGCTGACCGCCGGCTCCCCCTGACCACTGACCACTGACCGCTGACTGCCCAGCAGGTACGGATACCAGGCGCGGGCGGGCAGAGGTCGATCGGCGCCTGGTAGCGGACAGCCGGTACGGGTCCAGGCCCTCGGTGCGGGTGGTGGACGCGGGCACGGGTGGCAGGTGGCGGGCACGGGTGGCGGATGGCTAGGCGAACCGGCGGGGCCCGCGTCTCGTCGGCCCCGGGCCCCCTTGGCCGCCGCCTCCCGGTGGAGGCGGCGGCCGCACACCCGGGCCGGGCGTCGGGGCAGGCCCGTACCCCGGCCCGGTTCGGGGCCGGCCGGCGCAGGCCCGCCCCGGCCGCCGGCCACAAGCCCCCGCGCCGACCGGGCCCCTGCCTCAACCCCGGCCACACCGTCCGGCACACCTGAGCCGGCCCTTGGCTCTGCCGCACCGCGCCGCACCCACCCCGCTCAGGCCCGCACCAACCGCCCGACACAGGCCCCCGCACCCGTCACGCCCTGCCTCGGCCCCGCCCGTACCGCCCAGCCAGGGGCTCGACCCCCGTCCCGGCCCCGACCTCGGCCCGCACCACCCCGCCAACCCTCGCCCCTCCACGCCCAAGCCGGGCCAAGGCGTGCCGGCCCGCGCCCCCTACCCCGGGCCCGCACGCCCCCGGGCCGGGTCCGGCGGGCGGTCGCGCTCGCGCACCGCGAGCCGCCGCAGCATGGTCCGGACGTGGTCGCCCGCCTCGTCGGCGGCGTCGATCGCCTCGATGGACTGCCAGTACAGCCCGTCCTCGTCCGGCGCGCAGGCCACCCCGACCAGGGCGATGCCGACTTCCCCCAGCAGCACGCCGAGCGCGGTCAGCGCCGCGCGCACATCCCCCACGGAAGTGAGCTGTGCCGCCCTCGGCCCTCCGGTGCGCAGCGCCGCATGCTCCATCCCGCCGCGCACTCCGCCGGTCTCGCTCAGCCCCCGTGCCTCGCTCCGCAACTCCAGCGGCCCCTCGGCCGCGAGGTGACCCCCTATCACTTGGGCGAGGGCCTGGGCCTGCCAGGCCTCCCGCATGATGTCCCACGGCGCGTGGGCTTCCGCCAGCGCGTATCGCCCGTTTGCGATCAATCGCTCCGCGTCCATCAACGAAGCCCCCGTTCTGACGACTTACCGCTCACTCTTTCCATTACCCAGCGTGAGGCCGACTGAGCCTGAACACCAGAGGAATTCGGAAATCTGTGGACAGGAAGCTCGTTGGGGATAATTCGATCACTCCGTAGAGTGACAATCGGGGTCGGGGGCGGCCTCAACGGCATGATCGATTCCGCTGTCCCCGCCGGTCCCGCCGGACTTGTGGGCCTCGCCCGCCCCGCCGAAGTCCCCGCCCCGGCGCCCGCGCGCCGGGAAACGGATCTCGTTGCGATCGATCTTCGCCGCGAGGGCCGTGAGCGGATCGACCCCGAGCACACCGCAGAACTGCAACAGATAGGCGAGCACGTCCGCGACCTCGTCGCGGACCCGGTGTGCCGTCTCCGGGTCCGCCATCACCCGGCCCGCCTCCTCCGGCGTCAGCCACTGGAAGATCTCCAGGAGTTCGGCAGCCTCGACACTCAGCGCCGCCGCCAGATTCTTGGGCGTGTGGAAGGGCTGCCAGTCGCGGGCCGCGGCGAAGTCGGCGAGCCGTCGCTGCAGGCCCGCCACATCAAGTTCTGTCACCCCCCAGGTCTACCACCGTCACACCCGGCACGTCCGACCCCTTCGAACCGATCAGCCTGTCCGACTCGCCCAGCCCGCCCAGCCCGTCCGACCCGTCCGACCCACCCCGCCCGTCCAACTCTTCCATCACACCCGTGACTCCCTCCCCCACCGCCGCGACCAGCCGCATGTGCCCGCTCGCGCAGATCTCCCCGGCCAGCCCGAGCAGGGCCGCCGTCTGCCGCGCGTCGAGCGCGTGGTCGAACCCGTCGGCGAGCACGGTGAGCGTCTGCATCGCCTGCGGCACCTCGGCGATCGGGTCCACGGCCAGCACCCCGGGGCCGGTGAGCAGGACGAGTCCGAGGGCGAGATAACGCAGTTCGCCGTCGCCGAGCCGGCCCAGCGCCATGTCCGGCAGCCCCGCGCGCTCCAGGACGGCCTCGACCGTGCCGCCCGTCTCCGATTCCCGTAAACCGAGCCCCGCCACCGTGCCGACGCACCCCGCGGTCGCGAGGGCCGCCAGTCGGGCATGGCGGCGCGGGCACTCGGTGGCGGTGCGGTGCAGTACGGCGGCGAGGTTGTGGCAGTCGCGCCGCAGCCTGCCCTCGCCGAGCGGCACGGGCTGCCGCATCCGGTGCGGCAGCGGGTGACAGGGGAAGACCGACCGCAGCCCGACGACCACCTGTTCGGCGGCGGCCAGGACGTCCCGCTGCCCCTGCGTCTTCCCGGCGACGCGCAAGGGGAGCAGCGCCGTGCCGAGGACGTCGTCGGGGAACGGGGCGCGGGTCACCGGGGTGTTGCCGGCGGTGTGCCACTCGGCCTGGACGCTGCTGCGTTCCGGGTCCCGCAGCGCGGTGGTGAACAGGGTGTGGTCCGCCGAGGTGAGCCGTTCGCCGACGATCCGCAGGGTGGGTTCGGCCTGGACGGCGATGTCGAGATGGACGGGCCCGACCGGGCCGTCGACCGTGCAGCCGATCCGGAAACCGCGTCGGCCCTGCGGGTCGGGCCGCGACCGTTCCGGCACCCGGTCGGCGGCGTCCGGCAGCGCCTCTTCGAGCTCCGCGCCCGCCCCGAGCCGCGCCAGCGCCTCGTACGCGCGCAGGGCGGTGGTCTTCCCGCTGCCGCTCGCCCCGCGCAGCAGTGTCACGGGGCCGAGCGGCAGCACCACCCCGCGATGCGTTCCGAACGCCGACAGGCGCAGTTCGGTGACGGTGGGCCGGAGCGACGCCCCTCCGGTCCGCCCGTCCGCCGCCGCCGTCGGCGTCGATGCCGATGCCGACCTGGCGGAGGGGGCGGGCCCGAACCCGGGCACCGGCTCGGCTTCCCAGGCTGGGGCGGGGGCAGGGGCAGGGGCGGGACGCGAGCGGTCACGGAAGGGCACCTGGCCAGGGGGCCGCCCCTGTGGGGGCACCTGCCCGTCGGCGGGAGCGAACGGCGGCCCGGGCGGGCGGGGTGGTCGATACGAACGATCGGGGGCGTTGCCTCCGGTGATGGTCATGACCGGACGGTACGCAGCCCTCCGCACGACGAACCGTTACGTCGGAACGACCTTCCTACGAACGAGGGAGCCTGCCCGTCGCGTTGCCCTCGGCGCTCTCCTCCTCGGCGCCCTCGACCTCGGTGCCGGCCGGAGCGAGCAGGAAGACGTTGCGGTCGACCCGGTGCATCCCGCTGCCGAGACCGAAGACGACGCCACTGCTGAAGTCGAGAATGCGCTTGGCGACCTCGGTGTCCGCGCTCGTGAGGTCGAGCAGCACGGGGATCTGGGCGATGAGGTATTCCGCGACCTCGCGCGCGTCGGCGAAGACCTGGACGCGCAGGACGACCATCCGGCGCTGTTCGGCGGCCGCGTGCCGCTGTTCGGTGATCGCCCGGTGGTCGACCATGGACGGCCATTCGTCCCTGCCGCGCAGGGGGACGACCTGGGCCAGACCCTCCCACTGCTCGTCGGTGACGTCGTACCTCTCGTACCTACTCATGCGCCCATCCTCCCGTCCCTCACTCGTTCGGCCCAACACCGACACGGGCTGAGCGGCATGTTCTCCGTATCGGGACCGGAGGAACGAGGGTACGGGAGAGGGCGGGAGGGGGCGGACCGCGCGGGCGGTCAGCTCGCGGATCGGCCGGGTCGGCCGGGCCCTGGGGCCGGATGCGTGCCGGTGACGGAGGTGACGACCGAGTAGAGGCTGGTCTCGGCGGCGATGAAGAGACGATTGCGCTTGGCGCCGCCCCAGGCGATGTTGGCCACCGCCTCGGGGATGTCGAGCCGGCCGATCAGGGTGCCGTCGGGGTCGTAACAGTGGACGCCGTCGTTCATCGCGGCCAACCACAGCCGGCCGTCGGCGTCGAAGCGCAGATTGTCGAAGCGGGCGCCCGGGCGGGCGGAGGCGTCGGCGAAGACCTTGCCCTCGGAGAGCGTGCCGTCGTCGCGCACGTCGAAGACGCGCACGTACCCGGCCCGGGTGTCGGAGACGTAGAGCCGGCTCTCGTCGGCCGAGAAGACCAGACCGTTGGGCGCCTCGAAGCAGTCCGCGACCAGCCGCACTTCACCAGTGACGGGGTCGATCCGGTAGACGTTGTTCGCCCCGATCTCACTCTCGCCGCGATGGCCCTCGTAGTCGGTGACGATGCCGAAGTCCGGGTCGGAGAACCAGATGGAGCCGTCCGACTTCACCGTCGCGTCGTTCGGACTGTTCAGCCGCCGGCCCTGCCAGCGGTCCGCGAGCACGGTGATCGTGCCGTCGTGCTCGGTCCGCGTCACCCGGCGGTTGCCCTGCTCACAGGTGATCAGCCGGCCCTCACCGTCCAGGGTGTTGCCGTTGGTGTGCCCGGCGGCGCGGCGGAACACGCTGACGGCGCCGGTCTCCTCGTCCCAGCGGAGCATCCGGTCGTTGGGGATGTCGCTCCAGACGAGCTGCCGCCAGGCGGGGAGGTAGATCGGTCCCTCGGCCCAGCGGCATCCGTCGTACAGCACCTCCAGACGCTCGTCGCCGAAGGTGCACCGGCCCGTCCGGAACCGCTCGTCGAGCACCTCGTACAGCGCGGGCCGCCTGCGCTCTGTCATGCCTCACCCTTCCTCACGACGTTCCACTGATCTCGGGTCTCGGATCACGGATCACGGATCACGGATCACGGATCACGGCCCACCCTCACACAACTGCCGAACAGAATTCGGCATGTTCGAGAAATTGCAGGATCGGATATGGTCATCGCACAGTCATACCGAATGGAGTTCCGTGGATCACATCGATCGCGTCCTGCTGACCCTGCTCCAGCAGGACGCCACCCAGTCGTACGCGGCGCTCGGCCGCGCCGTCGGCCTGTCGGCGGGAGCCGCCCACGAACGCGTCCGCAAGCTGCGCGACCGAGGCATCATCCGGCGCACCACGATCGAGGTGGACCCGGCGGCGGTGGGCGGTGGGGTGCTCGCGTACGTGATGGTCGAATCGAGCGCCTGGATGGGCGATTCGGGCCCGCGCTTCGCCGCCCTGCCCGAGGTCCTGGAGGCGCATGTCATCGCGGGCAGCGCGTCGGTGCTGGTGAAGGTGCGTACGACGACCACGGAACGGCTCCAGGACGTACTGCGGCGGATCTACGCGATCGAGGGGGTCAGCGGCACACAGGCGACGGTGGTCCTGGAGACGTTCTTCGAACGGCCGGTGCCGACCGGCGCCGAGGACGGCGGCGGCGGCGCGTAGAGCCTGGGCCCGACAGGAAGCGGATCCGGATCCGGAACCGGAACCAGAAATCGGAATCGGAACCGGCCAAACGATCATTCGCGCCACGACCCTCCGACCGACCTGCCAAAGGCGGGATATCGCTCAACCTGCCGACCCTTCCTACGGCCTGGCGGGTGATACGGAGCACGCCATCCGGGCCTGGCCGAAAGACGACCTACTGAAGTCCGTTTCCTCCTCGGCCGGTTCGGGTCGGGAGCGAAGCACCTCGGTGCCGACCGTGACTACCGTGCGCAGGCCGCAGCACGGTTCCGCGTGCCCTCCGAGGACGAACGGACGTTCATGCCCCCTGCCATTCCCACCTCTTCGCCCGCCCCTCCCCCTTCCCCTTCCTCGTCTCCATCCCCCTCCCCGCCGCCCCTTCCGCCTCTTCACCGCCGCGCACTCCTGTGGGTCGTCCCGGGGGCGTGGACGCTCGCCCTCGGCCTGTGGGGACTGTCGCGGCAGAACAGCGTGTGGCGCGACGAGGCGGCGACCTGGCAGGTGGCACGGCGCTCGACCGGGGACATCCTGCGCATGCTGGAGAACGTCGATGTCGTCCACGGTCTCTACTACCTGCTGATGCACGGGTTGTTCACCTGCTTCGGCCCCAGTACGACGGTGCTGAGACTGCCTTCCGTGCTCGCCATGGTGGTGGCCTCGATCTGCGTGACGGTGCTCGGGAACCGGCTCGCCGGGCCGTGGGCGGGGCTGGGCGGCGGGCTGGCGTTCGGACTGCTGCCCGCCGTCCAGTTCCACCTTCAGGAGGGGCGTCCGTACGCGCTTGTCGCCGCCGGTGCCGGAGTCTCGACGCTCCTGCTCGTGACCGCCGTTCAGGAGCGTGCCGGGCGGCCGGCCCGCTGGGTCGCGTACGGCGGAACGGTCCTCGTCTGCGGCCTCTTCAACTGGCTCTCCCTGATGATCCTTCCCGCCCACCTGGCCACCCTGCTCTGGGCGCGGGCCGCCCGCCCGGTGCGGGTGCGCTGGGCGATGGCGTCGGCGGCCGCCGTGACGGGGGTCCTGCCGCTGATCCTCTTCAGCCGGAGCCAGTCCGGCCAGGTGTCCTGGATACCGCCGCTGACCTGGCACATGATGATCGGTCCGGCGGTCCTGCTGACCATCGGCGGGCTCGGCGCCCTGCTCGACCGGCCACGGGCGGGTGCGAATGCCGAATCGGGGACGAGTGCCGGATCGAGTGGGGGTGTTGCCGGGCGCGGGACGGGCGCCAGGCGTGGGGTGGGCCGGCTGTCGGCGGCATCCGTCGGGCTGCCGCTCTTGGTCGTACCCCAACTCACCCTGGCCGGGCTCTCCTTCATCCAGCCGCTGTTCCTCGACCGTTACGTGCTGTTCAGCCTCGTCGGCCTGGCGCTACTGATCGGTTCCGCGATCGGCACGGCGGTCCGGGCGACGCGACCTCGGTTCCCGAGGGCTTCACGTGCCGTCCTTCCCGCGGTGCTGGCCGTCGCGACGACGGCTCTGATGCCGGAGTCCCTGGCCAAGCGGTCCCCGGCCAGCCGCGTGGACGACGTCCTCGCCATAGCGGAGGACATAAGGGAGTTGGGGCGGGACGGGGACGCGGTGCTCTACATACCGGCCGCACGCAGGGACACCCGCCTGGTCTCCCCCGACGCCTTCACCGGGCTGCGGGACCTCGCCCTGGCGCAAAGCCCGGAGGAATCCGGGACGTTGAAGGGCTTGGAGGCGGACCCCGGGCGAATCCGGGCGAGGATGCTGGCACAGGAACGCATCCTGCTGGTCACGGATGCGGAGCCGGTGCCGGCGGCGCTCTCGACAGAGCGGGACCGGGTGAAGTCCTGCGTCCTGGGCAAGCACTTCACCCCAGGAGAGGATCGCCGCATGCGGGGGCGCAGGGTGACGGTGTACGAGCGGAACCACCGAGCGGGCCACGGACACACACGGAGCGGCACGAGCAAGTCCGCTGCAAACAGCCCCTGTTGACATCGACGCCACCGTGCACGGATGCCGCGGGAGGGGCATGCCGTCCGGAGAAGATCGACTGCGTTGACGGGGTCGGTGCGGGGGCCTACGTTCGGGTGATGGACATCCTGCGTTACGTGGCTTTCAGCACCGACCCGCTCGGCGGGAACCCGGCAGGCGTGGTGCTCGACGCCGCCGGCCTCGACGAGGCGACGATGGCCGCGACCGCGGCGGAGATCGGCTACTCGGAGACGGCCTTCACCGTGGCCAGGCCCGACGGGTCGCTCGACATCCGCTACTTCAGCCCGCTGGCCGAGGTGCCCTTCTGCGGTCACGCCACCATCGCCACGGCCGTCGCCCACGCGCAGCGGCACGGCGCCGGCGACCTGCTGCTGCACACCCAGGCCGGTCCGGTCCCCGTGACCACCTCGGTGCGGCCGGACGGCACCGTCACCGCCACCCTGGTGAGCGTCGCGCCGCGCACCGAGGAGATCGGCGACGCCGATCTGGCCGAGCTGCTCGCCGCGTTGCGCTGGAATGCCTCGGACCTCGACCCCGCGCTGCCACCGCGCGCCGCCTACGCGGGTGCCTGGCACCCGGTGATCGCCGCCGCCAAGCGGGGCCGGCTCGCCGACCTCGACTACGACATGGCGGCGCTGGGCGCCCTGATGGAACGCCGGGGCTGGACCACCATCGCCCTGGTGCACCGCGCCTCGGACACCGTCTTCCACGCCCGCGACCCCTTCCCGCCGGGCGGGGTCGTCGAGGACCCTGCCACAGGCGCCGCGGCCGCGGCCTTCGGCGGCTATCTGCGGGAGCTTCGACTCATCGCACTCCCTGAGGTTTTGACGATCCATCAGGGTGAGGACATGGGCCGCCCGAGCGTTCTCGGCGTACGGGTTCCGGCGGACCCGTCGAGCGGCATCGAGGTGACCGGTACGGCGGTACGCATCGGCTGACCGGGCGGACTGCCGGAACCACCGTGGCGGGCCGCCCGGACGGACCGACGGAGACGGGCCGTCCGGCGCGAGTGGCCACCGGAACATAGCCGCGCACCCGTCCCGGCCCGGCCGCGACCGGCCTGGGAGGCGACTCCGCCGCCCTCAGCTCTGCGCACCCCCGGAGCCCCTGGCCTCGCTGGCATTCGGGAGCCGAGGCGAGAGGGGGCGGCCCGGCCGAATCCCGTACGCCTCCGCGCACCGAGGGCCGAGGGCCGAGGGCCGAGGGAACGGGCAGAGCTCGAAACGGCGGGCGACGGACAGCCGGACGGCAACCCGGCGGCCGCCCACGCGAACGTTGCGCGAGCGATCCCGTAACGGCAGCATGGCCGCCAAGGGAGCGCCGCACCCTGCCGGGACACATCAGCGGCGCCGACGGGAGGCGACGCATCATGATCCGACTCGCCGACACACCCATGACCTGGGTGGCGGCCGGAGACAGCATCACCCAGGGTGTCCTGCACACCCACGGCGCGCGCGGCTGGGTGGAGCATGTGCACGAACGAGTCGGATGGCAACTGGGCCGGACCACCGACGTCCTGGTCAACTCCGGCGTCTCCGGCTGGACCGCCGTCGACGTGCTCGCGTCCTACGAGTGGCTGATCGGCCGGTTCCGGCCCGACGTACTGTCCGTCTCACTCGGCACGAACGACTGCCTCGCCGGCGAGGCCGGGCTGCCCGCCTTCCGTGACGCGATGCGCGCGATCGTCGAGCGTGCCCGCACCGCCGGGGGAACGCAGATCGTGCTGCACACCCCGCTCGTGGTCGGCTTCTCGGGTCGCGCGCGGCGTGCGGCCATGCCCGCGTACTGCCAGGTGGTTCGTGAACTGGCCGCCGAGTCCGGTGCGTTGCTCGTCGACCACGAGGCGTACTGGATCGCGCACCACGGAACGGAGGACCCGATGGCCTGGTTGGACGAGGCGGCACACCCGAACGGGGCCGGCCATCTGGAGATGGCCAACCACGCGCTGCGCACGATGGGACTGGGCGAGCTGGAACTTCCCTGATCCTCATCTCGCGTGAGGGGACGGCCTGTTGAGACCTGCAACAGGCGGCGCATCCGCCCGGCTACCCCTCGCCGTTCGACGCCCGGCGTCCGCCCGGTGGCACGCCCCAGGGGCGCGTCGGCTGACCGGAGCGCGTCGAACGGCCTCGGGAGCGGTGGTTCGAGAAGACCTCACCGGGCTCGGCATGGTCGACGGGACCATCGAACCGGGCCTCGGCGCGTGCCACCGCCTGCTCCGGTGTCAGGAAACGGCCGACATGGGTGACGATCAGCCGGCCCGCCCGAGCCGCGGTGGCCGTGTCGGCGGCGTCCTCGGGCGTGTGGTGCACCTGCTCGCCCTCGGCCGGCGCCTGGTTGCTCTCGGCTTCGCACAGCAGGGTGTCGCACTCCTCGGCCAGCTCCGTGAGGTTCGCGCAGGGCGCCGTGTCCCCGGAGTAAACGAGCGAGCGGCCCCCGGCCTCGGCACGCAGGGCGAAGGCCGGCATACCGTGCTCCACCGCCCGGCTGGTCAGGGCGAGTTCACCGATGCGCACCTCGTGTCCGTCGTACAACTCCTGGACGGCGAAGGCGGCCTCGACCGGGCTGCGCGTCGGGCCGTTGGTGAGGAAGTGGGCCAGCCGGTCGGCGATGCCCGGCGGCCCGTAGAGGGGGATGGGCGCGGCAAGCCGGATGTCCGCGAAGAGCGCCGCGTAATACGCGGTGAGCAGATCCGCGGTGTGGTCGGCGTGCAGATGCGAGATCCAGATCGCGTCCACCTCGTCGAGCCGGGCGTACCGCTGCAGCCGCGCCAGCGTCCCGCTGCCCGCGTCCACCCAGACCCGGGCACCGGCGCCGGTCAGGAGATAGCCGGAGCACGGGTTGTCCTCGGTCGCGTAGGGCGTGGCGCTGCCCAGAACCGTGAGCTGGAATCCGTCACTGATCATCCGGGGAGTGTAGAGAGCGCTCGGTTCGCCGGCTGATGAGCGGGAGGGTGGGCGAGCGGACGAGCGGGCGGGTGGTCACCGCGGTCGGGGCGGTCGGCGCGCGGCTCGGGGTCACGGCCCCGGAGCACCCCGGTTCCGCGACGGGAGCAGGGCGCGGGCTCGCTGCCGTACGCTGGCAGGGCAGCTGGTTCGCCCCGTCCCCCGGACGGGAGCGTCGTAAGAGGGAACCCGGTGTGAATCCGGGACTGCCCCGCAGCGGTGAGCGGGAACGACCGCCGTCATACGCACTGGGCCCGGCACACACGAGGGCCTGGGAAGCGACGGCCAGTAGGAGTCCGCCGGCGAGAGCCGGGGAACGCGCCCGCGAGTCCGAAGACCTGCCCGCTGCCCGCGCACCGGCCCCTGGGGTGCGCGGAGAAGCCCTGCCGCGACTCGCGAAGGAGAGTTGACGTGGCCGAATCCCCCGTCACCAGTCCTGCCCGCCCGACCAAGACCCCGGACGATTCCCGGGTGGTCCTCGCCCACATCATGAGCGACCACGACACCAATCTGTACGGCACCATCCACGGCGGAGTGATGATGAAGCTCATCGACGACGCCGCCGCGGCCGCCGCCGGCCGGCACGCCGACGGGCCGGCCGTCACCGTCTCGGTCGACCGTATGACCTTCCTCACCCCGGTACGGGCGGGCGACCTGCTCAGCGTGGAGGCGGGACTCGAACGGGTCGGGCGGACCTCCATGACGGTCGGGGTACGGGTCACGGCCGAACGGTGGAACAACTCCACCCCCGCCACCGAGGTCGCCACGGCGTTCCTGACCTTCGTCGCGATCGACGCCGACGGAACGCCCCGCCCCGTGCCCGCGCTCGACATGACCAACCCCGGCCTGTCCTGACCGGTTCCCCGCACCGGTTCCCGGCACCTTCGGGCATGACCTGAGGGACGCCGGCGGGGCCGGGGCGCGCACACGCGTCCCGGCCCCGCGTCTCGGGGGGCTTCGCCCACCCTCCCCCGTACGGCTGCCACGCCTGCCGGCGCCGGCGGCCGCTACACGTACAGCGTCCCCCGGGCCACGACCACGGCCTCCCCCGCCACCCGCACCGATTCGATCCGCTCCGCGGTCCCCGTGACCCGGGCGCGCATCGTCGAAGGACGGCCCATCTCGACGCCCTGGCGGATCTCGATCCACTCTCCGAAGGGGATCAGTCCGTGCCGGGCCAGGTGCACCGCGAGCGAGCCGGCGGCCGAGCCGGTGGCCGCGTCCTCCACCACGCCGTAGGCGGGGGAGAACATGCGCAGCCTCCAGTGGGTGCCCGCGCCCGTGAAGCAGTTGGCGGCCATGTCGGGAAGTCGCGCGAGGATCCGCTGGTCCGGTTCCAGGGCGGAGAGGGCCGCCACGCTGTCGAGTCCGACGAACACGTGCCGGGGTCCGTTGCGGTAGACCTCGATCGGCAGCGTGCTGCCGGTGGCCACCGGGGCGAGGGCCGTGAGCAGTTCCTCCGCCCGGTCGTACGGCTCCCATGTCGGCACGGGCTGCCACATGCCCGCCGCGACGGTCCGGCCCTCGCCGTCCCGCTCCAGCTCGAACGCCACGGTGCCCATGGCGGTCTCCATCCGCAGTTCCCTCGCCGCGTGCCATTCGCCGAGCACCACGGCCGTGCCCAGGGTGGGATGCCCGGCGAACGGAAGCTCGTTCACCGGCGTGAAGATGCGGACCCTCACATCGCCGTCGTCCTCCGCGGGGAGGACGAAGACGGTCTCCGACAGGTGCGTCTCCTGCGCGATCCGCTGCATGCGCTCGGCGGAGAGGCCGGACGCGTCCAGGAGGACCGCGGTCGGGTTTCCTTCCAGCGGGGTGGCCGTGAAGACGTCGGCGACCACGTACTCGTAGGTGTCCATGAGGTCCGTTCGTTCCGTCGCGCCGGCTCCCGTCGTCCGGGTGCCGGCTGGATGGGGTGCTGGGGAGGGGCTCGCCGGATGAGCCGACCGCTCGCCGGGCGGATGCGTCGTCACCGGACGGGCCCGCGGACCGCCGGGCCCGCGGGACCGGACGGACCCGCGAGGTCTTCGCCGAGTCCGTTCGCCGGTCCGTCCACCGACCCGTTCACCGGTCCGTTCACCGGTCCGTCCGGGGACGACGCCTGGGGACGGGAGGACGCCTGGCGTCAGGGACGCGGCGCGGCGACCAGAGCGGTGTTCTCCATCGGCAGCTCCGCGCGGCCGACGACGTCGAGGCCCGCCCGGTCGAGCAGCCGGGTGATCCGCTCGACGGTGCGGTGCGCGCCGCCCGTCGTCATCAGGAGGTGCATGTCCCACAGCGCGGGCAGCACGGTGGAGTTCTCGTCCTCGACGAAACGGTCGAGGAGCAGCAGCCGCGACGAGGAGTCGGCCATGGCGCGGCGGCAGCTCTCGAAGACGCCGACGACGGCCTCGTCGTCCCAGCCGGCCAGCACCCGGCAGAGGACGTAGACGTCCCCGCCCTCCGGAACGCCCTCGAACATGTCGCCCGCGACCAGTTCGGTGCGGTCCAGGCCGACGGTGGCGGACAGGTGCTCGCGCGCCTTGGCCATCATGTGCTCGCGATCGAAGAGGATGCCCCGGGCGTCCGGGGTGGCGCCGAGGACCGTGGCGAGCAGGTGCCCGCCCCCGCCGCCCACGTCCACGACCTTCTTGCCGGAGAAGTCGAAGACCTCGGGCACCTGGTGGAAGAACATGCTCGCCGCGTTCAGGGTGCGCTGGAAGCGCCGAGTCACGTCCGCGTCGTGCCCCAGGTACTCGTAGAAGGGCCGGCCGAAGGCGGCCTCGAACCCCGAACTCCGCGTGCTGATCGCGTGGTGGGCGTGCCCCCAGGCGGAGTAGAACTCCTCGCCGTACAGCAGGCACATGTCGCTCAGGGACTGGGGCGCGTCGAGGAGCGCGGCGCTGATCGGGGTCCCCCGGTAGCCGGTGGACTCGCTGCCCTCGAACACCCCCATGGCCACCAGGAGGCGCATCAGCCGGTGCACGCCCTCCTCGTCCGCCCCGGTCGCCTTGGCGAGCTCGGCGTCGCTGGCATGGCCCGCCGCTATGTGGTCGGGCAGGCGGAGCTTGACCGCGGTGTAGAGCGCCTGCGCCCGCCATCCGCCGGTGATGATGTCGACCACGTCTCGAGTGGTCTGCACGTCGACTGTCATGGGAGACCTCGCCTCATTGCTGCTTCCCGGCCGCCGCCGGCCGGCTCGATGCGCCGCGTCCGGGTCCGGGGGACGGGACGCGGACGGATGTCCGTACATGGGGATCCCTGGAGGGGGATTCGTGCGCGGGGATCTGCGTGCTGGGATCCGTGTGCTGGGAACCGCGTGGGGATTCGTACGCGGGTTCCTGCACGGTCTCCCAACGCGGGGGCCCTGCGCGGGGATCCGCCGCTACGTGGGGATGCCGCCGCGGTTGATCTTCGGCACCTCGATGCCCAGCGCGCGCAGTTGCTGGAACGGGTTCATGAACTCGCGCTGCTGCTCGATCCTGCCGTCCACCAGCAGGAACGAGTGGATGAAGTGGTTCTTGTAGTAGCCCGCCGGATAGTCCGGGTAGAGGATCTTGCCCTCTCCGTCGCACTCGACCCAGAACCGGTGGGGATCCTGGGTCTCGAAGATCTCCACGTTCTTCCACTCCCAGTCGGGGAACATCCGCAGCGACCACTCGCCGTGCGCCTTGAGCTTCTCGTGTCCCTGGGAGGCGACCGGTTCGCCGGTGTCGCTGGTCCACAGGCCGGCGCTGCCGTTCTCGGTGAAGAGCAGGTAGCGCGTCAGCCGGTTCTCGCCCTTGCGGCTCATGTAGTCGGCCACGACGGCGCGGTGCCGGGCGCGCAGGTCGAGGTCGGCGTCGAAGCCCTCGGGTCGGGCGTCTTCCGTTCCCATCTCGTATCCCTCAATTCCTGTTGGCTGGTGTGTCGGGGTGTGTCGGGGTGTACGTGGATGCCGGCGCGGTGAAGCCGGCGCCGCTCAGCGGTGCCCCCGAGCGGGCCGGACCGAACACCCACTGTCAGAGGCGGAGTTCGGGGCGGTGGACGTCCAGCCAGGTGCTCAGATCGAGGACGCGCTCCACGCCGTTGCGTACGTCGACCGGCATGGTCACCGCGTCCCGCCCCGCGACGTCCGCCAGCCAGCCGCGGTCGACCAGGCCGAAGACAGGGTCGTCGGTCGTGAGCAGTTCCTTGGCCTGCCGCAGCAGCGCATCGGCGTAGTGCGGGTCCAAAGTGGTGGGGTAGGAGGCCTTCACCCGGCTCAGCACCGACTCGGGTAGCAGGTCGGCGGTCGCGGCGCGCAGCAGGCTCTTCTCCCGGCCGTCGAAGGTCTTCATCGACCACGGGGCGTTGTGGACGTACTCCACGAGGCGGTGGTCGCAGTACGGGACCCGGACCTCCAGCCCGACGGCCATGCTGATCCGGTCCTTGCGCTCCAGGAGGGTCCGAACGAAGCGCGTCAGGTGCAGGTGGCTCATGACCCGCATCCGCGCCTCGTGGTCGCTCTCGCCGTCGGCCCGCTCCACCTCGCCGACCGCGTCGGCGTAGCTGTCGCGGATGTACGCGGGCAGGTCGAGCGCGGCGGTGAGTTCGGCATTGAACCGCTCCCGCCTTCGGGCCTGTTCGCCGTCGACGAAGACCGCCATCCAGGGGAAGGTCCGCGCGCTTTGGACCTCAGGCTGGTGGAACCACCGGTACCCGCCGAAGAGTTCGTCGGCGGACTCGCCGGACAGGGCGACCGTGGAGTGCCGGCGTACGGCCTGGAACAGCAGATAGAGCGAGGTGTCGACATCGCCGAAGGTGAAGGGGCTGTCCCGGGCGGTGATCACCGCCCGGCGCACCGCCGGGTCGGCGATCGCGGCGTGGTCGAGCACGATGGACTCGTGCGGCGATCCCACGTGCGCGGCCACGTCGAGCGCGTACGGGGCGTCCAGCGTGCCCCGCAGGTCGTCGGCGACGAAGTCGTCCGCGCGTCCGGCGAAGTCCACCGAGAAGCTGCGCACCTTCCCGTCGGCCGCACCCGCCACACCCTTCGCGCCGGCCGCACCCGCCGCGCCTCCCTCTCCGAACTCGCCATTCCTGCCGAGCCGTTCGGCGGCGAGCGCGGTGATCGCGCTGGAGTCCAGGCCGCCGGAGAGAAGGGTGCAGCGCGGGACGTCGGAGACCAGTTGCCGGCCGACGATGTCCTCCAGGAGTTCGCGCACGGTGGCGACGGTGGTCTTCAGGTCGTCGGTGTGCGGCCGCGTGGACAGGGTCCAGTAGCGGCGCTCGCGCGGACCGGAACGGTCGACGGTGACCACGCCGCCCGGAAGCACCTCGCGCATCCCGCACCACAGCGCGCTCCCCGGCGTCTGGGTGAGGCTGAACAGCGCCCGCATTCCGTCGAGATCGACCGCGCGGTCCGCCAAGGGATGGGCGAGGATCGCCTTCGGCTCGGAGCCGAACAGCACCCCGTCGTCGGTACGGGAGAAGTAGAGCGGCTTGACGCCCATCCGGTCGCGGATCATCACGAGCTTCTCGGTCCGGGAGTCCCAGACGGCGAACGCGAACATACCGTTGAGCCGTTCGGCGACCGCCTCGCCCCACTCCAGGTAGCCGTGCAGCACCACCTCGGTGTCGCTGCGGGTCTCGAAGCGGTGCCCCCGGCGGAGCAACTCACCTCTGAGCTCGGTGTAGTTGTAGACCTCTCCGCTGTACGTGATCGCCACCGGACCGTCGTCGGTGGGCACCACCATCGGCTGGGCGCCGCCTTCGAGGTCGATGACCGCCAGTCTGCGGTGTCCGAGCGCCGCGTGCCGGTCGAGCCAGCCGCCCCCGGCGTCCGGTCCACGGCACGCCATGGTCCCGGTCATCGCGTCCAGCGGCGCGCGCTGCCGCGTCAAGTCCCGGTCGAACGAGACCCAGCCCGTGATTCCGCACATCGGTGTGTCTCCCCTTCTGTCGTGTCCGTGGGCTGTAGGCCCGGGGGCCGGGGTGTGGCCCGTCGTCCGTGACCCCGTGCGGCCTCGGCCGTGCGCGCTCAGGACTGGGGCAGGACCGGGGCCGGGCTCGGCCCCAGCCAGGGCCCGAACCCTGCCTCGGGCCAGGGCTAGGGCTAGGGCTAGGGCTGGAGCCGGCTCGTACGCCAGTCGGATCCGTCGCGCTCGTACACCAGCCTCTGGTGCAGCCGGTCCACGGGTTCGGCCTGCCAGAACTCGACCGCGTGCGGCTCCAGCAGATAGCCGAGCCAGCGCTCGGGGCGTGGCAACGCCGCGCCGGGGAGCCCCAGTTCACGGGCCCGCTCCCGCAGCGCGTCCTCGTCGAGCAGGGGCGCGCTCTGGTGGGACGCCACCGACATCGGGTGTGTACCGACGGGGCGGGCGGCCCACAATGCCTCGGACTCCTCGACAGGCAGCGGCCGGGCCGGGCCGCTCACGGTGACCTGTCGGCCCGCCTCGCGCCAGTAGAAGACGCCCGCCGCCCAGCTCGTCCCGGCCAGGTCCCGGCCCTTGCGGCTGTCGGCGTGGGTGGCGAACACCAGACCCGTGTCGCGGATCGCGAGCACCTGCACGATCCGGTTGGAGGCGCGGCCGGAGGCGTCGGTGGAGGCCAGCGCCAGTGCGCCCGGTTCGCGGACGGGGGTCGCGACGGCGCTGTCGAACCATTCCTGGAGCAGGCCCATCGGTTCGGCGGGCGGGGCGGTGAACTCTTCGGCCGCTCGGGGCCGGGTGGACGGGTTCACGCGGTCTCCCCGATCGTCGCGAAGGCCAGGCCGCGGTCGGTGGTCCCGCCCGCGTGGACGCCCTCGTGGACGCCCTCGACGATGGCCTCGACATCGGACATCATCCGGACGGACGGCGGGTATCCGATGAGTTCGGTGGCGCGGTTCGGCGGCATCGGCGCCGTCAGGTCGGCCGCTTCGTCCCACAGCATCACGGCGCCCCAGCGGTTGGTCAGCCGGTCGGAGATCCAGAACTTCAGCCGCAGTCCCCGGACTTCAGTCCAAGGGTCGACGCCCTCGTCGCGCAGGTAGTGGCGGAGCGAGTCGATGGTCTGGCCGGACCCGGAGAGGTCCCACCAGGAGAGGGTGGCTTTCATACGGCGAGTACCTCCGCGGCTTCCATCAGCGGGACGGCTTCCATCAACGGGACGAGCAGGTCGGCGAGGACACGTTCGCCGTCCTGGGTGAGCACGGATTCGAGGTGGAACTGCACCGAGCCGAAGTGCGGTCCGCGCAGGGCGTGCACCTCTCCCGTGCCGAGGTCGCGGCCGATCCTCACCTCGCCGACGCCGGGGCACTCCAGCCGGTCGGTTCGCGCGCGGGCCGAGTAGGAGTTGTAGAAGCCCACCCGCTCGCGCGAGCCGAACAGGTCGATCTCGCGCTGGGTGCCCTGGTTCGGGATCTCACGGCGTCTCAGTTCGAGCCCAAGGCGCCGGCACAGCAACTGATGACTCAGGCACACGGCCAGGAACGGCGTACGTCGGGCCAGTAGTTCGTCGATCGCGCCGGAGAGACGGGCCATGCGTGGGTGTCCGGCCTCCCGGGGATCGCCGGGTCCGGGGCCCATGACGACGAGGTCGTAGGCGTCGAAGTCATGGGGCGCGTCGAAGCCGGTGACGTCCACCACCAGCCCGATGGACCGCAGTTGGTGGGCCAGCATCGAGCTGAAGGTGTCCTCGGCGTCGACGACCAGGGCCCGGCGGCCGGCCAGCATCGGGTGCGGCCGGGTCCGCTGATCGGCGTCGCTCAGCCAGAAGTTGGCGATCGTCTCGTTGCGCTTCCCCAATGCCTCCTGGATCAGCGGGTGTTCACCCCGCCACTCCCCCGCGCCCAGCGCGGAGAGCAGGCCCGCCGCCTTGGTGCGGGTCTCGACGACCTCGGCGTCGGGGTCGGAGTGCCGTACCAGGGTGGCGCCCACCCCGACCTCCACCTGCCCCCTGCCGTCGCCGGTGTCCGAGGTCCGGATGTCGGCGGTACGGATGAGGATGGCCGAGTCCAGCGTGCGCACGCCGGTCGCGTCGCGGCCGATGAGCGCCGCGACACCCCCGTAGTACCCGCGTCCGCGCGGCTCGTAGCGGGCGATCACCCGGCACGCGTTCTCGAGCGGGCTGCCGGTCACGGTGGGCGCGAACAGCGTCTCGCGCAGGATCTCCCGCGGGTCGAGGTCGCTGCGCCCCTCGATGTTGTACTCGGTGTGCGCGAGCCGGGTCATCTCCCGCAGGAACGGGCCGACCACCCGGCCGCCGCCGTGGCAGACCCGGGCCATCATCTTCAGTTCCTCGTCGAGGACCATGTAGAGCTCGTCGGTCTCCTTGCCGTCCGCGAGGAACTCCATGACCTCCGACAGGACCGGCCCGCTCGGGGGGTAGCGGTACGTGCCGCTGATCGGCGTCATCGCCGCGACGCCGTCGCGCAGGCTGACGTGGCGTTCCGGGGTGGCGCCGACGAAGGTCCGGTCGCCGGTGTGGACGACGAAGGTCCAGTACGCGCCGCTCTCGCGGGAGAGCAGCCGGCGGAACAGGCTCAGCGCGCTGTGCGTCGAGTAGCCGGTGATGGTGGTGACGAACGAGCGCTTGATGACGAAGTTCGAACCCTCTCCGGTGCCGATCTCGTTGTCGAGCACGGCGCGGACGGTGTCGGCGTAGCTCTCGTCGTCGGTGTCGAAGTGCCCGCCGGACAGCGTGATCGGTTCGTCCGGCAGCCGGCGCAGCGCCTCGGACGCGGTGATCCAGCCCTGGTCGGTCACCGACAGCGCGAGCAGGGGCGAACCGTCGTCGGTGGCGGCGAAGCCGCGTTCGGCGATCTGCCGGTGGGGCACCAGGACGAGCGTCTCGTGGCGGGCCTCGCCCGGCTGTTCCGCCAAGCCGGACAGCGGGTTCTCGGAGAGCTCGGACAGCGGGGTCTCGGAGAGCGGGATGTCGGACAGCGGGATGTCGGCGAGCCTGGCCGGGGTGCCGACCCGGCCCAGGAGGATCTCCACCCGGTCCGGGCCGACGGACTCGGGGCGGTGCAGCAGGGCGAAGGGGCCCGGGTCGGGGCCCAGGACACGCTCGAACAGCCGCGTCGCGTTCATCGGAAGACCTCCTCGGTGGTGGTGACCACCGCGCAGCGGGCGGCCGCGTAGTCGAGGGCCTGCCGGTGGTGGTCGGCGGAGAAGTCGCCGACGGCGTCGGCGACGAGGAACGTCTGGATGTCGTGGGTGAACGCCTCGACGGCCGTCGCCAGGACCCCGACATGCGCGTACACGCCGCAGACGATCAGCTGGTCACGACCCTGGGCGCGCATCCGTTCCAGCAGGTCCGAGCGGAAGAAGGCGCTGTAGCGCCACTTGGTGAACACGTGGTCCGACGGCCGGGGCGCGAGCTCGGTGACGATCTCGCGATCGGCGGGGTCCACCTTCATGCCCGGACCCCAGAAGTCCTTGAGCAGGCCGCGGTCCTCGTCCGTCATGCCGCCGGGCTGGGCGGTGTAGAACACCGGGACGCCGAGCGCGGCGCAGCGCTCGCGCAACAGCGCGCCGTGGCGGACCAGCGGGTCGCGCACCGCCGGGGGGAAGGGCGCCAGGAAGTAGCGCTGCATGTCGTGCACGAGCAGTGCGGCGCGACGGGGGTCGGGCGTCCAGCGGGCCGTGTTGACGGGCAGTCCGGCCGCCGTCGGCAGCGGATAAGGCGGGATGGGCGCTAGACCCGGCATGGTTCCCCCTCGGCTTGGTTCGTCGTCGTCCGTGTCCGCCAGGCCGAGACCACGGTCACCGCCTGCCGGGGGTTGAGCCGCGGGTCGCACAGCGTCGTGTACCGCTCGCCGATGCGGTCGGTGAGACCGGGGACGTCGGCGCACTCGGTGACCGCGTCGGGGGTGGTCTCCAGGTGGATCCCGCCCGGCAGGCCGCCGGCCGCGCGCACCGCCGTCTGGAAGGCCGTGACCTCCCGTACGACCGTCTCCACGACCCGGGTCTTGAGCCCCTGGGCGGTGGTCACGGTGTTGCCGTGCAGGGGGTCGACCAGCCAGATCACTGGGTGCCGCGCGGCGCGTACGGCCCGGACCAGCGGCGGCAGCAGGTCCGCGACCTCGTCGGCGCCCATACGGGCGATCAGGGTGAGCCGGCCGGGCTCTCTCCCGGGGTCGAGTCGCTCGCACAGCGCGAGCAGTTCGGCCGGGGTCATCCGCGGCCCGACCTTGCACGCGACCGGGTTCACGATGCCCGCCAGCAGGGCGACATGAGCTCCCTCGACCTCGCGGGTCCGCTCGCCGACCCAGGGCCAGTGGGTGGAGGTGAGGGCGGTCCGGCCCTCCCGGTCCCGGCGCAGCAGCGGGATCTCGTAGTCGAGCAACAGGGCCTCGTGGCTGGTCCAGACGGCCGGGGCGAGCCGCGCCCCCGGTGTCGGACAGAGGTGCGTCATGATCCGGCTCGCCGCCCGGTAACCGTCCAGCAGGCGCCGGGGGTGGGGCCGTCGGGCTTCCGGGTCCGGTTCCGGACCGTTCACCAAGTGCCCTCGGAACACCGGGATTTCGACACCGCCGGCCCACTCGGTGGGCGCCGAGCGGGGCTTGGCGTACTGCCCGCCCAGCCGGCCGACCCGTACCACCGGCTGACGGGTGATCGCGCCCATGACATCGGCGAGGGCGTCGAGCAGCCCCACCTTCCGCCGCACGTCACGCGCGGTGCATTCCGCGGGGTCCTCCGCGCAGTCCCCGGCCTGCACGACCAGCGCCTGCCCCAGGGCGACGGAGGAGAGCAGGCCCCGGAGTCTGCCCAGCGACGCGGCCTCCACGAGCGGAGGGGCGGTCGCCAGCACCTCCCGGACCCTCTCGATGTCCGCCGGATCTCCCCACTCGGGCTGCTGCCGTGCGACCGGGGTTGGTAAAACGTCGAGCGAGGTGACGTTCACTGATGGTCCACACCTCTCTGCATATCGGCACATCACCATCGACAAAAGGGCACGCCGATGGTCTGAATTTCGGCACACTGAAGAGACCGCCGGTCTCGTACGGCCACGGGAAACACCTGGATGGCCAACCGGCGATAAAAAGAAGGCTATTGGCGCCGCGCAGGGCGCAAGGCGAGAGCGAGCCGCCTTGAAAGTACTATCGAATGGCGCACTGATTTTTACGTGCGGCACGAAGGAAATGGTCCACGAAGAGACGAGGCGGACTCATGCCGCGCGAGAGCGCCACGACTTCCGCCGCACGTTTCCCGCCCCCTCACCGGCGCGGCATGGGGCGTCTCAGTAGCGTGCTCGGCGATCAGCTCCGGATCCGGCCGGACCGCTCACCCCAGGACGCCGCGATGTCAGGACACCGGGGCAGCAGGCGCCCCCGCCGCGATCCGCCCACCCGTAAGCCAGGGCAACGGGGCACGGGGCGCAAGGAACACCCTCCGACCGATAGCGCTCGACCGGCCTTATGGGCCACCGGACTTCGAGATGGATTCGGCACACTATCGCCGATCAAGAGGCCCCACGAAACATGCGGGATCGATAACCTCCGGGCTGTCGACGCCATGAGCGCGACAGCGACCCATAACGCGCGTCCACTCTCCCTCACGGAATCTCCCCCGAACCAGAGACGGCCAACGGATAAATGGGATGCGCGCTCACGATGGACTCGTCCACCGCTCCACCGGCCACCCTCTCAAGCGAAAACAATACAACCGTATTGTTCTGCACGTGTCAACGACACCAGGAATCCGGGGTCGCCGGTGCGCGATTCACGCCAGCCGGGGGAAGAAGCGGAATGCCGACCGCACCGCGATGACCTGTGATGATCACCGATCGCCATGATCATCCGATGGCCGCCCGCCGGCAGACCCGACTTAGCCGCCGCCTGCCAGTCACCTCACCTCAGAGGCGAGTTCCGGCGCTTTCACCCGCTTTGCACCAACATCCCACCAGGGGAGACCGCCGGTCACCCATACCGCGCCGACAGCGTCGACCGTGACGGCTGATTTACGTACGGTCACTGTTCGTGAGTACGGCAGTCGGCCAGTCGTCCGCCCCGTCGTCGACTTCTTCGGGCAGGCGCTACCCGGACGAGCCCTCAGGCCGTACGAGGAGGCGCCCACCCCGGTCAGCGTCCGAACCACATCACGGAAGACGGGCGATCCGGTCGAGGGCCGCGTCGACATCCCTCTCGCCCGCCCTCCTCAGGAGGGCTCCGGCCTGTTCCGTCGCCTCGACCGACTCGGCAGCCCTTCCTGCGGCCCGGAGAGCCATCGCGAGCCAGACCAGTGTTCTTGTCTCCCTGCTCCCATAGGCCAACGACCGATACAGCACACGAGCACGCACCAACTCGGCGACGGCGGCTTCGGGATCTTCCCGCGCCATCCGGATGCGCCCCAGAGTGAAGTGCGCGTGCGCCTGCCCGTTGACATCGCCTGTGTCCACCAGTAGGGACAGGGTCCGCAAGCAGCACTCGGCTGCCTCCTCGTACTGGCCGAGGTCGTATCGCGCGCTCCCGATGCCGCTCAGTACAGCCGCCTGCCCAAGGACGTCCTGGAGTTCTTCGAAGGCGGGCAGAGCAGCACCGAAATGCTCCAGCGCCTCCCGGGGGGCACCACTCTCCTGGAGCAGAATCCCGAGGGTGTGGCGCGCCAGGGCGGCCCCCAGCATGTCTCCGTCGTCGTCGCTGATCCGCACCGCGCCGTTCAGCTCCCGCACGGCAGCCGCGACGTCGCCCAGGGCTCGGTGCGTCCCGGCGAGCATCCGGCGCACCATGGCCACGTCGGCCGGGCCGGACTCCCGTGTCGCCGCGGGGAGAGCGCGGTGGAGACCGGCGAGCGCGTCCAGATGGCGATCGGACCGCCACTGGAAGGTGACCAGGGTCATCGACAACAGCCATGTGTAGCGGTCGAGTCCGTGCCGCTGGGCCAGTCCGACGGCGGCGGTCAGCGTCGAGTACTCCGCCTCGAACCAGCTCATCGCCGCCGTCGCGTCGCCCGGGTCCATGACGTCGAGTGTGCTGGGCCGGCCGATCGGCAACCGCCGCCCGGGCTCCAGCCGCCGGTCGCAGGCCCACGCCTGGTGAAGCAGGTAACGCAGCATTCGCTTCACCACGCGAATCCGCTCGGCTTCGGCCCACTCGCGGGTCAGCGACTCGGCGTAGACCCGGACCAGGTCATGCAGGGCGTACCGCTCGCTCGAGGGTTCGAGCGCCAGGCTCATCCCCAGAAGCTCGTCGACCGCATCGCTGACATGAGGCCTGTCCTCGGGCTCGATGGCCCGCAGTGCCGCCCAACTGATCGTCGGTCCCGGATGGATCGCCAGCCGTTCGAGCAGTCGTGCCGCCGGCGCGGAAAGCTGCCGACGGGAAGTATCGAGCGACAGACGTACGCTCAGATCCTCGGAGCCCAGGTCGAGTGAACGCAGCCGAGTGCTTTCCACTCGCAGTTCGCGCACGATGTCCGGCAATGCCCATGGACGCCGTTTGATGCGCGCGGCCATGATTCCGAGCGCCAGCGGAAGCCCGGAACAATGCTCCACGATGTCGGGCACGAAGGGAGCGGCTGTGCGCATGCGGTCCTCGCCGAGCCGCTTGCCGAGGAGTGTGGCGGCGTCCGCACGATTCAGTGGTTCGAGAGGGATGAGTTCGCCGCGCTCCCGGATCTCCAGCCCGTCCAGGTGGCGGCGGCCGGTGACGATCGCCGCGCTGGCCCCGGCCGGGGGAAGCAGCCGGCGGACATGCGCCTCGTCCCGCGCGTTGTCCAGGATCAAGAGGACCGAACGGTCCGCGAGCGCGGTGCGGTACGCGGACAGCATGCCTTCGGGCGTCGGCGTGGCCGGGCGCACGCCGAGATCGTTCAAAAGCCGGGCGATGATGTGCTCGTGGCTCAGGAGGCCCTCAGGAGCGACCTCTCCGAGATCAACGTACAGGATGCCGTCGGCGAAGTACTGGTCGAGCGCCACCGCGACCTCGACGGCGAGCGCGGACTTCCCGACGCCGGGCAGCCCCGACAGGGCGACCAGCCGGGACCGCTCCGGGCATCGCCCCAGAAGAACCTCGGTCATCCGGTCGCGCTGCCGGCGGCGCCCCACCAGCGAGGCCGGCCCGAGCGGAAGCTGACGGGGTCTCGGCGGGGTCATGGAACGGATGGAGACGGCAATCCCCTGGTCGTACGCACCTGTCGTGCCCACGAGCAGCAGGTGCGCGGTGGACTGGCCGCGTTCCCGCTCCCACTCGGCCAGAAGCGGCGCAATCTCGACTTCCCTGCCGAGCGCACGCAGTGCGCGCACCTTGAGTTCAAGCAATGCCTCGCTCGTCGGCCAGTGCACCAGGGCGGAATCGACCCGATCGAGCGCGGCCCGCGGCTGAGCGCATTCGAGTTCCGTTCGGACACAGGCGGTCGTGGCCTCCCGGAGCTCCCCCATCAGTTCATGCCGTCTCCGATCGAAGGCGGCCCCTTGCATCCCATCGAAGAGAATCCCGCGCCACTCCCCTGTCGCGTCACGGAGTGAATCGAGCCGCACTGATGAGTCGCGCGTGAAGTCCGCCGTCCGCAGCAATCCTCGAAAGCGCAGGTAATCGACCCATTCCGGCTTGGCGTGAACTCCACAGAACCCTCTCTCGTTGCCCTCGGAGCAAATTTCCGGCACAGACTTACGAAGCTGGTGAAAAGTCTGCCGAATTCGATTCGGGTTCAACGACTCCCGGGGCCACAGATATCGCATGATCTCGTCGTGGGACGCGCGAAGGCCGGGCGAGACGAGGAGAACGGCCAGCAGCTCCAAGGCCTTTCGCGATCTCATGCCGACCGCCCGGCCCGCCCGGAGGACCGTCACCGGACCCAGCAACCGGAGCTCCATGACGCCTCGCCTTCTTCCCGTTCGCGGCGGATCCGCGAGCATCGGAGGAGAAGCATGGCACATCTCGTCGAGCGGCATTTAACGTTCACCTAACGCTTGCCACTTGGCCGCGAGGGGCTCGGCCTGACAATCTTCGAGCACCCCGATCCGGCTAGTCCGACAGGACGGGAATCGCCAGGTCATTCATTCGATGACATCGAATTTGTCTTCGATTGCGGGGGGAATCGACCTCGCAGTCGAACAAAGAACTCAAAGGCAGGAGAAACCCATGCCCCGAAACCACATCGAACGCCGTACCGGCCGACCCGCCCCGAGGCGCTGCGTCAACGGGACGAACTCCACCCGCCGGCACGACGCCCGTCTGACCTCCGGTGCGGCCTCCACCGCGTGGCACGGCCGCGTATGGAAGCCCGTCCGGCCGGCGGCTGAACTCGCCCGCGAATCGGCGCTGTTCTCCGAATTCGAGTAGAACAGGCCTGCCAGGGCCCGGGACCGTGACGCCGGAACCGGGCCGGAGGCGGGCCTGAGCGACACCTCCGGAGGCGGGCCTGGGCAGAGAGCCCTAGGTGTATTGCCCCGGGAGGTTGTGGACGGGTGATGCAGGTCTCGGCTGAGGGATCTTGAACGGGTGAGGGCCTTCCGGGTTCGGTGTGGATTGCGACGTCTACACCGACCAGCAGAAGGCCCTCATGCCCCACCGTAATGCACCCCTGACCGAGACCGGACGCCTGCGCCTGGCCCGCTGCGTGGTCGAGGACGGCTGGCCACTTCGACGGGCCGCCGAACGCTTCCAGGTCTCACCCACCACCGCCCAGCGATGGGCCACGCGCTACCGGGCCCTGGGCGAGGCCGGAATGAGTGACCTGCCCTCCCGCCCGCACCACAGCCCGAAACGGACACCGACCCGCACCGAACGCCGGATCATCAAGGTCCGCCTCGCGCGCCGGTGGGGCCCGGCCCGCATCGCCCACCACCTGCGGCTGGTCCCCTCGACCGTCCACCGGGTCCTGACCCGATACGGCCTGGCCCGCCTCGCTCATCTGGACCGGGCAACCGGCCGGGTCATACGCCGCTACGAACGCGAGCGCCCCGGCGAGCTGGTCCATGTCGACATCAAGAAACTCGGCAACATCCCCGATGGCGGCGGGCACAAGTTCCTCGGCCGTCAACCCGGCCGCAAGAACCGCAAGAACGCCGGCTACAGCTACATCCACACCGCCGTCGACGACCACTCCCGCCTCGCCTACAGCGAGATCCTGGCCGACGAGAAGAAGGAAACCGCCACCGCCTTCTGGACCCGAGCCCAGGCGTTCTTCACCCAGGCCGGAATCACCGTTGAGCGCGTCCTGACCGACAACGGCTCCTGCTACAAGTCGCACGCCTGGCGCGAGCTGCTGGCAGCGGCCGGGATCACCCACAAACGAACCCGGCCCTACCGACCGCAGACCAACGGCAAGGTCGAACGCCTCAACCGCACCCTGATGGAGGAGTGGGCCTACGCCCGCCCCTACCGATCAGAGCAGGAACGACGCGACGCCTTCCCCAACTGGCTCCACACCTACAATCACCACCGCGGACACACCGCGCTCGCAGGCAAAACACCCGCCAGCCGCGTCCCCAACCTCACAGGGCAATACACCTAGGGCATGTTTCGAAAGTCCCTCCTGGCCCGCGACGCCTGGCACGCCCGCTCGCTGCGTTGTCGGAGTCATCCAAGTACGCCCAGTACGAGGATGATCCTCCGCCTTGCGATCGTACGCACCAGACGCCGCAGGCCCCGCCCTCCGGGCGGACGGAGCTACTTTCGAAACACGCCCTAGCCCGCCTCCGGCCGAAGCGACGGGTACGCCGCCGCTCACCCGGGCGGCGGCCCACCTGGAGCCCCTCCCCCGAATCCATCCGAATCCCCCTGGTCAGAGGAGAGCCGACCGGTCCGGCGCCTCGCGACGCGGAGCCGGAATCGGCACGTCGGCGGCAGCCGGGGCCGACTCCCGGTCGGCGGGAAGGCTCTCGCTCCCCTCGTCGGAACGCTCCGGCGCGGTCTCCCCGTCTGTCGCCTCCGCTCCCGTCTCCTCCGCCGCGACGGTAGGAAGAACGTACGCCTGAGCCAGTGCGGCGAGGTGCAGGGGAAGCGGAAGGGAGAGCGCGACCGGATAGTCGGGAGCCATGCGCAGTTGGTGCGTCGCGAGAGCGATGGCCTCGGGTTCGTCGGGCGCGGAAGATGACGGCGTCTCCACGTCCCGCTCCGTATGGCAGCCGAGCACGGCGATCTCGGCCAGCGTCGGGTTCCAGGCTCCGGTGCCCGCCTGGGAGGTGAGCTTTCCCGCGGCGTTGACCCGGGCGGCAAGCCTGTCGAGTGCCGGTGAGACCGCGAAGGTTCCGGGACGTTCCGTGCTGCTGTAGAACACCCGCGCGGTGATGTCACCGTGTTCCCCGCCCCCTGGAGGCACGGCCCAGAACCCCGCCGGCTGGCCATGGGCCTTGCCCGGCTCCGCCAAGCCCCACCACTGAGCCGTCTCATGGCCGGCCCGCCCGCGTACCCGGACCAGACGGAGCTCGTCGTCGATGCCTCCCGGTGGAGCGTGACCGACCCTGATCGCGTCGGGTTCGATCTGTCCGTCCTGCAACCAGGGCCAGTGCGACCTGCTGTTCTGCGCATGGGTGATGAGTACGGTCGGGTGATGGCGGAGCGAGTGCAGCATGCGCTGGAGAAAGCGCGCGGTGTCCTTGCGCTGCTCGGACAGATTGGTCCGCCGTGCCTTCGCGGTGATGCGCGGCGCGCCGTCGGCGCCGGGCTCGTCCGGAGCGGACGGGTCGATCTCGGCCTTCTTCACCAGCCCGAGCAGGAAGTGCGGGTAGGGGATCCAGGTGCGGGTGTCGTCGTCCCATCCACGGACGACGCAGAGTCCGCCGCCCTCGGCGAGCGGAGTGACGAGCACGGCGACCGGCAGATGCCTCGGCAGCCGGGTAGGTCCGTCCTTGCGCCGCTTGACCATCCAGAGGGCGGCGTACTGAAGTCCGTCCGGCAGGTCGCCTCCCAGGGTGTGTTCCGGCAGGACACGTACGCCGAGCTGACGGAAGCCGTCCAGCCATGCCTGGTGAGCCCGGTGTTCGACGGTGTCCGCGTTGGCGATCCGCCGTTCCCCGGAGGGCGTGACGACGAACTGGGTCAGCACTCCCGCGTCGGCGCACCCGAGGCGCTGGGCGAACTTGGGGTCGGTGTCCACCTCGCGGAAGGTCGTCCGGTGGCCGATCTCGACCAGGGCGAGACCGGGATTGCTCGGGTCGGCGCCGTCCGCGCGCAGCCAGCCGCTCAGCTCCCGGCGGCGAACGGTCAGAGCACGGGCCGCTCGCTCTCCCCGGCGTCCGACGGCCGGGTCGAGAACGAGCCCGTCCGCGAGCCCGTCGGTGAGCGGCAGGCAGCGCAGCCGCACCACGAGTTCCGGGCTCCGCCATTCGAGCACCACGGGCCGGCCAGGACGGGCGTCGTCGAAGGCCTGTTCCGGCAGGTCGTGTGCTCCGCCATCGCCGTCGAGGCCCAGCGTCCTGGCGAACTCCCGGACCGCGTGGCGGCGCAATTCCGCGGTCCGCCAGAGCAGCCGGGCCGTCACATACGTCTGCTCGGCTTCCGGATCGGACGTGAGCCCGGCACGGTCCCCGAGGATCGCGAGGGCGCGGCGCCGGGCCAGCGCCGCACGTGATTCCTCGGCCTTCTTCGCCGGCTCGCCCACTGGCTTGGCACGCCGATTGGCCGGGGCGCCGATGCCCTTTCCGCGTCCGCGCACCAGATCGGGCAGCCGGACCAGGCCCGGCGGCAGAGCCGTCTCCGCCCAAGCGGTGAGCTGGGACCTCTGATGGGGCATGAGTCCCGGGCCGACCTCGTGCGCGCCCATGTGGTTGCTGTGGACGACGGCGGCCCGGACGCCGGGGCCGTCGCCGATCCAGTCTTCCGGGCCGGCGAGCAGCCGGTCGGGGGCCGGGAACTGTCCGACGACGCTGAGCTGGTGCAGGATGCCGGCCGGGTCGTTCTCGACCCAGGTGAATCCGTTGGAGGCGCGGTCGCGCCGCAGCCGGGCCAGAGCGCCGCGCTCGGTCGGAGGCACCCCGGGAAGCCAGGGGATCTTGGGTCGCAGATACACCGTGGTGGACTGTCCGTACGGCAGTGGCAGCCGTCCGGTGTCGGACCTCGTGTGAGTGGCCCAGCGGCGTACCCCCCAGTGCAGATGCAGCCGCGGCCGCGGGTCGAAGGGGGTGGTGTGCAGCGAGATGCCGAGCGTGATCGAGAACCACCACTCCTTGCGTTTGATGGTGCGGCACAGAGGTTGCGACATGAGCTCCGCGCCTTGGTCCCGGGGGCCTCGGGGCAGCGCCTGGAAGCGCAGTTCACCCCCCTCGAAGGGGTAGGGGTCGAGGCCCCGGACGCGGCGGGCGAGCGCGTCGGCGGCGAGCTGGAACTGCCGGGGCTCCGGTGCGGCCGTACCGCCGTCGGTGGGGTGCGCGCCGAGAAGATCCACCCCTGGCACGCTCTCCCAGTTCAACGGGGTGCCCGCCAGCTCGTCGCCGCATCGCAAGAGGAGGGCACGCAGCTCCGGGGTGGGCTCGGTTCGCCGGGGCATCAGCGTGCGCAGCCAGGCGTTGAACACCTGACCGCCTGCCCGGCCGGGAAGGGGGTCGGGCGCGTCCGCGGGCACGTACATCCAGAAGTCCTCGGGTGGCAGAGGTCCCTCACCGACGGGAGGGCGGGCCCTCGGCCGCACGATCACTTCGGGGGCGAGTGTCTGCAGCGCGGTGTCCAGGCTCCTGGTGGGCAGGGTCCGCTGCCACTCGGCCTCGGGGCGACCGTGGTTATGGAGCGCCAGAAGTGGGCTCCGCCAGTGTTCAGGGAAGCGCAGGACTCGGTAGTCCTCGGTCCATGGCGCGGCGGGGTCTGCGAGGTGGTAGGCGGATCGGCGGATCTCTCGGTACACGGTGATGCTCCCTCGGGGCTGCGTGATGGGGCCGGTGGTTGTCCGGCGTGGGTCAGCGGTCTTCGGGCGGCGAGGTGTCGATCCCGCACAGCGCGTTGTACAGCGGCCGGTAGAGCAGCCTGACCAGGGATGGATCGGCGGGGTCGGCACAGGCTCCGGGGTCTTCGGCGAAGTAGGGGGCCAGCACATCGCGCAGGCGGACCAGCAGGCCGGGATCGTTCTGCCAGCGCGGTCGGCGCCGGTCAGTCGCGCGGCCGCCGGCCGCCGCGAGCCGGGGGGCGAACGCGGCGTCGACGAAGACGACTCTGGCGGGAACCCCGCCGCGGACCAGGCGGCCGATCACCTGCCAGAGGGTGACCAACTGATCCCAGGCGAACGACTCCTTCTCCGGGGCGGACAGCCTGGAGTACATGTAGGAACGGGAGAGCAGGCGGCGCCACACCCCGCGCGCGGCTGTACGGAAGGCGCTGCCCGCTCCGTCCAGATCCGCCCCGTCGCCGACCAGTCCGGCGAAGGTGCCCTCGGCCAGCCCGGGTTGGTCGCGGACGAACCGCGCCGCCCAGTCGTTGACGGCGAAGACGGAGAGGAAGAGGTCGTCCGGGCGGGGGTGGGGGCGAACGAGGAAGAACACGGTGCCGAACGCGGCCACCCGCTCCTCTCCGGGGCTCTGGAAAGGGGTGAGGATGTTGTGTCCGCGTTCGACCGCGAGCAGGGGCGCGACCAGGATCTGGGCGCTCTTGTCGGCCGCGAACTCGGCCAGGTCGCCCCGGCGTACGACGGGCGCCGTCGCCGCTCCCGCGGAGCGCGCCTCCGAGGCGAGGGAGGCCTCCAGCGCGGCGTCGTCCGCGGCGAGCACCCGGACGCGTTCCCGCCAGGAGGGCATCTCCGAGAGCGTCGCGGCCACCAGCGCGGCCTCCCGATAGCTGCCCACGAGCAGAAGGGCTCGTCGACGGCGCGAATCGGGAATCTGTGCCAGTTCGCGCTGGAGGGGACTACCGGTGCGGTCCCGAGGGGGGCGTGCGAGCTTCTCCACGAGGAGGCGCAGGGCGGCCTCTCGCGTCTCCGGTTTCTGCCCGGAGATACGGATGGGCTGCCCGGTGTCGTCGTGCATGAACTCGGTGCGGAACACGGACTCACCGATCGAGCGCAGTGCCTCCGGCTGCGGCTTGAGCACTGCTTGGACGGGCGCCACCACGTGGGCCCGGGTGGACGTTCCCGCCCAGCTGGTCCCGGACATGAGCAGGACGTTCGGGCCCGTCGTGCCCCGGTCGGCGTCGGCGCCCAGCCGGGGCAGGGAGAGCAGGAGCTCGCGGCCCACCCCGGCGCACCGGAAGAAGCGAAGGGTGCCCGTACGCCGGCCGTCCCGGCCATCGCGCTCGTCGAGCAGGAACTGGAAACCGAGGACGTTGCCCATGGGGGACTCGGGCAGCAGGGGCGCGTAGTCCAGAGGCGGGCGCCTGGTCAGCTCGTGCTCTCCGGGATCGAGCCGCAGAGCGGCCTCGACCTGGGGCCAGAGAAAAGTCACCCGGTCGAGCCGCTGGTGCAGGGCCGCCAGTACCAGAGTGAACTCCAGCCGCTCAGCTTGGAGTTCGAGCCAATCCTCGGTGAACTCGGATTCATATCGCGGCACTTCGCCGGGAAGGGGCGGTCGTTCGAAGGGCCTGGGCGCACCGTCGAGCAGGGCGTCGAGCAGAGCTCGCACGCGCCTGCGTGTCCGCTTCTCATGGAGGGTGTGCAGGACGTCGTGGGCCAGACGCGCCAAGTCGTCGGAGAGGGTGCCGTGCGGCCCGCGATCACCGAGGGGGTCGTCGCGGAAGACGTCGAAGACCTTGGTGAGCCGGTCCCGGCAGGCGGCCCAGGGGGTGTCCTCCACGACGGGGGCGGCCTCGGACGGATGCAGGGCCTCCTCGTCCTCGTAGAGCGCCGCCTCGTCCACCGTGTCGTCGTCCTCGACGGCCCGCGGGGGCGGCGGGTACCAGGCGTTGAGCAGACGTTCCTGAAGAGTCCATGGGCTGAAGTAGTCGATCTGAGCCCATTTCCGCAGAGCCGGGGTGGCGATGAGCATGGCGTACAGCCGATCGGCGGCCGAGCCGACGACATCGAGGGCGGCCGACCAGCGTTCGACGTCCTGATCGGAGAGTTGCAGCCGCCCTTGCCGGGAGAGTTCGGCGATCTCATGGGTCTGGAGCCGGTCGAGCCACGACTCGGGGCCGGTGGTAACCAGGGTGGCCGTGGGGGCGAACATCTGGTCGAGCTGCATCTGAACGCGGTCGGCTTCGTCCACGACGACGATGTCGCTGCGCAGACAGGCGAGTTCCAGATACCGCAGGCGCTCGGCGTTGAGCTGACGCGGCACGGACGTCTGGACCAGGCTCGCGGGGTTGGCGACCCAGATGAGCGCGTCCACCAGGTCGCGCGAGGGCGAGTGACGGGGGCAGGCGCTCCACAGCGGACAGGCGTGCGGCTTCCCCGGGTCCTCCGTTTCCTCGCCATCGGCGAGCTCGGGGCCGGCGGCGCCGGTGGTGGCACCGTCCGGGCGCGCGCCCCGGGCGCGCTGGAGTTCCCGGGTGACACGGGCGGCGTGCGACCGCGTGTCCTCCTGCTGGTCGGGTTTGTCCGACTCGCGGCCCACCGGATGCAAGGAGCCGCAGGGCGCGTCGGCGAAGCGCAGGGGCGCGTCGGTCTCCAGGGCGCGCAGCGCGTCGAGCGGACAGGCCGTGCTCAAGTGGGCGAAGGCCGGGTCGGTGTGGTCCAGCAGCGAGCGCTTGCCGCGTGCGGCGAGCCGCCGGTGCAGGCGCTGGGTGTGCTTGGGCCGGGTGGTGGCGCCCTGGACGAGCGCCGCCCGCAGACCGAGCCCCTGGAGAAGCTGGGTCTGGCTGAGCTGCTCGGCGACATCGCCGACCACCAGGGTGGTACGCAGATTGCGCTGGTGCGCCCAGACCGCGAGCAGGATCATGAGGGTCGACTTGCCCGCGCCGACCATGCCCACCAGATGCGTCAGCCCGTCCAGGGTGAGCGCCTCCGCCTTCTCGAAGTCCGTTCCGTCCGCCGTACGGACGTCGAGTTCGAGGCTGGCCAGCCGCTCGCACCATTGGCCGGACGGCCTCCCGAGCTGGAGCTCCCGCGCCTCCATCCACCGCGCGGTGTCCTCGAGTTCGGCGAGGGGAACCTCGATGGGGCCGCCGGGGCCGGGGCGGGGAGCGACGAGGCCGTGCCCCGGCGGGGGATCGAACACGAACTCCGGGGGGATGGTGACGGAGGAATAACGGCGCTGCTCCTTGAAACGGTGGGTCCCCTCCCCCGCGTACGGAAGCGGGTTCGTCGCGAAGCCCGGGACCCGTCCGAGCGCGTTGTCGTAGACCTCGAAGCGGTGAGCGGCCACCGGGTGCGCGACCCGGCGGGCGGGTCCGCCGTCGGCCGGAACCCGGTAGCCGCGCAACTGCTCGGGAAGCTGCCGGTAGCTTTCCAGGCTCTGGTGCCACAGGCGCCGTCGCCTCATGGGCCACAGGAGGTGGCGGGCCGCCGTCAGGGCGAGCTGGTCTTCGGGGGTTCTCGCCAGTCCGGCGGCGGAGGCGAAGGGGTAGCCGCCGAGGAGGACCCAAACTCCGTCCGCCGCCCGTCCGGGCTCCAGCGTCTCGAGCAGCCGCAGGCCCAGCTCGACCTGGCAGAGCAGAGCGGGCTTGATGCCGCGGTACTCCGTGGGCCAGGGCCTCAGGTCTTTGGCCAGTCCCTGGTACCAGCCGCTGCGGTCACGCACGATCCGTCCTCTTCCTCCTGGAGGGCTCCGGCGCGATGCGCGCGTCCGGGCCTCGTTCGCCGCGCAGGCGCTTCCGGGCGGCCTCGACCACCTGATCGTCGGTGAGCAGACGGAGCCCGGCCGCACGCGCGGGGCGTTCCCGGGCGAAGGTCTCCAGGTAGTCGCCGCGCTCACGGACCCGGAAGTGCGGCACGGCCCAACACGCCTCGTCGTACGGCGGCTCGGGCCGTATGGTGGCGGCGGAACGGCCCAGAAACCCCGGGTGGGCCCAGTCCTTCACATCGATCGCCCAGACGTGGTCGTCGGGAAAGGTGATCCTCAGGTCGTACGCGTCGTATCCGGGCCACATCTCGACGGCGAGACCGAGACGGCGCAGCTTCCTCTCCAGATCCACCTCGGCATGCCCTGGCCCGGTGACGAACTGCCGCAGCGGGCGCCGAAGTTGCCACAGCCCCCCCACTTCATCGGCGAGCAGCCGCCGGCCGGGGGGAGGAGGGCCGAGGCGTCGGCAGTGTTCGCGTTCGCACCACCAGCCACCGTCGACCAAGGGGACGAGCAGCGTGAGGCAGCGGTCGCAGGCGAGGCCGACCCCGTCCCTGCCATGGCCCGCCGGCACCGGCGCGTAGACCTCGTCGACGAGGAACTGGACCGGTTCGAGGTAAAGGTCCGTGCTGACGTCGGGCCACTCCGCCTCGGTCAGCACGGGCCGGGTGACCAGCAGCCGCCGGAACGCCGTATACGACTGGGGCAAGTTCGCCGCACGGCAGGCGTTCATGGCCTCGCCGATCACCATCCGGGCGTACTGGCGGCCGGTACTGCTCCCGAACCCTTTGACCTCGAGCTCGCCACAGAGCTGTGTCGGCCTCCCGGAGCGCGGGTCGATGAGCCTGTTGTCCCCCCTGAAGAGATCCAGAGGCAGCGCGTCGAGGGGCCAGCTCCGCAAGGGGCGGGTCCGGCACCAGCTGATCATCTCCGGCACCCCCGCCGGCGGCTGCGCCCCGCCACGCAGACAGGCGAGGACCAGCCCGTCCAAGGCGCGCTGAGCGTCAGGAGGGTACGGCAGGACGAAGGAGTCCAGCCCGCCGACCTCGTCCAGCCGTGCGACGGCCGTGGCGACGTCGCGGAGCAGGACCACATCGGGGTTCTCCCACCAGTCCGGAATCGTCCCGGCGTCCTCGCTCACGCCGGCTCGACCGATCCCGGCGCACCGTCGGTGACGGAGGACGACGGGGAGGCGGAGACGTACGCGGCGCCGGGGGCACACCAGGTACGCACTTGGCAGGTGTGGCAGTGGCGGCCGGTGCGAGGTTCGTACGAGGTGTCCCGGAGCAGAGGCTCGGCGAGATCCGCGATCACCTCACGGGCTTCCGCCACCGTCGCGGGGCGGCTGGGATCGACGGCTTCGAGGCGGCTCTCCCCCGCACCCTCCCGCAGGTGCTCCAGCTCGATACGGCCGCGGCGCACCCCTTCGCCCACCGCTCCTTTGTCGAACAGCAGCACAGCCAGGGCCAGTTGAGGAAAGGCCCGCAGCAGCGGGCGGCCTTCCCACAGGGGTGCGGCAGCGGTCTTGGTCTCCCGCCAGATCCATCGCCCCCGCCGGGTGTGGAGCAGGTCCGGCACGGCGAGGACGACGACGTCCAGCTCGGGGATGTACGCCGTGACCCGGTGCTGCGGCAGCACCTTCTCGTCCTGGGTCAGCCCGTCCAGCGGGCAGAGCGCCCGGTGTTCGTCCAGCATCCGCAGGGCGCTCAGGGCCAGTGGTTCCTCCAGCGAGTGCCCCGGGGGCAGCATGCCCTCGTGCGCCTGGGGAAGTTCCCGGCAGCCGCCGGGGAGAGGCAGCTCGTGCCGCGCGTTCAGCACGGCGTCCACCGCCCGCCCACGGCGCGCCCCGGGGTTCTCGGGAGTCAGGTCGTTGAGATACAGCCGGCGCACGAGGTGGTACTGGGCGGGGCAGTCTCCATGAAGCCGCAGGTCCCAGGCGGAGAGGGAGCGACGCGCGGCCCGGAACGGCGCGGCATCCCGGAACGGTCCCCACAGATGGGGAGTGCGCGGCAGCTCGGCACAGTGCCCGATGACCTTGCAGTCGACACAACTGGCGCCTGGGCGTACTCCGGTGCCGGTGGCAGCGGCGATGAAGGCGGGTGCGGCGTCCCGCCCGAACCGCTCGCGCACGGTGTCCGGCCCCCAGTCGAGCAGGAGGGTGACGCTGCCGTCCGCACAGCCGAAGTCGAAGACCCGCACCCGCTTCGGTGGCGTGGGATTCATCAGGGAGGTCTCCGGCGGGCGGGCCTGACGTGCACGCCTCCGGGCGGGCAGGCCCTGTGCGACGACATAGGCGATCGCGGCCTTCTCCGCCGCCGGACGGTCGGGCTTCGCACGGCCGAAGGAGGGGATCCACAGTTCCCTCACCGCACCGTCCGCGGAGGCGTACTGACGGCCCCAGGTCTTGTGCTCGTACTGCCGGGCGCCCCGGCCGTCGGGGTGCTCCCGGAGCGCGGTGCGCACGGTCCAGTCCAGCCGCACCGGGACGGTGGGGGGCAACCCAGCGGCCTGCGCGGCGTATTGCTCCCGCGTACGGGCGGCGACATACCGCTCGAACGCCTGGATGGTCCATGCGATGAGGGAGGGGTGCGCGGGTGCGCTGCGCCCACGGAACGCGCCAGATGTCTGGCGCAATTCCTCGACCACCCGGCCGGGTTGCCAGCGCTCGTGCTCCCATAGGTCCAACGCGGCGAACAGGGGGCCGGCTCCGAAGTCCTCCAGGAGCTTGGGCCGTTCACCCATGAGGGGTACGCGCGTTGTTCCGGTGACATCCAGAACCTCCGCGCCGAGCAGGGGCCGGACCACGGTGCGCAGATGGGACGGGCAGGCATGGGGGTCGGTCCGGGCATGGGTGGTGCTGACCTTGACCAGCCAGCTCTCACCGGTGGTTCCGGGCGGATTCTCCATGGTTCCCCCTGCTCAGGGCGGCACGGACGGGGTGAACCGAGGAACGGGTCACCGAGGCACCCAAATAGCATGACACACCTTGTGAACTATGTCGTTGCCCGACATCTATCTCACGCAATACACGGTACGCTGCGCCCAGACGGGGCACTGGTCGACTACGGAGGGGCGCAGAGGGTGGAAGCAGGCTGGGGTGAAGTGCGGGCAGGGGAGTTGATCGGCGACCGCTACGAACTGGTCGATCTGACCGGCAAGGGCGGGATGGCCCAGATCTGGCGGGCCCGTGACCGGAAGGTCGGCCGACAGGTCGCCGTGAAGTTTCTGCGCCTGGATACCGAGGAGCTCCGTCAACTCGACACCCGGGATCAGGAAGAGCAGCTCGACCACCTACGCCTCAGGTTCAATCGCGAAGCAAGGCTTCTCGCCAGCCTGCGGCACCCCAGCATCCCCGAGCAGTACGCCTTCGGGGCTCATCACGGGGTCCCCTACCTGGTCATGTCCTACGTGGCAGGAATCAATCTGCGCAGCTTCCTGGAGAAGTACGCACCGCTCACGTCCTCCGTCGCCGCCTCCGCCGCCGCGCAGATCGCCGCCGCCTTCGTTCATGCCCATGGACTCGACGTGCTCCACCGAGATCTGAAGCCGGAGAACATGATGATCTCCGAGCAGGGTGTGGGGTTCGTGATCGATTTCGGCATCGGCAAACAGCTCGGAATCGAGTCCACCCTCACCCAGCCTGGATCCTCCCTCGGCACTCCGGGGTATCAGGCGCCGGAGCAGATCCTGGGCGAGGAGGCCACCTCGGCTTCGGATGTCTATTCATTCTGCTGCGTCCTCTACGAACTCCTCACCGGAAGACCCCCGTTCATCGCCAACGACCGGGACGGAAAGGTGGAGCGCCAGCACCTGCGCAAGATGCCGTTGCGCCCGGGCGATCTCGCGGCGGGAATCCCCGACGCCTTGGACAAGCTGGTGCTCTGGGGGCTCTCCAAGGACCCGAAACAGCGCCCGACCATGAGGGAAATCCTCGATATCTTGGTCGAGTTCACTCCCCGGCCCGGCGCCCCCGAGCTTCTGCCTCGGCCGCCTTACGACCCCACGCGCCCCTTCCGGTGTCCCGAGACGACCGTGGACCCGGACGAGTCACCCCAGCAGGAGTCCATCGGAAGCATCGAGACCGACGAGCAGGGGGGATGGCTGGACCCGGATGTGGTCACACTGCTCTGCACGGAGGCCGAGCGGGAGTTGACCGAGGGAGGACCTGGGGGCGCGGTGAGCGAACTCGCCGGGCTCACCTCCCGTGTTCGCGAGGAGTGGGGACGCCGCCCGCTGGTCCGGAGGGTCTGGGAACTGACCGCCGGGGGGCTCTGGCTCGCGGGAGACTTCGATGCCGCCGCGCAGCGGTACCAGAGCATCGCCGACGAGCTGGTGACTGGAACAGGCCCTCAGGCGCGGGCCGAGCGGGCAGTGTTCGGCCTGCGCGCCGCCCGGTGTCGGCTGGAGTCCGACGGAAACATCGCAGCGGCCGTCGACGTGGTCACCGAGGCCGGTTACCTGGCGGCGTCACTGCCCGAACCGTACGCCAGTCAGCTGGAGACGGAACGCCGCGAGGTGGCGGATCGCATCTCCGAACTGCTCGCCGAGCGGGACGGCGGGCCGGACTCCAGCACGGCACCCGAGCGGGAATGACGTCACCGGGCCGGGCCGGAGCCGGACCCCCCGGACCGGCCCGGCATCCCCCGGCAGACTTCCGTTCCCTCAGGCCCCGGTCTACTCCCCCTGAGCCAGGCGGCCCGCCGCGAGTTCGTCGCCGAGATCCCGTCCCAGCCCCCTGGCGACGGCACTCAAGCGCTCGGCCAGCCTCTCGAAGGTGGCCAAGTGCCGGAACGCGTCGCTGTAGCTCACCTGTTCCGACAGGTCGATCCGGCGCACCTGGAGCCGGCGTACATCGATCCGCGATGAGCTGGACGCATGGGTACCGGCGTGGCGGGCGTTGGCCGGTGCCTTGAGCGACCCCGCCAGGAACCAGGGGTCGAGTACGTCCGGGTCGACCCGGAGCGCGTGGATCTGCGGGCCCACCGCCATCGGCGGGCCTTCGTGGACCCAGGCCGAGAACTCCCTGGACACACCGACGACCACCACGTCCCGGGGTTCCACGACGACGGCGTCGTCCGGATACACCCACCCACTGGGGGACTCGTCCAACAGAAGATCGGAGAGGGTCAGCAGCGGGACTCGCCCGTGCCCGGGCTCCGGTACGGCCGCTTCGGCCGGAAGCCGGCCCGAGCGCAGGGTGAGCGCCTCCGCCCGAGCGAGTTCGCCGACGGTCGCGCTCGGCTGATCCTCCGTACCGCGGGTGAGTTCGAGGGCGGACAGACAGGTACTTCCGGTCCGGAGAGCGTCGAGCAGTTCACCGACCTCGCTCCAGGAGTCCGCGAGCCGGGGTCCGGCGTGCCCCGAAGCCGGGGTGACATGGCGGCCGGGAGTGAGGTCCACCTCGTCGTCGAGGAGGTCGATGACGGGGACGGCCGCGGCCCACGCGGTCGCGCCGGAGTCCTCGGCTGTCCGTTCACGCGATGCCCCGGCGCCCGGTCCCCCGTCGGCCGTGCCGACAACGGACCTGATAAAGGCCCCGAGTTCGCCCCACTCAGGACCGCTGTCCCGAGAGGTGGACCGGGGAAACCGCGCGGCCGCGTCGACGAACAAGAACTCCCCCGGCCCCTGCGGACTCTCCCCTGGAGCAGGCCGCCGCAGCACCCACAGGTGCAGAGAGAGACTGTGCGGCGCGGCGGATCCGGGCGGAAGAGCCACCACGGCCCGCAGGGCCCCGGTGCGCAGCAGCGATCTGCGGATTCTCCGTCCGGCCTTGCGCGCGGCCACGGTCGGCGGCAGGAGCAGGACCGCGCTGCCGCCTGGACGGAGCCGGGCCAGGCAGTGCTGCACCCAGGCCAGTTCCGGCTCGGTGCGGGGCGGGGTGCCGTGCACCCACCGAGTATCCGCGGCAAGGTCCTCGTACCCCCAATCCCGCTCGTTGGCCGGCGGGTTGCAGAGCACCATGTCCGCCTGTGCGCCGATGAGGGGATCCGCGCGGAGCGAGTCCCCCGGCGCGATGACGGCCACGGGCGCGGGTCCCGGCGCCTCGGCCTCCGGCAGCAGTGCGAGCCGCGCGTCGGTCAGAGCGGTGAGCACCGGATCGCGGTCACAACCGAGAAGCGCGGCGGGCCGGTTCAGCGTGGTAGGGGCGGCCTTCGCGGCGGCGGCCAGCAGATGGCCCGCTCCGCACGCGGGGTCGAGCACCCTGAGGGGATCCTCAAGGTGCTCGCCGACGTAAGACCCACGCGTCCGCAGGGCCAGCTCGGCCATGAGATCGGCCAGTGGCTCGGGGGTGGTGGCGACCTGGCGTACGTGGGTGTCCAGCCAGCGGCGCAGGAGATACGTGAGGATGTCGTACGAACCCTCGCGTCGCCCCAGCTCCACAGCGGCCCGCACCGGGCCCGACCTGGCGCCGCCAGCCCCGTCGCCGTCCTCCTCCCTGCGGGCGAGCAGTCGTCCCACAGTGGCGATGGCGAGCCCGGTCTCGTCACGGTCGCCCATGGCATCGAACCGGGGCCAAAGCCATTCACGGCTCGTCGCCGCCGGGCCGTCTCCCTTGCCCAGTTTCCCGCTGTCCCTGAGCCATTTCTCGATGTCCGTCAGGGAGAAGTGCGGGCTCGTGTCGGTGCCGCCGATCCGTGGCGGAAAAGTGTCGTGCCGACGGCGCCAGTTGCTGACGGCGGCCCGCCCCACCCCCGCGAGCCGGGCGATCTCTGCCAGGGTCACCGGTACGACGGGGGGCGAGGTCATTGCTTCTCCAGAGGCGTCGGCCGAGCGGAACCGGAGCGCCGGCTTGCGCGAGCACGTGAGCAGGCAGCCCCTCGCACCTTCCCGCTTCCGGGCCAGGCTAACGCATTGACTTTGTTCACAGGGTCACGCCACGCATATGCGCGCCGGCCTCAGTGACCCCGCCAGGGCACGGAGAAGCGGCGGCGCACCGTCCACGAGTCGCACCGCACCCACAGGCGAAACACCAGCCCAGCGCCCTTACTTGATCGGCTCAAGGATCACCGCGCATCACGTGCACTACGGGCGCTACGCGCGCTCCCCGCCGTCCTGGCCGTCTCGATGTCCTCGAAGACCGCCACCAAACGGGCCGATCTCACCGCACCCCGGACCCTCGCCCAGCCGGGCCGCGTCACGCGCTTCGCGCGAGGTCGGACAACAGCAGGTCCAGCTCCCTCTCCTCCTCGACACGGACACCGAGTTCGGCGACGGCCGCCGCGAGTGCGGGCTCCCAGGGGGTCTTTGTCGGGGTGCCGACGAGCGGTGACAGCGGAGGTGCGACGCCGCGCAGTGCGGCAGTGCGATAGTCAGCGGCCGTATAGCGCCAGGGCCGCCATGGGACGTGGCGATGAAGGACACCGGCGATCCGGAGCCCGCCCCAGTCGAAGTCGCCGTGGTAGCGCAGGGCCGCTCCGTGGTCGTGCAGCCTCCGGAGCAGAGTGAGGGCGGCGGCGGAAGGCTGGCCCTGGAGACAGACCAGGGGCGGGCAGGCAGAGCCAAGTGCGTCGGCAGCCGCCGCGAGGACGGTCGGGTTCTCGCAGATCCACACCACGGTAGCGGTGACGGTCGGGGGCCTGCGGGTGAGCTGGCGAAGGGTGAGCACGCAGGGTTCGCCGTCTTCGGCCAGGCGGTCCAGGGCGGGTGTGCCGCGCAGGTTCAGGGTCAGGACGGTCGAGGACAACTCGTCCCGCAACAGTCCCGCCGAGGCCCACGCCTCGCGTCGCCACTCCGCGCCCTGACCCTCGCGGAAGCCGGTCAGCGCACGGACCCCGGACAAGGTGAGGGTGGCCACTGGAGTGCCGTCGTCGAGGGCGTGGGCCCCGCCGAGGACCCGGGCGGCGAAGGCGGGCAGCGAGACCGCCGGGACGGCGGGAAGCACGCGGAGTGCGGTGCACACCTCGGTGAGCAGGGCGAGTGTGGCGTCAGGCGTGCGCCCCAGGCGCCGCGCGAGGCCGTCGGCGCGTATCCGGGCCGCCCACCGCGCGAGAGCGGGTACCGAAGCGACGAGTTCGTCGAGCGGCGCGTGCGCCCGCTTCCAGGCGGCCTCCGCCTCGTCGCGGGTCCGGGCGAGCGGTGTGACAGGTCCGGTGAGAGCCTCGACCGCGGCGGCGAGACCGTTCGGACTCACGCCCGAGCGGCGCAGTACGGCGTCGACCGCCTCGAGACGTACGGTCAGGGACCTCCCGTTGCCGGGGACTCGGGCGAGCAGTCGCTCGAGCGCCGCCCGCTGGGCGGGCGTGGGATCGGCCAGCGAGACCGCGCCGGTCAGGGGCTGCCCGGCGGTCAGGCGTCGGCGCGTTCGTTCGACGAGCCAGGCGAGATCCGCTGTGCCGAGGAGCCGGAGGAGCCGGGGGCGGTCGACCGCTCCGGATGCGGCCCCCGCCCCGTCCGTCAGTTCCACAGCGGCTCCGGTTCCTCGCTGCCGGGGACCTCACCGGGGAGGCCTCGTACGGGGTCCTCCCGGAGTCGGCGGCTCGCGCCGTCCCACTCCCAACGGGTGACGAGAACCGCCGCCACCTCGTCGACGCGGGACAGCTGGGCGATGGCGATACCGGGGACCTGCGGGTAGCAGGCCCATTCCCGTTCGCTGGTCATCACCACGTCGAGGTCGAAGGCGCTCAGCAGGCCGAGGCACTTGGCGCGCGAGTCGTCGTCCACGCCCGCGAACGCCTCGTCCAGCGTCACCAGGCGGGGCGCGTGCGGACTGCTCGCACTGGCGTAGTGCGAGGAGGCGGCGGCGAACAGGGGTACGGAGACGGCGAGGACGCGTTCACCGCCGGAGGCGGGGCCCGTGGCGGGGACCCAGCGCCCTTGCTGATGGCGCTCGACGCCGAACTCGTGCCAGGAACGGTAGTCGAGCGCGGTGGTGAGGTGTTCGAGCCAACTGCCCGAACCGTCGTCGGACTGCTGTCGGGCGATCTGGGCCTGGAGGAACTCGCCGACCGATGTCCGGTCTTCGGCGGTCCACGCGTCGGCGGACTGACGCAGCCGTTCCCGGGCGGGGGCGAGTCCGGGCGGTGCCTTGCGCGAGGGCCGCCACACCAGGCGGAGTCTCATTCCGGTGGAGGTGGGACGGTCCTCCAGTTCGGTGTTCATGTCCCGTACTTGACGCTCGGCCGCACCGATGAGTTCCTGGAGGGTGCCCGCGACCTCGGTGATCAGGTGGGTCTCGAGGATCTCCCGCTCGTGGGCGGACAGGATGCGGGTCAGCTCGCCGACTTCCGTGGCGAGCGCTTCGGCGAGTTCGGGTACGGCCCGTTCGCGTCCCTGGTAGACGATGTCGACGACCATGCCGTCTTCGACCATGCGCGCGGAGGCGCTGTGCCCGTGCCGGGACAGGGTGTCCTGCAGGGTCTTCAGTTCCTCGCTGAGCCGGCGCTGGACGCGTTCCCAGGCCGCCTCCGTGTCGTCGACCGCCGACAGGGCGGTCTCGACGGCGCGGGCGAACGTGATGGCCGGGGTGGCAGCCCACGGGCCGTCGCCCGCGGCGGGGATCACGAGGTCGGGCAGCGCGACCGCGACCAGGCCGGTGGAGGTGAAGCGCTGGAGCCCGGCGATGGCCTCCGCGCGGGTGCCGACGACTTCCGTGAAGTCCTTCTCCAGTTGCTCGATCCGCCCTTCGGCACGGCCGGCCTCCCGGTCCGCCTCCGCGTGACGTCGCCGGACGGTCTGCTGGCCGGCCTCGCAGATCCGCTGTGCCTCGGCGGTCTCGGCGAGTCGCCGTTCGAGTTCGGCGACGGCCGCTCCGACGGTGGAGCGCAGGGTCAGGTGACGCGCCTCCGCCGCTGTCGCCTCATGCTCCGCGGCTTCGGCCCGCTGGGCGAGAGCGCCGGCCCGCCGCTCGGCCTCGACCGTCTCGGCGTGCTCGTCTTCCACTTGGCGGGCGGCTTCGCCTTGTTCGCGTACCGCGGGCCACAGGGCGGCCAGGGTGGCGGCGAGGGAGCCGAGGGCGTGACGTACGGCGGTGAGTCCAGCCCGGTCGGCGGGCAGACCCAAGTCAGCGGCGGCCTCCGCGAGTTCGGTGGCGGCGTGCTCGGCTCGCCCGGCTACCTCGGCCACTTCGGCGACGCGCTCCTCGCACCGTCCACGGGCCTTGCGTACGGTGCCGACGGCGGCGCTCACGAGCGCGTGCGCCCGGGTGAGCGGCGATTCGTCGGGGACGGAGGCGAGTTCGGTATCGAGCGTGCGACGCCGGCTCGCGATCGCTTCGGAGCGGTCCGCGATGGAATCCGATTCCCGCCGCAGGGAGGCGAGTTCACCACTCAGAGCCTCAATGCGGGCTCTCCGCGCCGTCTCCCGCGCGCCCTCGCCGATGTACGCGGCGGCGGGCTTGGCCCACGTGCCGGTGAGCGCGCCAACGCGGAAGCGGCCGTCCGCCGCCACCCATGTTCCGGCCCCTCCCCCGCCGTCCAGGCCGATGGCCCCGAGCAGGCCGGTCGTCGCTTCGTCCAGGGTCGCGGCCCGCCCGTCGCCATGATCCATGGCCGGGCACAGCACGTCGGCCAGCGAAGGGCCGCTCACCGGTCCGTTCGACGGCGCGAGAAGGACGTCGTGTCCGTTCGCGTCGAGAGCGGAGCCGTCCGGGAGCACCCAGGCGTCGAGAAGGCCGGACGCTTCGAGCGCCGCTTCGAGACCCGCACGCTCGGGTGTGGACAACTCGTCGCGGAAGTCGACCAGTCGCCAGAGCGGCGCGCCCGGCGTCCGGTCGCGAAGGCCGGGGGTGCGGGTCGCGGGGGGCTGGGGCTCCCGGCCGCGGCCGGCTTCCAGCGCGGCGAGTTCCCGCTGGACCTCGCCGGTACGTTCCGCCAGCTCCGAGCCCCTGCGGGCGGCGTCGGCCGCCTGGTCGGCCAGGTCCGCCGTGCGGACGGTGTGCGCCCTGGCCGCGTGCACCCGTGCCGGGTACGGGCCGTCGAGGCGACGCGCCCATTCCTGGAGTTCGTCGAGAAGGCCGGTCTCGTCGGCGAAGGCCAACTCCCGCCAGGACCAGGCGTGTTCGCGTACGTCGTCCAGGAGGGCCTGTCCGGTGCGTGCCCGCCCCTCCTCTGCCTCGGCGTGCGACTCGACAGCCAGGGCGAGGTCGGTCTCGGCCTCGTCGAGGCGGCCCGCCGCCCGGCGGTGCGCGGCGACGGTCTGCTCGGCTGTGTCGAGGAGTCCCTCGACGTGGACGAGGGCGCGCTGGGCGCGCTGGGCGATGTCCTCGGTGGCGCGCCGCAGTTCGGGCTCGGGCAGCCGGTCGTCGAGCGGCAGGGCGAGGTACGCGGCGGTGGCGTGTGCCTGTGCCTCCGCCGAAGCCTCCTGGACTCCGATCCGCGCCGCACGGAGTCTGTTCTCAGCGGCGCCGAGGCGCCCGAGAGCCTTGGTGTGGAGGGCGTTCGCCCGGTCTCGGTCCTCTTGTGCCTGGTTCGCCGTCCGCGCCGTTCGGGCCACCGCCTGCGCGGCGTGTTCCAGATCCCGCGCGTCACGCATCTCGGGCGCCTCGCGCAGAGCCTTGTCCTGGGCCCGCAGGCGTTCCGCGGTCTGCGCGAGGGAGCGGATCTCTTCTTCCGCCGCCGCCCGCTTCTCCTCGGCACCGGTCCGCCGCTCCTGCGCGTCGGTCAGGTCTCGTTGCACGCGCTCGTAGCGGGAGTGCTCGGTGCGCGGAAGTCGTGCCCGGCGGCGGGTGGCGATGCGCGCGTAGCGCCGGTAGTGCTCCAGGAAGGCGGATGCCGCCCGCTGCGCGGCGGAGGCGACGGCCAGCTCGTCCTTTTCCTCGTCGAGGGAGCGGAACGCCTCGGCCACGTCGGCGATGACCGCCTGGTCCATGGGCGGCAGTGCCTCGGTGAGGGCGCGGGAGAGGGCGGCTTCGTTGGGCCGCTTGGAGAGCTGGGGCTGACGCAGTTGGATGAGCAGGTCGACCAGGGCCGCGTAGCGCTGCTCGCCGAGGCCGAAGAGGGCTTCGTCGACCGCCCTGCGGTACGTTCTGCCCTGGTCGTACACCATGCCGTGGCCGGCGATGGCCTCGGCGAGACGGTCCCTGGACAGCGCTGTGCCGGTGGCGTCGAGCAACCGGAAGGTGTTTTCGGCGCGTTCGGCGGAGCCGTGGTCGACACGCTGGCGGGTGACGGCGTACCAGTGGCGGGCGATGCCCCGGCCGCTGACGGCCTTGAGCCCGCACAGCAGCGTACGGAAGTGCTGCTCGCCGGTAGTGTCGTCGAGCCTGCCGAACTCGATCCAGGTGTATCCGAGCCGTTCGGAGTGCGGGTGCTCACCGCCGAGGAGCAGGTTCCACTCCATCCGCTTGCCCGGGTCGCCATCGGGCTCGACACGGCGGGGGCTGAGATCACCGTCGAGGAGGAACGGCAGGGTCAGGGCGAGCACCTTGGATTTACCGGTGCCGTTGTTGCCGCGCAGCAGCAGACGTCCGTCCCGGAAGTGGAACTCCTCCACGTCGTAGTGGAAGAGGTCGACGAGTCCGACGCGCAGGGGCTGCCAGCGGGAACGCCGCGGGGTGGGGAGGCGGTTCACGTGGTGGCCTTTCGCTGTGGAGGCACGGAAGTGGAGCCGGGTTCGCGGATGACGCTCTCACCGACCGCGTACCGGGCGAGCGCGGGGCGGGCCGTGACCGCGTGCGTGGTGCGGGAGACCAGGCCGAGCGCGGTGAGCCGGGCGACGGCCTGCTCGACGAGTTCGGTCTCCATGCCGGGCTCCCGGGCGGACTTCGACCAGAAGCTGCCGTGTTGGGCGGCGAGTTCACGGACCTTGAGGGCCAGGGCGTCGTGGGTGACGGGGGCGTCCGCGCCTGCCAAGTGCGCGGCGAGCAGCAGGGTGACATGGCCGTGGGTACCCTGCTCGGGCATGCGAAGGTCGGTGAGCTCGTCGTCGGGGTCGACCATGGCGATCCCCTCGGCCCGCACCTCGGCGATCAGCCCGGTCAGTTCGGTGATCCGGGCGGTGAGGAAGCCACGCTGCCGGGTGAGGTAGCCGAGTTCGGTGTCGGAGAGCTCGTCGTAGTAGAGCACCGGATCGTCGAGCAGCCTGCGGGTGAGCGAGCGGCGCATCGCCCGGAAGCGCAATTCGTCACTGTCCAAGGCGGTTTCGGCGACGAGTTCGACAAGGCGGTCGCCGAAGGGCTCGGCGTGGACGGTGGAAGGACCACGGCGGGAGGTCAGCAGACCGGCGAGGACCCGGCGTTCGACGTCGTACAGGACGTCGCCCGCCCCGCTGACGTATGCCTCCTCCTCGCCGGCCACCCGGCGCAGCACGCCGAGTTCGAGCAGCAGCCGCACGACGGCCGCGAGGTCGAGGCGCTCGTCACGGCGTTCCAGCGCGAACTCGATGCCCGTCTCGGCGAGTCGGGGATCGGCGGCGTCGAGGACGATCCGGTCGGCGAGCCGCCCCAGCGCGATCTGGGCTTCGCCGCGTTCGAGGGCGGCGAGCGCGAGACAGAGCAGCACGTACCGGCGACGAGTGAAGGGGGTGGCACCGCGGCCCGCCTCACGCGCCGGGTGCGTGGGGTCGGTGAGTACGCCGGGGATCTTACGCAGCCGCGCCGTCTCGGCGTCCGCTTGGAGAGACCAGCCTGTGTTGCGGTCGAACCATTCCCGGAGCTCCGACGCGTGCCGCCGAACGAGCCGGAACTCGTCCGCGTGCCGGCCGCGGGCGTGGAGGAGCGGATGTTTCAGCAGGGCACGCGCGGCCTTGCGCAGGTCGGCGGCGCGCTGGCCGTCCAGCACCTCGGCGAGAGGGGTGGTCATGGGCCGGGGGCTCCGTCCGTCAGGGTGTCCGGATCCGTGAGGTCGAGGATCTCGATGAGGTGGTCCGGGCCACTGAACACTCCGCCGAGCGTGCGGACCTCTGCGATCGTGCCGTCGCCGAGAGCGGTGAGCCGGATTTCCATGGAGCCGTCGTTGCTGGTGGCCACGGTGTGTTTCATCCCTGGGCGCCAGGTGGACAGCGCGTCGCCCAGAAGTTGGAGGAACAGGCCGAAGGATCCCGGGTCGAGTTCGCCGAGATCGGACAGCCGCGTGACGCCGTCGGTGACGAGCCGGCGGCGGGCGGCAGCGGTCTCGGCGGCCTGCTTGGCGGCCGTCTCGGCAAGAACACGCCGCCTCACCTCCCGGTCCTCGACCTTCCGGGGCTTGCCGCGCCGCTCGTAACTTCCGGTGCGGCGCAGTTGGGGGCTGATCCTGAGTGGCTCCGCCCCGGCCCAGGGCGTGGTGGCGGGGACGGGCTTCTCCGCCCGGGCGGAGAGGGTGTCGGCGTCGATGGTGAGATGCCGGGCGGGGTAGAGGCCAAAGGCCGCGCGCCACAGCCGGTGCCGGGCGTCGTCGTCGGGTGCCTCGGCGAACCAGCGGGCCAGGGTCCGGAAGTCGGCGGACCGGTCCGAGCGCCCCGAACGGCGCTCGTTCAACGCCCGTACGACCGCAAGGAGTTGTGGGATCGCGCCCAGGGCCCGGCCGCGCAGCAGCCGGGCCTGGGACTCGCGCTCATTTCTGCTGATGAACCACGCACCGAGCCCCTCCCAGCGCGCGGCCCAGCGCGCGTATGCCTCCCGCTCGGCGTCGGCGGCGTCCTCCGGTGAGGCGTCGGCGGCCTCGCGTCGGGCGGCGGCCGTCAGCAACCGGTCCACCCGGTCGTCCGTCTCCAGTTCGAGGATCAGCCGGGCGATCCGTCCGCCCAGCGTGATCAAGTCCTGGATGAATCGCTCCAGATACTGGATGAGCCGGTCCTTGTACGCGAGGAAGACCTCGTCCTCCACGTCGTGCAGGTCCATGGTCCTCTGGAGCGACCCCATGAAAGCCCGGGCGTTGTCGGCGAGCGCGGCGAAGCGGTTGGCCAGGGTGTCGAGCGTCAGGTGTGTCTTGGCCGGGTCCAGCTCGCTCTCCGCCGCCAGGACGAGGAGGGCGCGCAGCTGGGTGACGATGTCGTGCAGCGCGACGGCCTGCAGCGCGCCACGACGGCCGAGCGCCTCGTCGTAGGCGGACAGCGCCGTCTCGGCGGCCTCTCCCTCACGCGTGAGCTGATAGATGAACCGCTTCCGGTAGAAGTCCTCGACGGCTGTGACCCGCGCGGTGTCCGGATCGGCCCGCAGATTGCCCCAGACGACAAGCTTGTCGAGCGCGGCGACGACTGCCTCCGGCTCGGCGGGGCGGCTCTCCGCCGGGAGCGCGGCATGGACCTCCTCGGGGCGCAGATGGACCGCGAACCGCTCCTTGGCCACGAGGAACACCCGCATCACGTGGCGGTAGAGCGGAGTGTTCCGGACGGTGAGGTGGGCGAAGGGGCCGAATCCGTCCGGTTCGGGAGCCGGATCGGCCGAAGTGGTGGCGCTCATCGCCGCCATTGTCCCGTACCGGGGGCGGCTGCCGGCGAGGACGAGCAATCCTGTCCGCTTCCTTGCCAAATGACCAAGCCGGCGCGCCGTACAGAAAGACACACGCGGTGCGTCACGGCGCCAGTGGTCTTCCGGCCGTCGGCGGGAGGTGGGGCCGGGCCGATGTCGGGCCTGCGGAAAATGAGACTCGGAGACCCTTCGCGGCCTACGGCCCCCTGGCTCAAGGCGTATCGCGCGCAGCTCGCGCCACTCTCATCCGCCGCGATCCGGCGATGAGGTACTTCAGTACTTCATGGTCCTCACTCCGTTTCGGAGCGGTCAGGGGCGGCTCGCGGGCACGGTGTCCTTCGTCAGCAAGGTGTTGCCGGACCAGCAGAGCCGGTAGAGGTCGACTTCGTCCAACAGGTCGCGGCCGGAACGGTAGAACTCGCAACGGGCTCCGGGCGGCCGGGGCGCGGAACGGGCGTGGTCGGACGGGTAGGGGTAGGCGCGGGCCGGCAGCAGAGGGGCGAGTTCGGCGCGCGGCCGGCCGGTGGTCAACTCGTCGAACCGGGAGGGCGGCAGCACGCTCGTTGTCAGTTGCCAAGCCAGGTAGACGGCGGACGGCACGAAGAACACGGCTGCGACGGCAGGTGCCACGAAGGCGGCGGCGGAGCGGCGACGGGCATCGCTCCGCACGGAGGCGAACCGCTTCCCGGACTCCGGCAGGACGGTGCCCGGGACCATGTCCGGGTCCGGGTCCGGGTGGGGAGCGGTCTCGGACGGCGACGCGGGCCCTTGGGTCCCGACCGGCGTTCCCGGCACTGTCACTGGCGCCGGTATGCCGATACGGGCGGTGGCCTGGTGCGGGAGGACGGCCGTGATGCTGAACCCGCCCGCGTCGTGCCCGGTCCGCAAGGAGCCGCCAAGGACCGTCACCCGCTCCCGGAGTCCAGTCAGCCCCCGCCCGGCGCCGCTTGCCGAGCCTTCTCTCACGTACGCCGCCGGGTCGGCCGATGGGGCGGCGTTCACGACGCTCACATGGGTACGGTCGGGCGCGTGGGTGATCCGCACCCTGATCGAACAGTCCGGCGCGTGCTTCACCGCGTTGGTGAGGGCCTCCTGCACCACCCGGTACATTCCTCGTTCGACCAGGGGAGACATCGGGGGCACCGCCCCGTGCCGCTCCCAGCGCACCGGCACCCCGGAAGCGACCGCCCGGCCGAGAAGACTCTCGACGGTGTCGTTGACCGGCAGGCCCGCACCCGTGTCCGTGCCGGGCGGGTCTCGCAGGACGGCGACGGTCTCCCGCAGTTGCTCCACAGCGTCCGCGATCGTCCCGCGCAACTCGGCGAGGTCGGCGCGGTCGCGGTCGGTGAGGTCGGGCGAGAGTTCCAGGGCCCCGGCGCGCAGCGTGACCAGGCTCAAGGCGTGGCCGAGGGAGTCGTGCATGTCGGCCGCGATGTCCGCGCGTTCGGTCAGCCGAGCCCGCTCCGCGACCAGATGCTGGCGCTCTTCCAGGGTCCCGGCCAACCTCCAGCCCTCCCGCACGAGTTCGCGACGGCCACGCCAGTGCCGTCCGGCCAGCCAGGGCAGCAGAAGGGCCGCGGGCAGCACGGTCATCGCGTAGAACCACCACACGGGCTGCGCTCGCAGCACCGCGCACGTCGCGAGATCGACCGCGACGCACCCGGCGAGCAGCAGAAGCGGGCGCCGTGCCGCGGCGACCCGGGCGCCGAGCAGACAGCTCAGGGCGGCCAGCGACAGGACGTGGGCGTTGCCGGGAGTCGCGGGGTCGGCCAGGCCCAGCACGCACAGCCCGTTGACCAGCACGACGGCGGCCCCCGGCCGGCGGCGGGACCACGGCACGGCCACCGCCAGGACGGCCAACGGGAGGAACAGGTCCAGCATCAGGGAGGCCGTCACCGCGTCCCGGAACCCGTAACCGGTGGCGGCGGCGAGCACGCCCCACAGAGCCGCGTCGCCGCACCCGGACCTGGCTGAGGTGGTACGCAGTTGCAGCATGGCGCGTCGGCCGTCCTTCCGCTGGATGTCCTCACCTGTCCGAGGCGATTCTGCGGGACGGGCCCGGACGCCCGACGAGGAGCATGCACGGAGAGGGCGTCCGGGCCGGTTCCACCGCGGTTCAGGCGTCCCGCCGTCGCAGCACGAAGAAACCGGCGGCATGGGCGGCGACGGCCCACACCAGCAGGATCAGCAGGCTCACGGCGTCCGGGAACGGGGCTTTGCCGTCGCTCAGCATGAAGTATCCGCCCACGGTTTGCGGCATGTACTCGTTGATGGCCAGCAGCACCGGGCCTCCCAGTCCGACCAGCATGCCGGGCAGTGCGGAAACCACGAAGAAGATCACCGCCACGGTGCCCGCCGCCGTCCGCAGAGCGAACGACACCCCTACCGTCATCACACAGATGAGCGCGGAGTACACGCCCATGGCAACGGTTTGGTACGCCACCTTCGACAGCTCGAAGCCGGCGTGCCCCTGGAAGGGTCCCCAGGCCAGGACGGTGCCGAGCACAGCCCACACCACTGCGGTGACGAAGCCCACCAGGGCGCTCAGCAGCGCTTTCGCCAGCTGCACGCGGGGCCTGACCGGCACCCACAGCAGCGAGGTGCGCACGCTGCCCGTGGAGTATTCGCTCGTCACCATCGTCATCGCGAGAACCACCAGGGCGAACTGGGTGAGGATGACCGAGGACACCGAGGCGTTGCCGACCGGCTGGATCGGCTTGTCGTTGATCCGGGCGATCGACCCGTAGTAGAAGGTGAAGACCGCCGTCACGATCAGACCGACCAGCAGGCAGATGTACGGCGTGCGGATGGTCCACAGTTTGGTCCACTCGGAGGCGAGTGCACCGACGAATCCGCCACCGGTGTGTCCGAAGGCCGTACGGCCACTGCGGCCATCACGCACGTCGGTCGATACGGCGCTCATGCTCCCGCTCCCCGCGTCCGCTGGGAACCCGGGCCACCGAACACGGAGTCGCCAGTCTCGTACTCCACGCTCTGCGCTGTCAGTTTCATATATGCCTGTTCCAACGAAGCGGAGACGTTGCGCAGTTCGTGCAGCCGCAGCCCCAGCCGGTGGGCCAGGTCGCCCACCTGCTCGATGCTGCGGCCTTTCACGACGACCTCGTCGGCCGCGGTCGACTCCACACTCACATCAGCGTCCTTGAGGAGTTGGCCGATCAGCGTGCGCAGGTCCGCCACGTCCGGGGTGCGCACCCGCACCGACGACAGCGAGCTGTTGGCCAGCAGGTCGGCCATCGAGGTGTCGGCCAGGAGCTTCCCCCGTCCGATGACGACCAGGTGGTCGGCGGTCAGCTGCATCTCGCTCATCAGGTGACTGGAGAGGAAGACCGTCCGGCCCTCCGCGGCCAGGGTCCGCACGAGCTCACGCACCCAGCGGACACCGTCGGGGTCGAGGCCGTTGACCGGCTCGTCGAAGATGAGTACCTGCGGGTCGCCGAGCAGCGCGCCCGCCACACCCAGCCGCTGGTACATGCCGAGAGAGAACGCCCCGGCGGAGCGTCGCGCCACCTTCGCCAGGCCGACCATCTCCAGCACCTCGTCCACTCGGCGCAGCGAAATGCCGTTGCTGCGTGCCTGCGCCCGCAGGTGGCCGCGTGCGGAACGAGCCGGGTGCAAGGCCTTGGCGTCCAGAAGCGCGCCGACCTCACGGATCGGGTGGCGCATCGAGGAGTACGGCTTTCCGTCGATGAGCGCCTCGCCCTCGGACGGACGGTCCAGGCCGAGAATCATGCGCATCGTGGTCGACTTGCCGGCGCCGTTGGGACCCAGGAAGCCGGTCACCAGACCACCCTTGATGTCCAGTGTCAGACCATCCACGGCGACGGTCTCGCCATAACGTTTGGTCAGTTCTCGAAGGCTGATCACAGAGCTCCTTGATGCCGGTCGCGGAACGTGGAAGCCGATGACGACGCGCACTGGCCGGCGCATGGTGCTCAGCCGTGGGGCGGGCCGCCGCGTTTTCCGTACGACAGCGACGCTAGAAGTCCGCGGCGCCGGCGCCCATCGGTCGAACGGCAGCGGCCTCCTGCCCTTCGTCAGGGGTGTTCCCCGCCCCGGGGCTGATCCGTGGAGCCCACCGCTCGCACCGCGGTGCGCCGGCCGTAGGCTCGCCGCGTGGAAGAGACGACACCGGACAGCCGGCCGGTCCGGGTGCTGATAGCCGACGACGAGGCGATGATCCGGGCGGGGGTGCGGGCCATCCTCGCCCGGGACCCGCACGTCGAGGTGGTCGCCGAGGCGGGCGACGGGCACGAGGCCATCGCGCTCACCCGCAGGCACCGGCCGGACGTGGTCCTGCTGGACATCCAGATGCCCGGCCTGGACGGGCTGACGGCAGCGGCGCGGCTCCACCGGGAATCGACGGCGGTCGGTGTGATCATGCTGACGACCTTCGGTCAGGACGAGTACATCACCCGTGCCCTGGAAGAGGGCGCCGACGGGTTCCTGCTGAAGGCGGACGACCCGAGAGAACTCCTCAACGGGGTAAAGGCGGTGGGCGCCGGCGGGGCCTACCTGTCCCCGCGGGTCGCCGGCCGTGTCATCGCCGGGCTGCGCGCGCACCGGGCGGCACACCCGCACCGCTCACTGGAGCGGCTCACGGAACGGGAGCGCGAGGTGCTGGCCGGACTCGGGGCGGGGCTGTCCAACGCGGAGATCGCAAGCCGGCTGCACCTCGTCGAGGGCACGGTGAAAGCGCACGTCAGCGCGGTCCTCGCGAAGTTGGGAGCACGCAACCGGGTGGAGGCGGCCATCTCCGCGTACGAGGCCGGCCTGGTCCCGCCGGGATCCCGCTGACCCAGCGGATCAGACCCCCGGCCCCGAATCTCGTCTCGGACCCTCTCCGCGGCAGCGAGGCCGCGCGCGGAGAGAAACAGGTCGAGCGGCCCACCAGAGCAACAAACCCGCAAGTCACGCGTCCTTCTTCACCGGCTCCAGGATCGCCACGCACTCCACGTGGTGCGTCATCGGGAACAGGTCGAAGGCCCGCAGCGTCCGGACCCGGTAGCCGTTGTCGCGGAAGTAGCCGAGGTCGCGGGCCAGGGCGGCCGGGTCGCAGGCGACGTAGGCGATGCGGCGGGCGCCGAGGGTGGCCAGGTGGTGGACGGTCTGCTTGCCGGCGCCGGCGCGCGGCGGGTCGAGGACGATCAGGTCGACGTCCGTGATGCCGGTGCGCGGGAGGACGGACTCGACCTTGCCCTGCTCGATGCGGACGCGCGGGTAGTCGGCCAGGTTGTGGCGGGCGTCCTCCACCGCGCGCTTGCCGGACTCGATGCCGAGGACGGCGCCCGCGTCGCCGAGGCGGTCCGCGAGGGCGCCCGCGAAGAGGCCGACGCCGCAGTAGAGGTCCAGGGCGGTCTCGCCCTTGCGCGGCAGGAGGCCCTGCATGACGGCGCGGACGAGGGTGTCAGCGGCCTTCGGGTGGACCTGCCAGAAGCCGCCGCTGCCGACGCGGTAGGTGCGGTCGTCGGCGCGCTCGCGGACGAAGGGGCGGCCGTGGACGCGGTGGACGCCGCCGTCCTTCTCGTCGACGCGCATGACCGAGACGGGCTTGTCGAGCTCTACGATCGGCAGCCGGGCGCCGGGCCGCGGGGTCAGGATGACCTGGCGGTCCTGCGAGCCGGTCGCGGCGATGGCCTCGATCGACGCCATGCCTTCCCAGGTGCGGCTCTCGATGCCCAGCTCGGAGACGCCGGGGGCGGCGATCATGCAGTGGTCGACCGCCTCGACCTCGTGCGAGCGGTGCTTGCGCAGACCCGCGTGGCCTTCGGCGTCGACCGCGTACTGGACGCGGGTCCGCCACTGCGGGACCTCGCCGGCCGGCAGCTTGTCGCCCTCGGCCGGTACGACGGTGCCGTCCCAGCCCGCCTCCTCCGGGGTGAGGCCCGCGAGCCGCTGCAGCTGCTCGGCGATGACCTCGCCCTTGAGGCGGCGCTGGGCGCCCGGCTTCGCGTGCTGCCAGTCGCAGCCGCCGCACTTGCCGGGGCCCGCGAACGGGCACGGCGCCGCGATGCGGTCCTTCGACGCGTCCAGGATCTCGACGGCGTCGGCCCGCAGGAAGCGGGAGGTCTCCTCGCCCTCGGTCACCCGGGCCCGGACCCGCTCGCCCGGCAGGGCGTGACGGACGAAGAGGACCCGGCCCTCCTCCGTACGGGCGATGCAGTGACCGCCGTGGGCCACGGGGCCGACCTCGACCTCGTACTCCTCCCCGACCAACGACGCAACAGGGGTGTTCTGCATGATCAGGAGCTCCAGAAAGGAAAGTGGGGGAAGAGGGAGGGGGAGGGAAAGGAGAGAGGGAGAAAAGGAAGGGAGAGATACGCGGGAAGGAAGAAAAGTGGGCGCCGTTTGCACGGCAGCCCACCAGTCTAGTTGCTCTTCCCGGCCGTTTCCCGCTGGCCCTTCTCCACCGGGCCGCGGCGCACCGAGCCCGGCGCGTTCCACTCCTGGCGCCTGCGGAACCGTTTGCGCGCGGCTTCCGAGGAGCGGAGCTGGTACGGCACGGACGTCACCATGACACCCGGCGTGAACAGCAGCCGCCCCTTGAGGCGCAGCGCGCTCTGGTTGTGCAGCAGGTGCTCGTACCAGTGGCCGACCACGTACTCCGGGATGTAGACGGAGACGGCGTCGCGCGGGCTCTCCTGGCGCAGGTTCTTCACGTACTCCACGACCGGCCGGGTGATCTCGCGGTACGGCGAGTCGAGGATCTTGAGCGGGACGTTGATGCCGCGCCGCTCCCACTCCGCCTTGAGCTCCTTGGTGTCGGCCGGGTCGACGTTGACGGTGAGCGCCTCCAGCTCGCTCGCGTGCATGAGCTTGGCGTACGCGAGGGCCCGCAGGGTGGGCTTGTGGAGCTTGGAGACGAGCACGATGGAACGGACCCGGGAGGGACGTACGTACTCGTCGGGGCGCTCCTCGGCCGCGGCGATCTCCCGCCCGACCGAGTCGTAGTGGCGGCGGATCGCGGTCATCGTCACGTAGAAGATCACCATGCCGAGCAGCGCGACCCAGGCGCCGTGGGTGAACTTCGTGGCGAGAACGACGACCAGGACGAGACCGGTGAAGAAGGCGCCGAAGGCGTTGATCGCGCGGGAGCGGATCATGTGGCGGCGCTTGGCCGGGTCCCGCTCGGCGGCCAGGTGGCGGTTCCAGTGCCGGACCATGCCGATCTGGCTCAGGGTGAAGGAGACGAACACGCCGACGATGTAGAGCTGGATCAGGCGGGTGGAGTCCGCGCCGTAGATCCAGACCAGGAGCGCGGCGGCGCCGGCGAGCAGCACGATGCCGTTGGAGAAGGCGAGCCGGTCGCCGCGGGTGTGCAGCTGGCGCGGCAGGTAGCGGTCCTGGGCGAGGATCGAGCCGAGGAGCGGGAAGCCGTTGTACGCCGTGTTGGCGGCCAGGAAGAGGACGAGCGCGGTGGCGGCGGCCAGCAGGATGAAGAAGAACGTGCCCTGGCCGAAGACGGCGGCGGCGACCTGCGAGATGACCGGGTCCTGGACATAGCCGGGCCCGACCGGGACACCGTCGCGCACGAGGTCGTGGGCGGGGTTCTCGGCCATCCGGACGTTGGTGGCCGTGGCCAGGAAGATGATGCCGCAGAACATGGTGACGGCGAGCCCGCCCATGAGGGCGAGCGTGCTGGCGGCGTTCTTCGACTTCGGCTTGCGGAAGGCGGGCACACCGTTGGAGATGGCCTCGACGCCGGTGAGCGCCGCACAGCCCGAGGAGAAGGCCCGCAGCAGCAGGAAGATCAGCGCGAAGCCGGCGAGTCCGCCGTGCTCGGGCTTGATCTCGAAGTCGGCGGTCGGCGCGCGCATGGTGTCGCCGAGGACGAGACCGCGGAAGGCGCCCCAGAGGATCATCGCGAAGACGCCGAAGACGAAGACGTACGTCGGGATGGCGAAGAGGCTGCCGGACTCCTTGACTCCGCGCAGGTTCATCAGGGTCAGCAGCACGATCACGGCGATCGCCGAGATCGTCTTGTGCTCGATGATGAACGGGACGGCGGAGCCGAGGTTCTCGATGCCGGAGGAGATCGACACGGCGACGGTCAGGACGTAGTCGACGAGCAGGGCGCTCGCGACGGTGAGTCCGGCCTTCGGGCCGAGGTTGGTGGTGGCGACCTCGTAGTCGCCGCCGCCGCTCGGGTACGCGTGCACGTTCTGCCGGTACGAGGCGACGACCGTGAACATCAGGACCACGACCGCCAGCGCGATCCACGGGCTGAAGTGGTAGGCCGACAGGCCCGCGACGGACAGGACGAGGAGCACCTCGCCGGGCGCGTAAGCCACCGAGGACAGCGGGTCGGAGGCGAAGACGGGGAGGGCGATCCGCTTGGGGAGCAGGGTCTCCCCGAGCTTGTCGCTGCGTAGGGCCCGCCCGATCAGGATCCGTTTGGGCACGTCGGTCAGTTTGGACACAACAGAGGATCGTAAGCGTTCGAAATAGGCCGTGACGACCATCTTCCCCGATCCGCACCGAATCTCCCTGGCCCGCCACCGCGGATGATGTCCCGCCCGGTGGCCACGCTTAAGCTCAGACCGGACAGCACGCGCGTGCGTGGTCCGCCGCAGCCCGGGCGACTCGGGACGAGAAAGTTGTGAGCAGGGTGTTTTCGCAGGTCAGCAGGACGATCAGGAGTGCGGGGTAAGGGGACGTGCACATCGTCATCATGGGCTGCGGGCGAGTGGGAGCCGCTCTCGCGCAGACTCTGGAGCAGCAGGGGCACACGGTCGCGGTCGTCGACCAGGACCCGACGGCTTTCCGCCGTCTCGGCTCGGGATTCGGCGGGCGCCGGGTCACGGGAGTGGGCTTCGACCAGGACACCCTCCGCGAGGCGGGCATCGAGGAGGCCGGCGCCTTCGCCGCCGTGAGCAGCGGCGACAACTCGAACATCATCGCGGCCCGGGTCGCGCGCGAGATGTTCGGCATCGAACACGTCGCCGCCCGGATCTACGACCCGCGGCGTGCCGAGGTCTACCAGCGTCTGGGCATCCCCACCGTGGCGACGGTGCGCTGGACCGCCGACCAGATGCTGCGCCGGCTGCTGCCCTCGGGTGCCGAGCCGCTGTGGCGGGACCCGAGCGGTGGCGTGCAGCTCGCCGAGGTGCACACCTCGCCCGCGTGGATCGGCCACAAGATCAGCCGGATCCAGGAGGAGACCGGGGTGCGCGTGGCCTTTCTCACCCGGCTGGGCGAGGCGGTTCTCCCCACCTCCCAGACGGTGTTGCAAGAGGGCGACCTCGTGCACGTGATGATGCGGACGGACGAGATCGACACGGTCGAGGCGGCCTTCGCCGAGGGTCCCGAGGAGGGTGGTCACTGATGCGTGTCGCCATTGCCGGCGCGGGCGCGGTGGGCCGTTCCATCGCGGGCGAGCTGCTGGAGAACGGGCACGAGGTCCTGCTCATCGACAAGGCGCCGACCGCCATCTCGGTGGAGCGGGTGCCGCAGGCGGAGTGGCTGCTGGCCGACGCCTGTGAGATCACCTCGCTGGACGAGGCTGCGCTGCAGCGCTGCAACGTCGTGATCGCGGCGACCGGTGACGACAAGGTGAACCTGGTCGTCTCGCTGCTCGCCAAGACCGAGTACGGGGTGCCCCGGGTGGTCGCCCGGGTCAACAACCCGAAGAACGAGTGGCTGTTCAACGAGGCGTGGGGCGTGGACGTCGCCGTCTCGACGCCGCGTCTGATGTCGGCCCTGGTCGAGGAGGCGGTGAGCGTCGGCGACCTGGTCCGGCTGCTGCGCTTCAGCCACGGCGACGCCAACCTGGTGGAGCTGACGCTGCCGCCGGAGTCGGCCGTCACGGGGACGCAGGTCGGCGACGTGGACTGGCCGCAGGACACCTCCCTGGTCACCATCATCCGCGGCTCGCGCGTCCTCACGCCGAGCCCGGAGGAGACTCTGGAGGCGGGCGACGAGCTGCTGTTCGTGGCCGCGCAGGCGCGCGAGGAGCAGCTGGAGGAGCTGCTGTCGGTCCGCCGTCCGGCGGCGGACGCGTAGCTCCGGCCGGCTCCCGGCCTGATCGATCCGGTAACGAGGTACGAGGTACGAGAAAGGGGCCGGGGACCTGTGACAGGTCCCCGGCCCCTTCTCTTGTGTCCTGCGGCGGTACGTCCTCGGGGCCGCGGCGGTGCCAACGCGCGCGTGCGCCTCGCCGGCCTCGGCCCTCCCGTAGGACCTACGCCTCGGTGGCCTCGGCCTTCCCGCGCGCCTCCGCCTCCGCCTTCTCCTGGGCCTTCTCCTCGGCCTCCATCTCGGCGAACACGTCGATCGGCGGCGGCGCCTTCGCCAGGAAGACCCACGTCAGATAGACCGCGAGCAGGAACGGCGGGATCTTCAGGGCGACCAGGACCCAGCCGAGCTGGGCGGTGTCGGCCCACCAGTACAGCGGGAAGAGGATCGCGCACTTGGCGAGCAGGATCAGGCCCCAGGCCCAGCTGGCCTTCGCGTACGCCTTCTTGCGCCCGGGGTTGCGGGTGCGCCAGGAGAGGTTCTCCTTGAACACCGGCCCCAGGATCAGGCCGATGAGCGGTACGCCGGCGATGGTCGTGACGATGTACGCGACGGCGAGGCCGAGCGTGTAGAGCATGCCCGGCAGGTAGAAGTCCTTGGCGTTGCCGGTCATCATCGCGAAGACGACACCGAAGGCGACGCCGAAGACGCCGCTAAAGGCGTGCTTGACGGTGTCGCGGCGGATCAGCCTGACCAGCACCAGGACCAGGGAGACCGCGGCGGCGGCGATCGCCGAGGAGTGCAGGTCCTTGTTGATCGTGTAGATGGTGACGAAGAGCAGGCCCGGCAGGACCGTCTCCACCATTCCGCGAACGCCGCCGAACGCCTCGAACAGGGCGGCCTCGGTCACCGCCTTGTCGGTGGTGCCCTCCGGCCCCGTCCCCGTCCCAGGCCCAGGCCCCGGCTCCCCGGCCCGGCCTGCGGCCGAGGTGCGGGCATGCCGACCCGGGCCCGCGGAGGGCGCTGCGGGGGCGGGGGACGGCTGGTCGGCGGTCGGCTTGTCGACTGACGTCACCGGCTACTCCTGTCCGAGCGGTCGCAGCTCGTATTTGGGGTTGAAGAGGACCCGCCGGCCGTGGCTCATGGAGATCCGGCCGGAGGCGATCAGCTTGCGGCCCGGCTCGATGCCCACGATGGAGCGGCGTCCCAGCCAGACGACGTCCAGCGGTGCCGTGCCGTCGAACAGCTCGGCCTCGAGCGCGGGCACCCCCGCCCGGGGCCGCAGGGTGACCGTGCGCAACGTACCAGTCACCTTGACGATCGCGCGGTCGGAACAGTCGGAGATGCGTGTGCACCCCGACGCGGCCGTGTCCTCCTGGAGCTCCTCGGACTCCAGCTCCTCCTGCGAGGTGGACAGGCGGTCGAGCATACGGCGGAAGCGCCCGGTGGGCTTCTCGGTACGCGGTGCGGCACTCATACAGAAAGCCTACCGGCCGCCGCCGGGCCGGGGCCCGGGACCGGTCTCAGTGTTCGAAGCGGTAGCCCATGCCCGGTTCGGTGACGAAATGCCTCGGATGGGAGGGGTCGCGCTCCAGCTTCCGCCGCAGCTGCGCCATGTACACGCGGAGGTAGTTGGTCTCGGTGCCGTACGAGGGTCCCCATACCTCCTGGAGCAGCTGTTTCTGGCTGACCAGCCGGCCGCTGTTGCGGACGAGGACTTCGAGCAGGTGCCACTCGGTGGGGGTGAGCCGGACGTCCTTGCCGTCGCGGTGGACCTTCTTGGCGGCCAGGTCGACCGTGAAGCCGCTGGTCTCGACGACCACGACCCCGTCCTCGGCGCCGCCGACCGGCTCGGCCCGGCGGACCGCGGCACGCAGCCGGGCCAGCAGTTCGTCCATGCCGAACGGCTTGGTGACGTAGTCGTCGGCGCCCGCGTCCAGGGCCTCGACCTTCTCGTCGGAGGTCTGCCGGGCGGACAGGACGAGGATCGGCACCCGGGTCCAGCCGCGCAGCCCCTTGATGACCTCGACGCCGTCCATGTCGGGCAGCCCGAGGTCGAGGACGACGACGTCGGGATGGCGCTCGGCGGCCAGCCGGAGGGCGGTGGCGCCGTCGGGTGCCGCGTCGACCTCGTACTTCCGTGCCTTGAGGTTGATCACCAGGGCACGGACGATCTGTGGCTCGTCGTCGACCACGAGGACCCGGGTCATGGAGGGCCTTCCTGTTCGGAGGGGGCGAAGTGGGTGGGGCGGGGTGTACGGGGTGCGGTGCGTACGAAGACGCGGGAGGTACGGGAGGTGCGGGGGTACGGGAGGTACGGAGCGCGCGGGAGGTACGGAGGGTCCGAGGCGTCCCGCACGGGCCACGCGGACCGCGCGGGCGGGGCTACGTGCCGGTACGCGGGGACGGCGCCGGGGGCTCGGTCCCCGAGGATCCGACATCCGCCGGCCCAGTGGGCCCGGTGGGCCCGGTGTCCATAGGGCCGGTGTCCACGGGGTCGGTGTCCAGGGGCCTCACGTCGACCGGCCCGGGGATGCCGGGTCCGTCCCCCGCCCGCTCGGTCCCGGCCGTGCCCGCCACCCCTGCCGTCCCCGGCGCCGTCCCCGGCACCGGCGGCAGGGCGCTCTGGGGCGCGGTCCGCAGAGTGAGGACCATCGTGAGACCGCCGCCCGGGGTGTCCTCGGCGGTCAGGGTGCCGCCCATGGCCTCGACGAAGCCGCGGGCGACGGGCAGCCCGAGGCCGACGCCGGAGCCGCGCGGGGCGTCGCCGAAGCGCTGGAAGGGTTCGAAGATGCCGTCCTTGCCCTCCTCGGGGACGCCGGGGCCTCGGTCGGTCACTCGCAGTTCGAGGCGTTCGCCGAGGACGCTGGCGGCGACGAGGACGGGAACGCCCTCGGGGCTGTACTTGACGGCGTTCTCGACGATGTTGGCCACGGACCGCTCCAGGAGGCCCCGGTCGACGGCGACCATGGGCAGGGTCTCGGGGATGTCGAGTTCGACGCTGCCGTCGGGGACGCCGAGCAGCGCCATCGGCACCACCTCGTCGAGGTCGGTGGGGCGGATCAGCGGGGTGACGGTGCCGGTCTGGAGCCGGGACATGTCGAGGAGGTTGCCCACGAGGTGGTCGAGCCGGTCCGCGCCCTCCTCGATGCCTTCGAGGAGGACGGCCTTGTCCTCCTCGGACCACTCGACGTCGTCGGAGCGGAGCGAGGTGACCGACGCCTTGATGCCGGCGAGCGGGGTGCGCAGGTCGTGGCTGACGGCGGCGAGCAGCGAGGTGCGGATCTTGTTGCCCTCGGCGAGCTTGCGGGCCTTCTCGGCCTCGTCGACGAGCCGCTGGCGGTCGAGGAAGACGGCGGCCTGAGCGGCGAACGCGCCCAGGACGCGGCGGTCCTCGGCGGGCAGCACCCGGCCGCTCAGGGCGAGCGCGAGATGGTCGCCGACCGGCATGTCCACGTCGGCCTCCTCGGGGCGTCCCACGGGATGGGCGCCGACACTGGCCGCGCGGGTCCAGGGTTCGAGGTCGCCGGAACGTTCCAGGAGGGCGACGGACTCCATCGAGAAGGTCTCCCGGACCCGTTCGAGCAGCGCCTCCAGACCGGTCTCCTCCCCCGGCTGCGCCGGGACCCCGAGCCGCAGCACACTGCCCGCCAGATAGGACAGCACCTCGGCCTCGGCGCGCAGCCGGGCGGCCTGGTGGGTACGGCGGGCGGCCAGGTCGACGACCGAGGCCACCGACATGCCGACACCGAAGAAGACGGCGATGGCCACGATGTTCTTGGGGTCGGCGACGGTCAGCCGGTGCAGCGGCGGGGTGAAGAACCAGTTGAGCAGGACGGAGCCGAAGGCCGCGGCCGCGAGGGCCGGCAGGAATCCGCCGAGGAGGGCGGAGGCGACGGTCAGCGCGAGGAAGAGCAGCATGTCGTTGGCGAGACCGAGGTCCGCCTCGACATGGGTGAGCAGCAGGCTGAGCAGGATGGGGCCGGCGACGCCGACCACCCAGCCCCACAGGATCCGGGCGCGCCCGAGCCGACCGCCGCGCGCGACGGGCAGGCCGCGGCCCTTGGCGACCTCCTCGTGGGTGACGATGTGGACGTCGAGGTCGGGGCCGGAGTCGCGGGCCACGGTCTGGCCGACGCCGGGGCCGAGGATGTACTGCCAGGAACGGCGGCGGCTGGAGCCGAGGACGATCTGGGTGGCGTTGACCCCTCGGGCGAACTCCAGGAGCGCCGAGGGCACGTCGTCGCCTATGACGTGGTGGAACGTTCCGCCGAGGTCCTCGACCAGGGTCCGCTGGTCGGCCAGCTCCTTGGGGGACGCGGAGGTCAGGCCGTCGCTGCGGGAGATGTAGACGGCGAGCACCTCGCCGCCGGCGCCCTTCTCGGCCAGCCGGGTGGCCCGCCGTATGAGGGTGCGGCCCTCGGGTCCGCCGGTGAGGCCGACGACGATCCGCTCCCGGGCCTGCCAGGTGGAGCGGATGTTGTGCTCGCCGCGGTACTGGCGCAGGTATTCGTCGACCCGGTCCGCCGTCCAGAGCAGCGCCAGCTCGCGCAGCGCGGTCAGGTTGCCCGGGCGGAAGTAGTTGGACAGGGCCGCGTCGACCTTGTCGGGTTTGTAGATGTTGCCGTGCGCCATGCGCCGCCGCAGGGCCTGCGGCGACATGTCGACCAGCTCTATCTGGTCGGCCCGGCGGACGATCTCGTCCGGGACGGTCTCCCGCTGCCGTACACCGGTGATCGCCTCGACGACGTCGCCCAGCGACTCCAGGTGCTGGATGTTGACCGTCGCGATGACGTCGACACCGGCCGTGAGCAGCTCCTCCACGTCCTGCCAGCGCTTGGGATTGCGCGAGCCGGGCACATTGGTGTGCGCCAGCTCGTCGACCAGCGCGACGACGGGACGGCGGGCCAGGACGGCGTCGATGTCCATCTCGGGGAAGGTCGTCCCCCGGTACTCGATCTCCCGGCGCGGCACCGCTTCCAGACCGTGCAGCATCACCTCGGTACGCGGCCGGTCGTGGTGCTCGACGAACGCGACCACGCAGTCCGTACCGCGCTCCACCCGCCGGTGGCCCTCGGAGAGCATGGCGTAGGTCTTGCCGACGCCGGGTGCCGCCCCCAGGTAGATCCGTAGCTTGCCGCGTCCCATGGGCCGACCTTACGTCCAGCCAAACGGACATACCGCACGGGTGGGCGCGGCCGGGGGCCGTCTTGACGTGATCCTGATGCACGGGTGGCACCGGCCCCGGGCGACGGCCGGCGCCCCGCGCGCGCGGCCAGGTGCCGTGCCAGGCGTCACGGCCCCGGCCAAGATCCGCTGAACAGCCCCCAAGCCGCCCCGCCGCCCGCCGCCCCGCCGCCCGCCGCCCGCCGCCCGGTGCGTCAGTGTTCGATGATCTCCCCGTCGCTCAGTTCGAGCACGCGGTCGGCGAGGCCGAGGAGCTGGTTGTCGTGGGTGGCGACCAGGGCCGTACACCCCTCGCTGCGGACCACGGCCCGCAGCAGCTCCATGACGGCGAGGCCGGTCTCGGCGTCGAGCTGGCCGGTCGGCTCGTCGGCTATCAGCAGCGCGGGCCGGTTCGCGAGGGCGCGGGCGATGGCGACCCGCTGCTGCTGGCCGCCGGACAGCTCTCCGGGGCGCTGGGCCGCGTGGTCGGCGAGGCCGACCAGGGCGAGCAGCAGCGCGACCCGCTCCTCCCGCTCCTTGGGGTCGGAGCGGCGCAGCCGCATCGGTACGCCGACGTTCTCGGCGGCGGACAGGATCGGGATCAGGCCGAAGGACTGGAAGATGAAGCCGATCCGGTCGCGGCGCAGCGCGAGCAGTCCGTCCTCGCCGAGCCCCGCGAGGTCGACGCCGTCGATGACGATGCTGCCCTGGTCGGCGGTGTCGAGCCCGCCGACGAGGTTGAGCAGGGTGGTCTTGCCGGAGCCGGAACGGCCCTTGAGCGCGACCAGCTCGCCGCGCGGAATGTCGAAGGAGACCCCGCGCAGGGCGTGTACGGCGGCCTCCCCCGTCCCGTACGAGCGGCGCAGATTCTCCACCCGGACCATCGGCGACGCGGCCGGGTCCTCCATGACGGCCGCTCCCGTGCGGGCGTTGCTCTCGCTCACCGTGTTACCCCCCTGGTTCGAACGTGTGCGCCGCCAGTATGGGCCGAGGTCGGGGGCCGGTGCCAGGTCTGTGGATAACCCGGATCGGATCTTTCCGCGGCACTCGCCGCGGGCTGTGGAAAACCCGATGGGCCGCTTCCGTCCTCCCCACACCGAACATACGGGCGGGGCGGAAGCGGCCCATCGGGCCTGTTCACATGGCGCGCGCGTGATCTCCCACACGCGTTCGGCCAATGATCCGCTGATCCGGCGATCCGTCCGGCGACCGGACGGATCCACGCGGACCGGCAGAACACGACGGACCTCAGCGCGTCGACAGATCAACGCGTCAGCAGATCAGCGCACCGGCGGATCAGCGGATCAACAGATCAGCGGATCTCGGAGATCTCCGGGCCGCGCTGGAGCTGACCCATGCCACCGGAGAACCGGGAGCCGGCCTGCTCTTCCTGCTGCACGCCGTCCGGCACCATCTGCGCGTCGTTCGGCAGCTTGAGGACGATCGGGTCGCGCGGGGCCATCGGGCCGTCGCCGCGGACGACGACGGTGTCCCGGACGATCTGCTCCAGCAGACCCGCGGCCTCAGGCTGCACCGCGCCCTGACCGGAGATCACTCCGCGCAGGAACCAGCGGGGGCCGTCCACGCCGACGAAGCGCACCAGCTGAACGCCCCGGTTGCCGTCGGGCAGCTGTACGGGGACCTGCGCGCGCAGCTCCCAGCCCAGCGGGCCCTCGATCTCCTCGATGGCGCCACCCTGCTGGGTGATGCCCTCCGCGATCTCGTCGCGGACCTCGCCCCAGATGCCTTCCTTCTTGGGCGCGGCGAAGGCCTGGAGCTGTACGGCGCTGTCGCGCAGCACGACGGTGGCCGCGACGATCGCGTCGCCCGCCACCTCCACGCGCAGCTCCATGCCCTCCACACCGGGGACGAAGATGCCGCCGAGATCGACGCGGCCTTCCTCCGGCTTGCCGACCTCGGAGATGTCCCACGGGCCGTCCGGCCGGGGCGCCGGCGGAAGGTTCACCCGGCGCGGCGCGGCCGCGTCGTCCGCGTGCTCACCGGCGGCCTCGCCGGCCTGTCCGGCCTCGCCCGCCGCGTCCTCGGCGGCACCGTTCTTCTTGCGACGTCCGAACACGTCACTGTCCTTCCCGGTCGGATACGACCGAAGCGTATCGATTCCCACCCGTTGTGCCGTCCACGGCGGCATGGCCGCCGGTGGACCCGAAGCCCCCTTCGGCCCGCGCGGAACCGGGAAGCTCCGCCACCTCGTGGAAGCGCACCTTCTCGACCTGCTGGACGACAAGCTGGGCAATCCGGTCGAACCTGTCGAACCGCACGCTCTCGCGCGGATCCAGATTGACCACGATCACCTTGATCTCTCCACGGTACCCGGCATCGACCGTCCCTGGGGCATTCACGAGTGCCACACCGCAGCGTGCGGCCAGGCCGGAGCGCGGGTGCACGAAGGCGGCGTAGCCGTCGGGCAGGGCGAGGGAGATCCCGGTGGGCAGGACGGCCCGCTCCCCGGGGGCGAGGACGGCGGCCTCGGTGGTCACCAGGTCGGCACCGGCGTCACCCGGGTGCCCGTAGGCCGGAATCGGCACCTCCGGGTCCAGGCGGCGGAGGAGTACGTCGACGGGAGGGCGCATCAGGGGTTCACCTCGAAGGCACGGGCACGCCGGACCTGGTCGGGATCGGACATGGCGGCCCGGATCTCCTCCGGGCGTCCGTTGTCGATGAAGTGGTCGACCTTGACCTCGATGAAGAGGCCGTCCGCGCGGACGGCGACGGGGCCGTCGGGCCCGCCGATCCGGCCGACGGCGGTCGAGTAGATCTTGCGGCCGTGCACGGCGGTCACCTCGGCCGCGAGGTGGAGCACCGTATCGACCGGAACGGGCCGCACGTAGTCGGTCTCCAGGCGCCCGGTCACGGCGATGACCCGCAGCAGCCAGTTCAGGGAGCCGAGGGTCTCGTCGAGCGCGGTGGCGAGCACGCCGCCGTGCGCGAGACCGGGGGCACCCTGGTGGCCGGGCTTGACGGTGAACTCGGCGGTGACGGTCACGCCCTCGCCCGCGCGCGCCTCCAGGTGCAGCCCGTGGGGCTGCCCGCCGCCGCACCCGAAGCAGTGCTCGTAGTGCGAGCCGATGATCTCGCCGGGGGCGGGCGCGTCGGGGTGCCGAACCGGCGGTATGGCCTCGGCCGGCGGCGTCAGGGCGGGGGAAGTTCCAGTCACAGCCGCAGACCTTACCCGCGAGGTGGGGCGCGGGTCGCGCCGTGCCAAGCTTGGACGCATGCAGCAGTCTTCCGCACCGTCCCCCGGACAGTCCTCCGCACAGCCCGCGGCGCAGCCCGCTGCGCCCAGTTTCGACGAGCGGCTCACCGCTCCGGGTACGTGGTGGGTGATCGTGTTCCTGTTCGGCCTGTCCGGTGGGCTGATCATGCTCCCGCTCGGTGCGATCCCGATGATCGGCGGTGTGATCGTCGCGGCGGCCCTCGCGGCGGTGATGGTCTCCTCGTACGGTTCGGCCCGGATCCGGGTCGTGGCGGGGTCCCTGGTGGCCGGGGACGCCCGGATCCCGGTGACGGCCCTCGGGGAGCCCGAGGTACTGGACGCCGAGGAGGCGCGCGCCTGGCGTACGCACCGGGCCGACATGCGCGCCTTCATGCTGATGCGCAGCTACGTGCCGAGGGCCGTACACGCCGAGGTGACGGACCCGGCGGACCCCACGCCGTACGTCTACCTGTCCAGCCGGGACCCGGAGGCGCTGGCGTCGGCGCTGACGGCTGCCCGTGAGAACGCTGTTACCACCCAAGACGCCCAGGACGCCTGACCCGGCTCCGGGGCGGGCTAGGCGAAGAGTCCGGCGCGACGGGCCCGGTCGGATCGCCATCGCCGGCCGGTGATCCACCAGACCGGCACCAGCAGGACCAGCCAGACGAGCAGCATGACCGGCACGTTCGTGCCGGCGACGGCTCCCACGGCCCCCGCCGCCACCGCGCACAGGGCGATCGCGCCCGCGGTCTTGCCCCAGCCCAGGAACTCGGGGGGCAGTCCCCGTCCCCGAGCGGAGTGGCGGCGCGCCGACCACACCGCGCTCCCGCCCGCGTACAGGCCGAAGGCGCCGACGGGAATCAGGCCCAGGCCGATCATGCAGGTGATCTGCGGCTCCCCGACGGGCGTATCGGAGGACGTCTGCGCGACGTCTCCCCGCCGGACCTCGACGGCATAGTCCCGCCACACGATGACCGTCACCTTGTCACCGGGGCGCAGCCGCTTGAGCAGCGGCCCCGCCCCGCCCATGTCGATCTCGGACGGCACCTGGCCGGGGCCGTCCAGGTACAGCGTGTACTCCGCCGTCTTCGGCTGGTCGCGGATCACGGTGCGCTTCACGGTCGCGTCGACCTCACGCAGACAGTCGGCGTGGGCCGAGGCCGGGGACGCGGTGGCGCACGGCGTCGCGTCGGCGAACGCTTTCTCGTCCTCGATCAGGCTGGGCACCGCGGCCAGCGCCAGCGCCCCGACGAGCAGGGCGAGGCCGCCGAGCAGGGTGACGCACAGGCCCCCGACGCGGTATCCGAGGACCCGCACCCGGACGGCGGACTCCGAGGACGGCAGCCGGGGGCGGCGCCCGCCGGACGGATCGGTGAGTCCTCGCACGTGGGCTCCCCTCCCCGGGTTTGCTCGTTTCCCCGGAAACCTACTGTTCAGAGGCGTCTCAGGCCAAAGCGGAGCCGGTACGCGGGGCTCCGCCGCCGCGAGGCGCGGGCCGAAGGACAAGGGTCCGAGAGGAAGCACGTCACAGAGGAAGGCGCCGGACGAGCGGCCGGGCGAGCGGGGGCACCGGCCGCTCGGAACCGCCCTCCCCCGGCGTTCCGCGGGGGCTCAGAAGCCCTCGGTGCCAGGGCCGGGCATCCCGGGCAGCTCCGGGTGTTCCGGCTGCTCCAGGGGCGGCAGGGCCGTCAGGCGGTCCCAGGGGACCTGGCGCTCGCGCAGGTCTCCCCGGATGCGGGCGGCGAGCTTCTTGGTGTCGCGCCGGTTCATCACGGCGCCGACGGCCGCGCCCACCAGGAACGGGGTCAGGTTCGGCACGTTGCGCACCATGCGCCGCATGATCTGCTGGCGCAGTTCGCGCTTGAGCCGGCCGCCGAAGGCCACATTGGCGGTGGCCAGGGTGGTGGCCAGATGGCCGGGGTCGAGGCCGCGCTCCTCGGTCCAGGAGGTCAGATACGCGGTCGAGCGCTGGGTGAGCGTGCCGGGCGGCCGTACACCGTAGAGCTCGTGCAGCTCGGCGACGAGTTTCAGCTCGATCGCGGCGACGCCGGTGATCTCGGTGGCGAGCTCGGCGGGCACCGCCGGCGGTACGGGCAGCATGGCGGCGGCGCCGACACCGGCGCCCACGGTGGCGCTGGCGCGCGCCGCACCGGCGACCAGCTTGTCGGCGATCTCCTCGGGCCCGAGGCCGGGGAACTGCCGGCGCAGGGTCGCCAGGTCCCGTACGGGGACGCGCGGGGCCAGGTCGATGACGCGGTCGGCGAGATAGCCGAGACCGGCCTTGGCGCCCTGGCCGCCGCGTCGGACTCCGCGCCGTACGGCGTCGATGCGGGCGCTGTCGAGCCGTACGCGGTCGAGCCGTACGCGCGCGGGGTTGGCCACTCGTCGCAGGACGGGCGGGGCCACTCGCCCGAGGACGCCCCGCTTGCGGGCGTCGCCTGAGCCGTCGGCCTCGGGACCACCGGCGGTGGAGCCTTCGCGCTCGGGGTCTCCGGCGGCGGGGTCTCCGGCGGCGGGACCGCCGGCCGCGGAGCCGGCCCGGCCCGCGGGGCCGGTGCTGCCGCCGGGGCCGTCACGGTCGGCGCCGGGTGCGTCACCCTCGGGGCTCTCGCCCTGGGGTGCGCCGGCCCGGGGACCGTCTCCGCCGGCGTGGTGGGTGCCCCGGAAGAGACTCCGGGGAAGTTTGCGGAGGGCGTTCCGGGCGGCATGGCCGCGCCGGTCCTCCTCCGGGACGGGCCGTCGTGCGGCCCGGTGTGACGCGTCCGATGCTTCGAGCGAGGCCGTGGGGCCCCGCCCGTCGTCACGTGCGCCAGGTGTGGGCAGGTGGACGGAGTGCTCGGCCGAGGAATCGTCGTGGACGTCCTTGGCCGGGCCCGAGCCGTCCTGGTACGCCTCCGGTCTCCCGGGGAGCCGGAGCCGTCGCTTCCGAGACGGTGTGTCGCCTGCCACGGCGGTCTGCCTCAGTCGCAGTCGCGGCAGATCGGCTGACCGTTCTTCTCCCGAGCCAGCTGGCTGCGGTGGTGCACGAGGAAGCAGCTCATGCAGGTGAACTCGTCGGCCTGCTTGGGCAGGACCCGGACGGCCAGCTCCTCGTTCGAGAGGTCGGCGCCCGGGAGCTCCAGGCCCTCGGCGGCCTCGAACTCGTCGACGTCGACGGTCGAGGTCGACTTGTCGTTCCGGCGGGCCTTCAGTTCTTCAAGGCTGTCCGAGTCGACGTCGTCGTCGGTCTTGCGTGGGGTGTCGTAATCCGTTGCCATGTCGCTCTCCCCCTCTGGGTGGTTGCGGTGTCTCCAGCGCACGTAACGCGTGAGAGGCCGGACTTGTGCCCGACCCGAGGCGGAGATTTTGCCTCACATCAAGGTCTGTTACTCAATCGACACCCAATCCGCCCCCTCAAGAGTGAGCGGGTTTGGGTGGCGAACCGGACCGTACACGGTCCATCGGACCTCCCTCACGGGTGCCACCCCGTGTACTTCCCGCCATTCAACCCCCTGAAAACCCGGACTTTTCCGGGCTTTTCGGGGGAATTCTCGATCACGGAGAGTGGAGGACCGGATACTCATTCCTGTGATCGATCACACAGGACCGCTCCGGGAATGAGAATCGGAAATTCCGCGCAAGGCGAACAAATCCGTTCGGCTTGCACAGTGTAGTCAGATCGGAAGTGTGACGCGCATCACGAGCCCGCCCCCTTCCCTGGGCTCGGCGATGATACGACCGCCGTGGGCGCGCGCGACGGATCGCACGATCGACAGCCCCAGGCCGACACCCTTGTCGCTGCCGGTGCGCTCCTGGCGGAGGCGCCGGAATGGCTCGAAAATGTTGTCGATCTCGTACGCCGGGACCACGGGCCCCGTATTGGACACCACCAGCTCCGCCAGGCCGTCACGGGTTGCGGTGGAGACCTCCACCCAGCCGTCCTCCGGGACGTTGTACCGGATGGCGTTCTGCACCAGGTTCAGGGCGATCCGCTCCAGCAGGACACCGTTGCCCTGGACCACCGCCGGGGCCCGTTCGCCCCGGAGGGACACGCCCTTGGCCTCCGCCTCCGCGTGCGACTGGTCCACCGCGCGCGAGGCGACCTCGGCGAGGTCGACCGGTTTGCGCTCGACGATCTCGTTGTCGCTGCGGGCCAGCAGGAGCAGGCCCTCGACCAGCTGCTCGCTGCGCTCGTTGGTGGCCAGCAGGGTCTTGCCGAGCTGCTGGAGCTCGATGGGCGCCGCCGGGTCCGAGAGCTGCACCTCCAGAAGCGTGCGATTGATCGCGAGCGGGGTGCGCAGCTCGTGCGAGGCGTTGGCGACGAAGCGCTGCTGGGCGGTGAAGGCGCGCTCCAGGCGCTCCAGCATCTCGTCGAAGGTGTCGGCCAGCTCCTTGAGCTCGTCGTCGGGGCCGTCCAGCTCGATCCGCCGGGACAGGTCCGAGCCGGCCACCCGGCGGGCGGTGCGGGTGATCCGGCCCAGCGGGGAGAGCACCCGGCCGGCCATCGCGTATCCGAAGGCGAAGGCGATGATGCTGAGGCCGAGCAGCGCGAACAGGGAGCGACGCAGCAGGTCGTCCAGGGCGAGGTCGTTCTGGTGCCGCAGACACAGGCTCACGGCGTTGTTGAGCTGCTCGCCGGTGGTGTTCTCGGGCAGCAGGCACCAGTTGGTGGTGGCCCGGACGGTGCCGTTGACCACCTTGAACGGCAGCTCGGCGTTGCTCCCCCGCAGGACCTGCGCGGCGAACAGGTAGATGATCGCCAGCAGCAGGATGCCCGCGATCAGGAACATCCCGCCGTAGAGCAGGGTGAGCCTTATCCGGATCGTCGGGCGCAGCAGCGGGCGGACCGGATCGCGCGGGTCCCAGGTCGGCTTCGGAGGGGCGTTCAGGGGCGGCGGGGACTGGGCCATCGGGTCAGATCCGGTATCCGGAGCCGGGGACCGTGACGATGACCGGCGGCTCGCCCAGTTTGCGGCGCAGGGTCATCACGGTGACGCGGACGACGTTGGTGAACGGGTCCGTGTTCTCGTCCCAGGCCTTCTCCAGGAGCTGCTCGGCCGAAACGACCGCGCCCTCGCTGCGCATCAGCACCTCCAGGACCGCGAACTCCTTGGGCGCCAGCTGGACCTCCTTGCCGTCGCGGAAGACCTCGCGCCGGTTGGGGTCGAGGCGGATGCCCGCGCGCTCCAGGACGGGCGGGAGCGGGACGGAGGTACGCCGGCCCAGCGCGCGTACGCGCGCGATGAGCTCGCTGAAGGCGAAGGGCTTGGGCAGATAGTCGTCGGCGCCCAGTTCCAGGCCCTCGACGCGGTCGCTGACGTCGCCGGAGGCGGTGAGCATCAGGATGCGGGTCGGCATGCCGATCTCGACGATTCTGCGGCACACGTCGTCGCCGTGGACCAGGGGAAGGTCACGGTCGAGGACGACCACGTCGTAGTCGTTGACCCCGACGCGCTCCAGAGCGGCGGCGCCGTCGTAGACGACGTCGACCGCCATGGCCTCCCGCCGCAGTCCGGTGGCCACGGCATCCGCGAGCAGCTGCTCGTCCTCGACGACGAGTACGCGCACGTCTGTCAATCCTTTCCTGGGCCCTGGTCCTGGTCCTGGGGACGGACGGGCGGTCTCACGCACGGATTGTGCGCTGTCCATCCTGCCCCGAACGCGCGTAAACCGGCTGTAAGGCGGTTCTGCCGGGCGGCCGGGGGCCCGGAGGGGCCGGGGGGTACTCGGGGGCTCCGGAGGGCTCCGAAGGGGTACGGGAGGCGCTGAGGGGCGGCGAGCGGCGGTACGAGGCGGGTGCGCCGGGCGGCGGGAGCGAGGGGCCCGTGACCGGGGTGGCGCGTGCGGTGGCGGGCGGGTGGCCGGACCCTGGCGAACGGCTTCGGAGAATTCATCTGATTCTCGGCCCGGTTGAGGTTTCTCTGAGGAAACGGCTGGGGAGGACGACTGCAACCCCGCGATCACGCCGTAGACGGTACCCCGTCGCCACTCTCTGTCCCCCAGAGGCTGCGGTGCGTGATCCGCCCACCCGAGGCACTCCCGTGCCAACGACCCACGACGAGGGGGCGCACGATGGACGCTTTCACCGCAGGACTGCTGCACCGCATCAGGACCACCCAGTCCGACCTCACGCACGCTCGTGAGACGGGCGACGACTTCCTCGCGGACGTCGAGCAGGCCGAGCTGGACGACCTGCATCGCCTCGCCGCCGAACACGGCGTGGAGGTCGGCGCAACCCGCGCCTGACCCGACGACGACCCGACCGAGGCCCCCGAGCCACTGGAACCCAAGCCGGCTCCCGGGGGCCTCGGTCATGCCCGGGCCCGCACGCGTGCGGGCCCGGGCGGGGTTTCAGGTCGCGCAGTTTCGGAAGGGTCCGGCCGGGTCAGCTCAGTCGTGCCAGGCGCCGGCGTCCTCCAGGAACTCCTGGAGCACCCCGAAGATCCCCTCCGGCGCCGCCAGGGTCAGCTCGCCCGACGGCCGGTCGCCCGGTCGGCCGCCCGTCAGGGCGCCGGCCTCGCGCGCGATCAGGTCGCCCGCCGCGTAGTCCCAGGGGTTCAGTCCGCGCTCGTAGTAGGCGTCAAGGCGTCCGGCGGCGACGTCGCAGAGGTCGATGGCGGCGGAGCCGGCCCGCCGTATGTCGCGGACGAGCGGGATGAGGCGCTGGGCGACGTCCGCCTGGTGGGCGCGGCGTTCCTGGAGGTAGCCGAAGCCGGTGGCGACGAGGGCCTGGCCGAGTTCCGGCGAGGGCCGGACGGCCAGCCGCCGCTCGCCGAGCCAGGCGCCGCCGCCGCGCACCGCGTGGAAGGTCTCGCGGCGCAGGGGGACCTCGACGACGCCGACGAGCGTCTCGCCGTCCCGTTCGGCGGCGATGGAGACGGCCCAGGTCGGCAGGCCGTAGAGATAGTTCACGGTGCCGTCGAGCGGGTCGACGATCCAGCGGATCCCGCTGGTGCCGGGGGTGGACGCGCCCTCCTCGCCGAGCACCCCGTCCTCGGGGCGGTGCTCGGCGAGGAAGCCGGTGATCAGCTTCTCGGCGGCGATGTCCATCTCGGTGACCACGTCGATGGCGCTCGTCTTGGTCCTGGCCACCGTCAGGTCGTCCGGCCGTCCGTCGCGCAGCAGCGCTCCGGCCCGGCGTCCGGCCTCCAGGGCCAGGTCGAGGAGTTCGGACAGCAGGGGGTCGGTCACGGGATGTCTCCTTGGGGCCGGGGGCCTGTCTTCTCGGATCTTGCCGGGCTCGGGGCTCGCGGGGTCCGGCCCGATCCGGGGGACGGACCCTGGGCTGGGGACGTCCTGCGGATCAGGGCCGGACGGTCCCTACGCGTACGGGCTGTCGGCGCCGGCAGCGGCGGCCCGTTCCGTCCGGGCCGGGCAGCAGCCGATGGGGCACAGGTCGTGGGACGCCCCGAGCGTTCCGAGCGCGCAGGGGGTCACCCGCTTCCCGCGCTCGGTGGCGGCCCGGTCCAGGACGATCTCGCGCACGGCCGCCGCGAACCGGGGGTCGGCCCCGACGGTGGCCGAGCGCCGTACCGGCAGCCCCAGCTCGTCGGCCTTGGCGGTGGCCTCGGTGTCGAGGTCGTACAGGACCTCCATGTGGTCCGAGACGAAGCCGATCGGCACCATGACGGCGGCCGGGACTCCGGCGCCGTGGAGTTCCTCCAGGTGGTCGCAGATGTCGGGCTCCAGCCACGGGATGTGCGGGGCGCCGCTGCGGGACTGGTAGACGAGCTTCCAGGGGTGGTCGACGCCGGTCTCCTCGCGGACCGTGTCGGCGATCAGCCGGGCGATGTCGAGGTGCTGCTTCACATAGGCGCCGCCGTCGCCGTGGTCGCCGACCGGGCCGGAGGTGTCGGCGGCGGACTCGGGGATGGAGTGCGTGGTGAAGGCGAGGTGGGCCCCGTCCCGTACGGACGCGTCGAGGCCGTCGAGCGCGGCGAGGACCCCGTCGATCATGGGGCGGACGAAGCCGGGGTGGTTGAAGTAGTGCCGCAGCTTGTCGACGCGGGGCAGCGGCAGACCTTCCGCTTCCAGCGCGGCGAGCGCGTCGGCGAGGTTCTCGCGGTACTGCCGGCAACCGGAGTAGGAGGCGTACGCGCTGGTGGCGAGGACGGCGATATGACGCCGTCCGTCGGTGATCATCTCGCGCAGGGTGTCGGTGAGGTACGGCGCCCAGTTCCGGTTGCCCCAGTAGACCGGCAGATCGAGGCCGGACGTGGCGAAGTCGGCGCGCAGCGCGTCGAGCAGGGCGCGGTTCTGGGCGTTGATGGGGCTGACGCCGTCGAAGAGGAAGTAGTGCCGGCCCACCTCCTTCAGCCGTTCCTTGGGGATGCCTCGGCCGCGGGTCACGTTCTCCAGGAACGGGACCACGTCGTCCGGGCCCTCGGGGCCACCGAAGGAGAGCAGCAGCAGGGCGTCGTACGGGGCGGGATCGAGCTCGTCGGACATGCCACCGATCCTGCCACTCGCCCCTGACAGCCCGGGTCGCGGCCCGGCCGGAAAAAAGTGAGTGACTGTATGACTTCAAGACCGTAAGCTTTAGCAGTTAACTACAGGTGCCGGGCCACACTCTCGCCCGCCCGTGTCCCGGCCATGCCCCCACGCGCCCCTGGCGTGCCCCCGGCCCGCTCGGGCAGCGTGCGACCGGTCCGGCACTTGCGTACGCGGCTGGCCGCCCGAGCCCGGAGTCCACCTTGCCCAGTCCCTATCGCGCGATCTTCGCGGCCCCCGGCACCGCGTCGTTCTCCGCCGCCGGCTTCCTCGGGCGTATGCCGCTGTCCATGATGGGCATCGGCATCGTGACCATGATCTCCCAGGTCACCGGGCGGTACGGGCTGGCCGGCGCGCTCTCCGCCACCCTCGCCATGTCCGCCGCCGCGCTCGGCCCGTGGGTCTCCCGGCTCGTCGACCGGCACGGGCAGCGGCGGGTCCTGCGCCCGGCGGCGCTGATCGCGCTCGCCGCCGCCGCGGGGCTGCTGCTCTGCGTCCAGTACGAGACGCCGGACTGGACGCTGTTCGTGTTCACGGCGTGCGTCGGCTGTGTGCCGAGCCTCGGCTCGATGGTCCGGGCCCGCTGGGCGGACGTCTACCAGGGCGACGCCCGGCGGCTGCACACCGCGTACTCGTGGGAGTCGATCGTCGACGAGGTGTGCTTCATCTTCGGCCCGATCATCTCCATCGGCCTGTCCACCACCTGGTTCCCCGAGGCCGGCCCGCTGCTCGCGGGCGCCTTCCTCGCCGTCGGCGTCTTCTGGCTGACCGCGCAGGCCGCCACCGAACCGGTGCCCCACCCGCGCGGCACGACCACCGGCGGCTCCGCGCTGCGCTCGCCGGGACTGCAGATCCTCACCCTCGCCTTCGTGGCCACGGGCGCGGTCTTCGGCGCCGTGGACGTGGTGACCGTCGCCTTCGCCGAGGAGCGGGGCAGCAAGGCCGCGGCCAGCCTGGTCCTCGCCGTCTACGCGCTGGGTTCGTGCGCCGCCGGCGTGGTCTTCGGCCTGCTCCATCTCAAGGGCGAGCCGTCGGTGCGCTGGCTTGTCGGGGTCGTCGCGATGGCCGTGAGTATGATCCCCCTCCTACTGGCCGGGAGCCTGCCGTTGCTGGCCGTGGCGCTCTTTGTCGCGGGTCTGTCCATCGCACCGACGATGGTCACCACGATGGCCCTCGTCGAAGCGCACGTACCGCGTTCCAAGCTGACCGAGGGCATGACCTGGACGGGCACCGGCCTCGCGGTCGGTGTGGCGCTCGGCTCGTCGGCCGCCGGCTGGGTGGTCGACGCGTCCGGGGCGAAGTCGGGGTACGTGGTGCCCGTGGTGTCGGGCGCGCTCGCGGTCGTGGTGGCGCTCCTGGGCCACCGCCGGCTGCGCAGGCCGGTGACGCCGACGCGGGAGGGGCAGCCGGGTGAGCGGGACGGACAGGCCGGGCAGGGCGAGCAGGCCGGGCAGGGCGAGCAGGCCGGGCAGGGCGAGCAGGCCGGGCAGGGCGAGCAGGCCGGGCAGGGCGGACAGGCCGTACGGAGCGAGCGGTCCGGGCGGGACGAGCCGGCCGGACGGGACGAGCGGGCCGGGCACGGTGGGCACGCGGGGGCCGGGGAGCGCCGGGACGGCGGGCGGCCCGTGGCGTAACTGGGCGGGCAACGTCACCTCCCGGCCCGTCCGGGAGGTGAGTCCCGCCAGTGCCGAGGAGGTCGCCGAGGCCGTACGGCGGGCGGCCGAGGACGGACTACAGGTCAAGACGGTCGGCACCGGCCACTCCTTCACGTCGATCGCGCAGACCGACGGCGTCCTGATCCGGCCCGGACTGCTCACCGGCATCCGCCGGATCGACCGCGAGTCGATGACCGTGACCGTGGAGTCCGGCACCCCGCTCAAGCGGCTCAACGTGGCGCTGGCCCGGGAGGGCCTGTCGCTCGCGAACATGGGCGACATCATGGAGCAGACGGTGGCCGGGGCCACCGCCACCGGCACCCACGGCACCGGCCGCGACTCGGCCTCCCTCGCCGCGCAGATACGCGCGCTCGAACTGGTCACCGCCGACGGACGCCTGACGACCTGCTCGAAGAGCGAGAACCCCGAGATCTTCGCCGCCGCCCGGGTCGGTCTGGGCGCCCTCGGCGTGGTCACGGCCCTCACCTTCGCCGTGGAGCCGGTCTTCCTGCTCACCGCCCGCGAGGAACCCATGTCCTTCGATCGGGTGAGCGCGGAGTTCGACGCGCTGCACGCGGAGAACGAGCACTTCGAGTTCTACTGGTTCCCTCACACGGACAACTGCAACACCAAGCGCAACAACCGCAGCGCGGGCCCCGCCGCTCCGGTCGGGCGCTTCGCCGGCTGGTTCGAGGACGAGTTCCTGTCCAACGGGGTCTTCCAGGCCGCCTGTTCCCTGGGCCGTGCCGTACCGCCGGTGATCCCGTCGCTGGCCCGCCTGTCCAGCCGGGCCCTCTCGGCCCGTACGTACACCGACATCCCCTACAAGGTGTTCACCTCGCCGCGCCGGGTGCGCTTCCTGGAGATGGAGTACGCGCTGCCGCGCGCGGTCGTGATGCCAGCGCTGCGCGAACTGAAGGCGATGATCGAACGCTCGCCGCTGAAGGTGAGCTTCCCGGTGGAGGTACGGACGGCGCCCGCCGACGACATCACCCTGTCCACGGCCTCGGGCCGGGACACCGCCTACATCGCGGTGCACTTGTATCAGGGGACGCCGCACCACGCGTACTTCACGGCGGTGGAGCGGCTCATGACCGCGTACGGCGGCCGGCCGCACTGGGGGAAGGTGCACACCCGGGACGCGGCCGCCTTCGCGGAGCTGTATCCGCGCTTCGCCGAGTTCACGGCGCTGCGGGACCGTCTCGACCCGGACCGCCTCTTCGGCAACGACTATCTGCGACGGGTCCTGGGCGACTGACGCCCCCGCGCCCCGTACCCCTGCCCCCTTGTCCCCTACGGCTTCTCCCTTACTCCCCGTTCGGCGCCTCGGGGTTCACGGATGCCGGGGCCGGCGGCGCGGAGGTGGGGGTGAGGCCGCCCGGCTCCGCCGGTGCGGTGGGCGCGGGGTCGGAGCCGGAGCCGGGGGTGGTGCCGCCGTCCGGGGCGGGCGAGGGAGTTCCGGTGCCGGTGCCGGTGGTGTCGCCCGGGGCGGGCGTACCGGTGTTCCGGTCCGGGGCGGGCGTGGGGGTGCCGGTGCCCGGGGTGCCGCTCGGGGACGGCTGGTCCTGCCCGGCGCCACCCTGACCGTTCTGGTCCCGCGGGCCCGTACCGTCGCTCTGGCCGCTCCCGCCGGGCTCCCCGCTTCCGTCGTTTCCGCCGCTTCCGCCGTTCTCGCTTCCGTGGCCGTCCCGGGCTCCGCCGTCGCCCCGGACCACGGAGCCGAAGGTCGTACGGCCCTTGGTGCCGCCGAGGTCCTGACCGGAGGTCAGTTCGTACGTGGTGATGCCGCCCATCGCGAGGGCGAAGACGGCGGCGGCGCCGAGCGCGGGCCGCTTCCAGCCGCGCATCCGGGTGCCGTGCGTGGTGGGGGTCCCGAACTCCTCGTCGGGCATATGCCCGTACGGGGCGGTGGCCGCCGGATCCGGAAGCGAGGGCGGGACCAGGACCGCTGTCGGGGTGGAGGTCGGGGCCGGGATGGGGGTCGAGGTCAGGGTCGAGGTCGGGGTTGCCGCAGGCGCCGGGCCCGGAGCCGAGAGCGGGTCGGCAGCCGGCCGGGGCCTGCGCATCTGCTCGCCGGTGCGCTTGAAGACGTGCTGGAGGACCGGGCCGCCACAGGTGGCGACGACGCTGATCACGCCCGCGCCGATGATGGTCCCGTAGACCCCGAGAGTGGAGGCCAGCTTGGCGGCGAGCACAGCGGCGAAGGCGCTGCCCGCGACCTGGGGGACGCTCAGGTCGAACCTCTTCTTCCGTTCCCGCCCCTCCCCCTGGTCGTTCTCCGTACTCTCGGGCTCTGTGCCGGTGTTCGGCGTCTCACGCATCTCCGACCCCTGCTTGTTCATCCGTTCGACCATGCACCCAGAAGGGACAAATAGGAGGAGCGAATAGTTCCGCTTCCGCCGGTTCTGTGAAGAGCGACACGCAGGGCCCGAAACCCCCGAAACTCGACTCCCGTGACACCCGAGAACTCGGGCGGCGCGCCGGTCCACCCTGGTGGTCCGAATGGAGTACTGTGACGAGCCCTGGGTCCGGACCCCTCACGGGTGTCCGGAAACGACGGAAAGGGGGCCGAAGGTGGCACTCGAACCGGCGGCGCCGCGGGCACCGCACGCACACCCGTGACTCGGCGTGGCATCCTGTCACTCTGGGTCGCGAAACGGGTAACCGTGTCATACGGCGTTCCAGGGTCCAGGCCCGACACGCCGGGCGAATCGGCAGGGTTGTGGCAGGCTGCACCCGGGCAGGCCACACTCGACTAGCGGAAGCAGCGACGCACGTGACGTCGGCAGGCACCACCCGGGAGGTTCCCATGCCCGAACTGCGTGTCGTGGCCGTCTCGAACGACGGCACACGACTGGTGCTGAAGGCTGCGGACAGCACGGAGTACACCCTTCCGATCGACGAGCGGCTGCGCGCCGCCGTACGCAACGACCGTGCGCGGCTCGGCCAGATCGAGATCGAGGTCGAGAGCCACCTCCGCCCCCGTGACATCCAGGCGCGGATACGTGCCGGTGCCTCCGCCGAGGAGGTCGCACAGCTCGCGGGCATCCCCGTCGAGCGGGTACGGCGCTTCGAGGGCCCCGTCCTCGCGGAACGCGCCTTCATGGCGGAGCGGGCCCGCAAGACCCCCGTCCGCAGGCCGGGCGAGAACACCGGCCCCCAGCTCGGCGAGGCGGTACAGGAACGCCTGTTGCTGCGCGGTGCCGAGAAGGACACCGTGCGGTGGGACTCCTGGCGCCGGGACGACGGCACATGGGAAGTGCTGCTCGTCTACCGGGTCGCGGGCGAGGTGCACACGGCGAGCTGGACGTACGACCCGCCGCGGCGGCTCGTCCAGGCCGTCGACGACGAGGCGCGGGCGCTGATCGGCGAGACCGACGACACCCTGGCCGCCGCGCCCGAGCCGAGCTTCCCGTTCGTGCCGCGGATCGCCCGGCTGCCCCGGGACCGGCCGCTGGACCGCACGCTCGACCGCCCGTCGGAGCGCACGCCCGCCCCGGCTCCCGAGCCGGAGGAGGAACGCGACTCGCTGACCAGCCTCCTGGAGGCCGTGCCGAGCTTCCGCGGCGACATGGTCGTACCGGAACCGGCCACTTCGGATTCCGCCGAGGAGACCGAGGCCGACGTCGAGGAACCGCCGGCCCCCGCCGCCTCCGCCGGAGCGGGCGCGGCCTACGCCGACGTGCTGATGCCGCGCGCCGTCTCGGGTCACCGCGACCGGCTCACCGGCACCACCGACCGTCAGGCCGAGGCCGACGGCGTGCGGCCCGGCCGCCGCGCGGCGGTCCCGAGCTGGGACGAGATCGTGTTCGGCACCCGGCGCAAGAAGCAGGAGTGACGCGCGCGTACGTCGGCGTACATGTGTCCGCGTGAGCGGGTCATCGCGTGGCGGAGGGGCCCGCTGCCGGGTGACGGCAGCGGGCCCCTTCGTCGTGCGGTGCAGCCGGAGGTCGGCGCTCGGTCGGCGCTCGTGTCGCCGCCCGGGCCTTGGGCCGTACATGACCCGTCGTCAGCGGGCGCACGCACGACCGTGGCCGTGGCCGGAAGGGTCCGCTACTCGGGGTCCGGGCCCGTCGCGACCGGGCGGGCCGGGTCGGCCGACCATTCGGACCAGGAGCCGGCGTAGAGCGCGGCGGGGATCCCCGCGACGGCGAGCGCCAGGACCTCGTGGGCGCCGGAGACGCCCGAACCGCAGTAGACCGCCACCTCGGAAGCCTCCTTGGCGCCGAGTGCGGCGAACCGCGCCGTCAGGGCGTCGGCCGGGAGGAAACGGCCGTCCGGTCCGACGTTCTCGGTCGTCGGGGCGCTCACCGCGCCCGGGATGTGGCCGCCGACCCGGTCGATCGGCTCCACGTCGCCCCGGTAGCGCTCGGCGGCCCGGGCGTCCAGGAGCAGACCCGCCCGGGCCAGGGCGGCCGCGCCGTCCGCGTCGAGCAGTCCGAGGGCGCCCGGCTCCGGTACGAAGTCGCCCGGCGCGGGATCCGGCGTGTCGCGCGACAGCTCACCCGTCCAGGCGGCGAGACCGCCGTCGAGGACCCGCACGTTCGGGTGACCCGCCCAGCGCAGCAGCCACCAGGCGCGGGCCGCGGCCCAGCCGAGCCCGCCGTCGTAGACGACGACCGGGGTCCGCGCCGACACGCCCGCGCGGCGCATCGCGGCGCCGAAGGCGTCCGGGTCCGGCAGCGGGTGCCGGCCGCCCTTCCCGGGCGGGCTCGCCAGCTCGGCGTCCAGGTCCACGTAGACGGCGCCGGGCAGATGTCCGATCTCGTACTCGGGCCGCCCGGGCGGGCCGCCGAGGCTCCAGCGGACGTCCAGCAGGACCGGGGGCGTCGCCCCAGCCGACTCGCTCACGAGTTCGCTTACGGAGATGATGGGCTTCATGGGTGCCATCCTCGCGCAGCCCGCGCCCTGAACACGGCCCCTTGGGGATTCCGGGATTCCGCGCGTCCGCGTCGGGACGCGGGGGCGACGTACAGACGCTTCGCAGAGGGACTTCGTACGGAGGCTTCGTACGGGGGCTTCGTACGGGGGCTTCGTACAGAGCTTGGTACGGCCTTCGCGGCCCGGGGCCACGGGCCGTTCGCGCGAACTCGCCGCCCGGCCGGGGCGTGGGCTGAGCGCGCCGTGTGCCGCGTGGTGCGACGATCGTCGCGGGACACGAAGGGTGCCCGACGGGACACCCGGGAACGGTCGCAGGTGTAGGACGGGCGGACGGCGGGCAAGGGCCCGCCGCGGCGCGGCCCCGTACGGCCCGCCGGAATTCACCTCGTACGGCCACTGGCGAGGAGAGAGTGACGATGACCGAGGCGACTCGGCGGACACCCGGCACACCCTGTTGGGTGAGTTTGATGGTGCATGGACTTGACGCGACGCAGGAGTTCTACGCCACGCTGTTCGGCTGGGAATTCGAGCCGGGCCCCCAGCAGCTCGGCCCGTATGTGCGCGCACTGCTCGACGGACGGGAGGTCGCCGGGATCGGCCAGCTGCCGCCGGACCGGCATCTGCCCGTCGCCTGGACCACCTATCTGGCCACGGACGACGCGGGCGATTCGGCGGAGACCATCCGCTGCTGCGGCGGCACGGTCGCGGTCGGCCCGCTGGAGGCGGGCGACGCCGGGCGGATGGCCATCTGCGCGGACCCGGCGGGCGCCGTCTTCGGTCTGTGGCAGGCGAAGGCCCATCTCGGCACGGCGAAGGCCGGACCGGCCGGAACACCGGTCTGGAACGAACTGCTGACGTACGAGACAGGCTCGGTCGCCAAGTTCTACCGGTCCGTCTTCGCCTACGAGGCCGAACCGCTCGTCTCCGCCGGCCACGACTACGTGACCCTGCGCCTCGACGGCCGGCCCGTCGCCGCCCTGCACGGGGTCGGCACGGGGCTGCCCCGGGACCGGGGCGCGCACTGGATGACGTACTTCGAGGTCGGCGACGTGGACGCGGCGGCCCGGCTGGTCGCCGAACTGGGCGGGCAGGTGCTGCGCCCGCCGCGCGAGGGCACGGCGGGGCGGCCGGTCCTGGTGGCCGACCCCGAGGGAGCGGTCTTCACCCTCGTACAGTCGGAGGACGGGGAGGCGGACCCGCCGCGAGTGCTCTGACCCGGCCGGTCCACCGGGACCTCCGGGACCTCCGGGGCCCCGGGTCTCCCAGGTACCCGGGGCCCCCGCGCTCGCTCTTCCGGCCGGTCGTCTCCGCGTCCACTCCTGCCGGCCGGTCGTCCCCGCGCTCTTCCTCCTCTCGCTCCTCTCGTCTCCCTCAGGTGCGGGCCGGGAGGGGCAGGGCGAGTTCGGCGAGCCGTTCGGACGGGAAGTGCGGCTCGCCGGGGTGCCCGGCCACGTAACGGACGGCCTCGGGCCGCAGCCCCGGGTGCGTGGCCGGGCGCATGCAGTAGCCCACGGCGCGCAGCAGCGGCGCGAGGCTCGCGGGCGCGCCGTCCGGGACGGTGGGCTCGGTGCCGCTCTCCAGATCGGTCACCAGATGGTCGACGATCGTCAGCGGGACGCGGTTGCTGTTCTCGTACGGGGTGAGCCGGGCGAGCACCGTGCCGGTGCCCACGCGCGCGATGGGCACGCCGAAGTACACGGCGGCGGTGATCATCGCCGTGGAGAAGCAGCCGACGACGAGACGGGGCCGGCAGCGGGCGTAGAAGGTCTCGGCGAGCAGCGGACCGTCCAGGACGGTGAGGGTGACGCCCGCGCGGTCCGCCTCCTCGTGCAGGGCCGCCGTCTGGCTCGCCGGTGCCGTGGGGTGCGGCTTGAAGACGATCGAGCGGTGCCCGGCCCTGGCCGCGCCGCGCACCATCCGTACGTGCAGGTCCTCCTCTTCCTCGGCGGTGAGGATGCCGAGGGCGGCGAGGTACTGGCCGAGGAGCAGCGCGGTGGGCGCGGTGGCGACGGCGGCGGTGAGGGCGGCGTTCTCCGCCGAGTCCTCCGACGCCGCCGCGATCTCGCGCAGCACGGCGCGGAAGGCGTCGTCGGGGACCAGCTCGGCGCCGACGCCGTACTCGGTGAGGAGCAGCGGCACCAGGCCCGGCACGAGGTCCAGGTGGAGCACCCGGCGGAGGCGACAGGCGATCGAGTGGGACAGCTCGTCGCGGGTCGGACCGTAGCTCATCAGGCCGTCGGCGTAGACGTGGACGGGGCTCTCGGCGAACACGGTGGCGAGCGCCCGGGCCGGGTTGACCTGGATGGACTCGACGACCAGCTCGACCGGGGCGGCGGCGAGGTCCCAGGCCGTACGCAGCACCCGCTGCCAGAGCGGGGCCTCCTCGGGGCGGGGCGACCAGGTGCCGGGGTGGTGCGGGCGGATGGTCTCGTTCCAGTCGAGGACCTCGTCGAAGCGGGTCGCGATCCGCTCGTAGCCGGTCATCGTCTCCAGGCGGACGGCCGTCTCGGGGATCTCGGCGTTGTTCGAGACGAGCAGCAGGCGGCGGGCCTCGCCGGGGGCGCCGAACAGCCCGGCGTCGAGGGCGGCGGCCACGGTGGCGGCGCCGTAGAGAGTGGACACCTGGAAGATCTGGACGCGGCGGGGCTCGGCGGGTGATGCGCTGCGGGCGTCGTGGCGGGGGGAGCCGGTGTCGGAGGTGTCGGGCCGAGGGGAGCCGGGCCGGGTGGTGGGGGCCATGGGTCAGGCGGCCTTTCCGGTGTCGCGCAGGCTCCTCAGGAGGGCGCTGCGGGTGGTGTCCATGGTCGCGAGGGTCTCGTCGAGGACCGGCTGCGGCATCCGGCGCAGCGCGTCGGTGACATCGCGGCGCAGCCGCTTGGCCACGGCGGTCTCGTACTGGTCGGCCTTCGCCAGGTGGAAGGCGATCATCGCGCAGTACGTGCGGACGGCCTTGGGCAGGAAGCGGTCGGCCTCGCGGTCCCGGGAGACCTCGTCGATCAGCAGGTCGTAGGACGGGATGAAGTCCAGCTGGCGGTGGTCGGAGATCTGGGTGAGCGAGGTGGTGACACCGCGCCGGTAGAAGACGCCGTGCAGGGAGAGCGCCGCGTAGCTGGTGGCGGCGAGGTGGAGGCGCCAGATCCAGAGCCGGTCCTCGGCGGTGCGCAGCGCCGTCTCGAAGCGTCCGGCCCCGTCCCGGAAGAGCGAGGCGCGGTAGATGCCGAACGGCACGAACGGATAGTCCACCATCGTCACCATCGAGGACGGCGCGATGCCGTCCCGGGGGTCCATGACGGTGTCGCGTTCCTTCGCCGGCGCGTAGCGGATCTGTCGGTCGCGGCCGGTCGCCAGGACATGATCGGTGCGGGCGAACTCGCAGCCCAGACGGTGGATTCCGGTCACCATGGCGCGCAAGTGGCCGGGGGCGTACCAGTCGTCGCCGTCGAGGAAGGTGAGGTAGTCGCCGGTGGCCGCGTCGATGCCGGTGTTGCGCGCCTGGGCGACGCCGAGGTTGGTCGCGTGGCGGATGACGGTGGCCTGGGGGATGCGGCTCTTCCAGCGGTCGAGGAGGTCCGGCGTCTCGTCGGTGGAGTGGTCGTCGATCAGCAGGAACTCGGTGTCGTCGTCCGCGTTGTCGGCGAGACTGCGCAGGGTGTCGGGGGCGTAGGGCCCGACATTGTGGAAGGGCACGACGACGGACAGTTTCGGCACTCTGACTCACCAACTCGTGGATCGGTACGGGGGTCGGGCAGACGGGGCGGGCAGACGGGGGCGGGGGTTCGCTCCGTCGGACGGGACGGACGCGCGCGGGCGGCGAACTCCCGTCATGTGGCGGGTGGGCGGCTTGGGGCGCTCGGGGTACTCGGGGTGGTTTGGGCGCTCGGGTCGCTCAGGCGCCTTCGGCGGTGGAGCAGGGCGGTGGTGAGGAGGCCGAGGAGGGCCGCCGCGCCGACGGCGCCGCCGAGTTTCATGCCGGGTGGGCGGAAGGAGCAGGTCACGGAGGTGGCCCGGCCGTCGAGGGGGACGGCGAGAAGGCCGAGGCGGCTGTGCGCGGGCTTCAGGGGCGCGTCGCCGGCGGCGCAGCGCCAGCCTCGGATGCGGGGGACGGCGAGGACCGCCGTGCCGGTGCTGCCCGCGGGCAGGTCGGCGGTGAGGGTGTGGCCGGTCGCGCGGACGGCGGTGGCGCCGGTGGCGGTCAGGTCGCGTACGGCGCTCTGGAGCCGCTGCCGGTCCAGACAACCGATCGGTCGCGCGGGCAGCTTGGGGACGGAGCCGGCCGGACCGGACTTCAGCTCGGGCCGCAGTTCGATCCGTACGGCCGTGGAGCCGGGCACCGTACCGAGCCGCTGCATGGGCGCGAGGACCGAGGGCGGCTTTCCGGCGAACGGCACGGGCCCGCCGCCGCCCGCGAGGGTGGCCGTGCCCTGGAACTCGGGGGCCCAGAACCAGACCTCCGAACCGGCCGGGCAGCTCGCGGTGAGGGCGGTGGTCGGGACGGTGGCGGTGGCGGTACGGCTAGGGGTGACGGTACGGCCAGGGGGCGCGGTACGGCGTGGAGCGGCCGGCACCTCGTACACCGTGTGTCCGAGCATCCGCTCCTGGCGGGCGAAGGCGGAGTCCGCGCTCCCCTCCGGTCCCGGGGACGAGGCCGGTCCCGGGGGCGGGGCGCTCGGGTGGACGGTGACGAGCAGCGGTACGGGGGTGTCGGTGACGGTGATCGCGGCCTTGGGCAGCCGGTCGAGCGCGAGCGGGCCCTCGGGCGTGGAGCGCATCCGGGTGCCAATGGAGAAGATCGCGTCGGTGACGGGGTTGTCGAGGCTCACCGGGTGGCGGCCCTTGGCGTAGGAGCCGAAGCCGAGTCCGGCGAGGGTGCGTGAGTATGTATCGGAGGTGAGGCTGCTGTAGTAGTCGGCGCCCTCGCCGCCGACCAGCAGGACGTCGTTGCCGCCCGGGACTTCGCCGGGGTCGGTGCGGTGGCGGGGCCAGTCGTCCTTCCGGGCGACGGCGCGGGCCATGTCGGTGTGCCAGGGCCCGACCCTGGGCGCCCAGGAGACCTCGCTGACCTGCTGTTCCTCGATGCGCTTGCCGGTGACCAGGGCCTCCCCCGCCTGCGCGGCGAGCAGCAGGACGACGGCCACGACGGGCAGCAGCCGGCCGGCGGGGCGACGGGCCCTGGCGAGCAGGGCGACTGCGGCGGCGAGCGCGCCGAGGACCGCGGCGCCGGCGGCGGCCGGGTAGGTCCAGCGGTCGATGTCGACGGTGCCCTCGGCGGCCCACGCGAGGAGGCCGAGCGCGCCGGCGCCGCCGAGCAGCGCGCGCGTCCGGGGTACGCCGCCGGCCACGGACAGCCAGGCGGCCATCAGCAGCAGTCCGCACAGGACGAAGGTCTGACGGTACGGAATGCCGTTCGGCGAGGTGCCCGCGTGCCAGAGCAGATGCGTCGGCTCCCACTGGAGGGAGAGGGTGACCAGCGCGATCGCCGTGATCCAGCCGGCCCGGACGCGACCGGCGACCGTGCCGTTGAAGGGCAGCGTGAGGGCGAGCGCGAGGGCGGGTGTGCCGATGAACAGGGCCGGCGTGGCCACGCTCGCGGTGGCCGGCAGGAAGCGGGCGGCGACATCGGCCCATGCGGCCGCGACGAAGGGGGTCGGCGGGGTCGGGGCGGCGGCCTTGGTGCCGAGGTAGATGACGACGACGAGCGGGGCGGCCAGCCCGATGCCGAGGGCGACGGTACGGGCGGCGCGCAGCAGCGCGGTGAGCCGGGGGCCGGGGCGCGGGCGGTGGCTGGGGCTGGAGCTGGAGCTGGAGCTGGGGCTGGGGCGCGGGGTGACGACGCCGGCGGCTGCGGCTGCGGCGGGTGAAGGGTCCGGGGAACCTTCCGGCCGGGTGCCGGGGCGGAGGTCGCGGCCGGTGTCGTCGGCCGTGAGCAGCCGGACGAGGAGGACGACGGCGGCGCCGATCGTGGCCATGTACGCGGTGTAGAAGTTGGCGAACCACGCGAGCGCGACGACCAGCGGCCCGAGGAGCGGACGGCGCCCCCGGCGCGCCCACTCCCCCACCAGGCACAGCAGCGGGAAGGCGACGAGCCCGTCGAGCCACATCGGCACGGTGGCGCCGTAGTTGAAGGTCCAGCCGGACAGCGCGTACGCGGTGCCGAGGATCGCGGCGACCGGCCACGGGCCGCGCCGCAGGGTGAGCAGCAGGGCGGCCATCGCCGCGCCCGCCGTGGCGATCTTGAGTGCGGTGACGGTGTACAGGGCGAGTTCGGGGCGGCCGGCCGGGAAGAGGACGACGAGCAGGTCGAAGGGGCTGCCGAGGTACGTACCGAAGTCGCCCAGGAAGTTGGTGCCGAACCCCGACGACCAGTTCAGGAACAGGTCGCCATGGGTCCGGCCGAGGAGGAGCTCGCGCCAGTAGGCGTGGAACGGCAGATACTGCTGGCCCAGGTCGACGATGTTGCGGGTGCGGGTGCCGAACGGATAGCTGCCGGCGAGCCGGCCGGCCAGGCAGAAGAGCACTCCGGTGAGCAGTGCCGCGCCGGCCGCCGCCCGGAGCCGAGGCCGGGGCCGGGACGGCCCCGGCGAGCCGTGCGTCCCTGAGGGTCCCGACGGCTGGGACGCCCCGTGTGTTCCGGGTACCCCGGGTGTCCGGGAATCAGCCTCGGCCTGGGACTCGGCTGCGGGTGGCACACGTCCTCCTGGTGGCCGGCGCGGCTCGGCGGACGGCACGGCTCGGCTCGGCATGCCGGACTGCGGGGCGCCGCTCGGCACGCGGTCTGATCGTCGTAGAAACGCATTACCCCCGAGCAGGGCGACCGCCGGCCGATCGACAGGAGGTCTCCGGGCACACCGCAGGTGAACAGCCGGTGCCCGGACCGCCGCCCCGGCCGGCTCGGGCGGTGGCCGGACGGCCGGTGACCGGACCGCCGGTGACCGCGCGAGCCGCCGTATCCCGACCACCCTCCGGCCAACGGGCGGCGGCCGGCAGATCACCGGGTGTCGCCGGCGGGTGCGCGGCCCAGGGCCGTCGCCGCCAGGGCTCCGGCGGCGAGGACCGCGCCCAGGTACATGACGGCCTCGACGCCGAACCCGTCCGCCGCACGGCCGCCGGCGAACGCGCCCAGCGCGATCGATCCGTTGAATACGCCGACGAACAGCGCGGACGCGGCCTCGCGCGCCTCGGGAGCCGCCGCGAGCAGCCAGCTCTGGGTGGCGACGGAGACCCCGCCGTACGACAGTCCCCAGACCGCGAGCAGGACCGCCGCCGTGACGGCCGACCCGCCGACCGCCGGCATCAGGCAGACCGTCGCGGCCAGCACCGGACAGATCGCCAGGAGCGCACCGCGCGGGGAACACGAAGCGACGGCGCCCGAAAGGAAGTTGCCGGCCACGCCCGCGACGCCGTACACCAGCAGCAGTGTGCCGATGGTGGCCGCACTCGCGCCCGAGAGCTCTTCGAGGACCGGCCGTACATAGGTGTAGGCGGCGAAGTGGCCGGTGACCAGGAGCGCCACCACGCCGAGCCCGGTCGCCACCCTCGGCTCGCCCGCGAGCCGCAGCACGCCGCCGAGCCGGATGCCCCGCTCGGCGGGCAGCCTCGGCAACAGCGCCGCCAGGGCGGCGAGTACCACCAGGGCGAGTCCGGCGGCGACGACGAACGACATGCGCCAGCCGGCGAGTTCGCCGAGGTAGGTGCCCGCCGGAACGCCGAGCACCGAGGCCACCGCGATCCCGCTGAAGATCAGCGAGGTGGCCGGGCCGACGGATCGCCCCGGGACCAGCCGTACGGCGAGACCGGCCGCCAGGGCCCACACCCCGCCCATGCCGACGCCGACCAGGACCCGGGCCGACAGCATGACCGCGAAGTACGGGGACCAGGCGGCCAGCAGGTTGCCGGCGCCCAGCACCGCCATCAGGGCGCACAGCACCGGGCGGCGGGCGAAGCGGGCGAGCGCCGGAGTGAGCAGCGGCGCGGACACCGCGGCGACCAGGCCCGTGAGGGTCAGGGTCAGACCGGCCGTCCCCTCCGACACGCGCAGGTCCCGGGCGAGGGGCGTCAGCAGTCCCACCGGCAGCATCTCGGACGTGACCACGGTGAACGTCGCACCGGCGACGGCGACGACGGCGAGCCAGCCGCCAGTTCGGGGACTCGCGACGCTCGCGGTGACGGTGACGGTGACGTCGGCGGTGTCCGTGTCGGTGCCGGCGGTCGCGGTGGATTGCTCTGTCTGTGCCATGAGTTCAGCCAATCCGCCGCGACCTGTCGGAACAACGGCCAATCCCTCATGCTTCGATGAGCCGGGCTCATCGATCGGCCTGCCCGGCCGGTCGCCCGAACCGGGCTTCCGGGCACCGGGGTTGAGGCCGAAGCCGACACGAAGAGAAGGGAAGCGAGGGAGCGACATGAGCACGGGCAGTCTGCACATCCGTGAGTTGGAGGCATTCCTCGTCCTCGCCGAGGAGTTGCACTTCGGCCGGGCGGGCGAGCGGCTGTACGTGTCCCAGAGCCGGGTCAGCCAGCTGCTCCGGTCGCTGGAGGGCCGGATCGGCGCCCCCTTGGTGGAGCGGACGAGCCGCCGGGTGAGTCTGACCCCGCTCGGTGCGTCGTTCCTGTCCGCGCTGCGTCCGGCGTACGAGTCGCTGCGCGCGACGGTCGACGAGGCCCGGGCCGCGGCCCGGAGCGTCGGCGGGGTGCTGCGGATCGGCTTCCAGGGAACGGTGGACGGCCATCTGGCCCGGGCCATCGCCCGGTTCGAGGAACGCCATCCGGAGTGCGCGACGGAGGTGGTGGAGATCGCGCTGTCCGATCCGTTCGGGCCGGTGCGGCGCGAGGAGGTGGACTGCGCGGTGGTGCTACTGCCGGTGGCGGAGGACGACTTGGCCCTCGGGCCGGTGTTCTCGCGACAGCCGCAGACCCTGGCACTCTCCGCCCGACACCCCCTCGCGGCGCGGGAGTCGGTCTCGGCGGAGGAACTGACGGGACTACGGCTGATCGGCGTCCACGACACCGCGCCCGCGTACTGGCGCCTGGCGCAGGCCCCGCGCGAGACCCCGGCCGGCCGCCCGATCCCGCCCGGCCCCACCATCAACACGCTTCAGGAGGCCCTCTCGCTCGCGGCGGCGGACCGGGGAGCACTGCTGCTCTGCCGCTCGACGGCCGGATACCACGCCCACCACGCCTCCCTCGCCTACGTCCCGGTCGAGGGCCTTCCCGACTCCCGGCTCGGCCTGATCCTCCCCCGCACGAACACCACTCCGAGCGCGCGGGCCTTCGCCGAGGCCCTCGCCCATTCCCTCGCCGAGACGCCGCCCGATCACTCGACTCACTGAAGAGCGATCACTTCTTCGCCGGACGGATTCACCAAAGGAAAACGCCGCACCCCCGACCTGACGTCGGCGGCACGGCGGCGGAACGGCGGCGGAACTCCCTTAATGTCAGGCGTGGTTGACGGGCAGGACGTCCGGGGAGAGAGCGCCCGCGCGGGCCGTGGCGCTCGTCACCCGGCGGCGGTGGTGCCGGCGGCAGAGGACCTCGTAGCCGATCTGCTCCGCCGGCCGGTTCACGTCGCCGACGACCACCTGGGCGCCCTCCACGACCATCTCGCCGCTCACCGTACGGGCGTTGTGCGTGGCGCGGGCGCCGCACCAGCACAGGGCCTCGACCTGAAGCTGCTCGATCCGGTCCGCCAGCTCGATCAGCCGCTGCGAGCCGGGGAAGAGCTTGGTGCGGAAGTCCGTGGTGATGCCGAAGGCGAAGACGTCCATGTCGAGGTCGTCCACGATCCGGGCCAGCTGGTCGATCTGCTCCGGCGCCAGGAACTGGGCCTCGTCCACGATCACGTAGTCCGCCCGGCCGCCCTTGGAGAGTTCGGTGACCAGGTACGCGTACAGGTCCATGCCCTCGGACGCCTCGACGGCCTCCGTCACCAGACCCAGCCGGGACGACAGCTTCCCCTCGCCCGCGCGGTCGTCGCGCGTGAAGATCACGCCTTGGAGCCCGCGGGCCGACCGGTTGTGCCCGATCTGGAGCGCCAGAGTACTCTTCCCGCAATCCATGGTGCCGGAGAAAAATACCAATTCGGACATGGAAGGACGGGGACCTTTCGGGATCGGAAAGCTGCGGAACGGCAGAGCGGCGGAACAGTGGGCAGCGGACGGCGGACGGCGGACGGACGGAGCAGCGGGCAGGCGGAGCGGCGGGAGGGCGCGGGGCACGCGCGAAAACGGCTGCCCCGTCCTCCTCAGGTACGTACTTCGAGGAGCGGAACCAACTGCTCCGCCGGCGTCATGGACCCGTGCATGCCCGTCATCGCGGACTCGTTCGGCTCGTTGAGGGACGCGGTGATGGCGATGTCGCCGTCCGCGGCCGCGGCGACGACGTCGCCGATCCGGCCGTACACCCGCTCGTCGACGTGCTCGCCGAACCAGCCGAGCGCGATGGCCTCGTCGCGGCTCGCCACCCAGAAGCGGTCGCCGATGACCTCGCGCCAGCAGGTGAGGACGTCGGCCTCGGCCCCGGGGACCGCGTAGACGTGCCGGGCCCGGCCCTCGCCGCCGAGCAGGGAGACGCCGGCGCGCAGCTCCCAGTCCTCGTCGAAGTCGATCCGGTGGTCCTCGTCGAAGGGGATGTCGACCATGCCGTGGTCGGCGGTCACGTACAGCGCCGCGCGGGGCGGCAGCTGCTCGGCCAGCCGCTGGGCGAGCCGGTCGACGAACATCAGCTGGCCGCGCCAGGCGTCCGAGGAGACGCCGAAGCGGTGCCCGGCCCCGTCGAGTTCGCTGTAGTACGTGTAGACCAGCGAGCGGTCGCCGGCGGCGAGCTGCTCGGCGGCGAAGTCCACGCGCTCCTCGCCGGACAGCCGTCCGTGGAAGCTGCCGCCGCTCAGCGCGATCTTCGTGAGCGGGGTGTCCGAGAAGATCGGCGAGGAGACCTGGGCGGTGTGGATCCCGGCCTCGTGGGCGAGCTGGAAGACGGTGGGGTACGGCTGCCAGACCCGCGGCGGGGTCCAGGGCTTCCAGCGGAGCTGGTTCATCAGCCCGCCGGTGTCCGGGTCGCGCACCGTGTAACCGGGCAGACCGTGGGCGCCGGGGTGCAGACCGGTGCCCACCGAGGCGAGCGAGGTCGCGGTGGTGGCGGGGAAGCCCGCGGTGAGGGGGCGCCCGGTGCCGCCGCGCGAGCCGGCGAGCAGCGAGGTGAGGAACGGGGCCTCGTCGGGGTGGGCCTTGACCTGTTCCCAGCCGAGCCCGTCGACCAGGAAGACACAGACCCGGTCGGCGGGCGCCAGCTCGGCGATCCGCGACTCGAAGCCGGGTACGCCCTGCCCGGCCACGAGCGTGGGCAGCAGGTCGGCGAGGGAGCCGCTGCCGTACTCGGGCAGCGGCGCGGTGGCGGGGTCGAGCGGGATCGGGTCGTCCGGCCAGCCCTGGGCGATGGCGGTGGGCTGGGCCATCAGCGGGCGGTGGAGGTCGACGCGGTGGCCTCGGAGAGGGCCTGGGCGAAGGCGAGCGTCTGCCGGACGGTGTCCGGGCCGTCGCCCGCGTCGCTGACCCGGAGGCTGAGGTCGTCGGCGGTGGCGTTGCCGGTGTAGCCGTGGTCGGCGTCGCAGTTGGGGTCGCCGCAGGCGGCCGGCTCCAGGTCGATCCGGGAGACGGCGCCCCAGCCGATGGTGAGCACGACCTCGCGGGGCAGGGTGCCCGGGGTGTACGACTCGGGGTTGGCGACCATGCGGCTGACGACGACCGAGGAGATCCGGTCCAGGTTGAGGGACTCGGTGGACGTCGTGGCGTACGGCGTCGGGGAGCCGCTGTCGGCGGCCTGCTCGTCGGTGTGGCTGACGATGAAGCGGTTCGCCGTCAGGACCAGGACGGTGACGTGCCGCCGGACCTCGTTCGCGTCGAACGTGGTCTCCTGATGCACCACGTACGACTTGACGGCCTCGCCGCCGACGGCGGACTCCACCGCCTCGGCCACGAGGGCCGGGTAATAGCCGCTGCGCTCGATCGCCGTGCGCAGCCCCTGGGTCGTCGTACCGGTCTTCGCCATGGACTCCATCCTAATCCGTGGGCAAGGACGGCTTGGCCCGCCGGACGGGCGGCCGGGGCCGTTCGGCGGCGCGAGGGCTGTGACTTCCGACTCCCCGCCGGGCGTGTGGGGGCAAACCGGGCTCGGTCGGGCGGACGCGCGCCGGTTCGCACGCCGGATCAGAAGCACGTCAGGACTACACCGGGACCACACCGAAGCCGCGCCAGGGCCTCGTCGGAACCGGAACCGGATCAGGACCGGACCAGGAGGAGGTGCGCCCCGGCGAGGGAGTCCCGGTCGGCGCGGGGTCCCGGGCGGCGGGAGTGGTCGGAGGTGGTCAGGGGCGGTCGGGAGCGGTCAGTAGGAGGGGAGGCGGCGCGGGCCGAGGTCGGTGACGGGCGAGGGCGGGGGCGGGGCCAGGCGGACGCTGGCACCGAGCACGGACAGACCGCGCGGGGCGACGACGACGGGTTCGAGGGAGAGGGCGACGACCTCGGGGTGGTCGTCGACGAGCCGGGAGACGCGCAGCAGCAGCTCTTCGAGGGCGGCGGTGTCGACGGGCGCCGAGCCGCGCCAGCCGAAGAGGAGGGGCGCGGTCCGGATGGAGCGGACGAGGTCGGCGGCGTCCCGGTCGGTGGCGGGGACCAGCCGGTGGGACATGTCGCCGAGGAGTTCGGAGGGGGCGCCGGCCAGGCCGAAGGAGAGGACGGCGCCGACGGCGGGGTCGATGGCGGCGCGGACGACGGTGTCGACCCCGCGCGGGACCATCGCCTGTACGACCGGCTGGAGCTCCTCGGGCTTGCCGAGGGCCTCGGTGAGTTCGGCATATGCCGTACGCAGCTGGCCCTCGGTGGCCAGGTCGAGCCGTACGCCGCCGAGGTCGGGGCGGTGGCGCAGATGGGGCGCGGTGGTCTTGAGGGCGACCGGGAAGCCGAGGCGGGCGGCGGCCCGGACGGCCTCGTCGGGGCCGGGGGCGGGCAGGGTCGGCAGGACCCGGATCCCGTAGCGGCCGAGAAGGTCGACGGTCTCGTCGCCGTCGAGGGTGACCCCGCGCGCGTGGGCGTCGCGCTCGCGCAGGACGCGGGCGATGAAGTCGGCGGCGCCGGGTTCGTCGATCCGGTCGAACTCGGGAACCCGGCCGGGGTCGGCGGCGGACCGGCGACGCCAGTCGGCGTAGCGGACGGCCTCGGCGAGGGCGCGCACGGCGCGTTCGGCGGCGGGGTACGCGGGGATGGCGCCGGGTACGGCGACCGGTTCCGCGGTGTCCTGCGGCCCGGCCGATTCCGGGGTGGCCGGTTCCGGGGTAGCCGGTTCCGGGGTAGCCGGTTCCCGGCCCGCGACCCGCGAGGCGGCCGGAACCGGTGGGGCGGCGGGGGCCGGCGGGACTGCCGGGGCGGATGGCACGGCAGGGGCGGGCGACACGGCGAGGGCCGCCAGGGCCGCCGTGGGGTCCGTCGGCCGGCCGGCGCTGGGCCGCGTACGGGTGGCCGCGGACAGGGCCTCCGCCAGCGCGCCCATCTCCACATGCACGACGACGACCGGCTTCGCGGGGCCGGGTGCGGCGGCGACGGCCGAGCGCAGGGCCGCGGCCAGCACATCGACGCCGCCGGACGCGGCGGCACCGCCCGGCGTACCGGCCTCGCCGCCCGTCGCGCCGGCCGTTCCGCCGATACCGTCCTCGCCCACGCGCGGTATGGCCGTGACGACCACCGCGTCGCAGCCGTCGTCGGCGAGGGCCGCCGCGAGCGCGGCGCGGAAGCCGTCCGGGGTGGCGCCGGTCGTCAGGTCGAGGGGCCGCTGTGGACGCAGCCCCTCGGTGAGGCAGGCATCGTAGGCCAGCAGACCCAGCGATTCGGAGTTGCCGAGGATGGCGACCCGGGGGCCGGCCGGCAGCGGCTGGTCGGCGAGGAGCAGACCGGTGTCGACGAGTTCGGTGATGGTGTCGACGCGGATGACTCCGGCCTGCCGCAGTAGCGCGGAGACGGTGGCGTACGGAACCCGGGTGACCGGGACCCGGTGTCCGGGCGGGGCGCTGCCGCTGTGCCGGGCCCCCTTGACCACGACCACGGGCTTGACGGCGGCGGTCCGGCGGGCGAGCCGGGTGAACTTGCGCGGGTTTCCGATCGACTCCAGGTACAACAGGACGACATCGGTGGCGGGGTCGTCGTACCAGTGCTGGAGCAGGTCGTTGCCGGAGACATCGGCGCGGTTCCCGGCGGAGATGAAGGAGGAGACGCCCGCGCCGTGCCGGTGCAGACCGGCGAGCAGAGCGATGCCGATGGCACCGGACTGGGCGAAGAGACCGATCCGGCCGGCGGCGGGCATCTGCGGGGCGAGCGAGGCGTTCAGCCGGACGGACTCGGCCGTATTGATGATCCCGAAGGCGTTGGGACCGATGATCCGCATGCCGTACGAGCGGGCCTGGCGCACCAGGGCGCGCTGGCGTTCACGGCCCTCGGCGCCGCTCTCCGCGTATCCGGCGGACAGGACGACCAGTCCGCGTACGCCGTGCTCGCCGCAGTCGGCGACGGCCGCGGGCACCTGGTCGGCGGGGACGGTGACGACGGCGAGGTCGACCGGCTCGCCGATGTCGGCGAGCCGGCGGCAGGCCGGAGCGCCCTCCAGGGTGTGCGGCCCCTCCCCCAGGTTCTTGTTCACGGCGTGGACGGTGCCCCGGTAGCCGGCGGCGACGAGGTTGCGCAGCACGGTCCGGCCGACCCCGCCGGGCGCGCGGCCGACGCCGATCACCGCGACCGAGCCGGGGGCGAGCAGCCGCTGGACGGAGCGGGACTCGGCGCGCTGTTCGCGGGCGCGCTGCACGGCCAGGGAGCGGTCGGTCGGCTCCAAGTCGAGGTGGAGGCGGACCGAGCCGTCCTCGAAGCTGCGCTTCTGGGTGTAGCCGGCGTCCGTGAAGACCTTGATCATCTTGGTGTTGGCGGGCAGCACCTCGGCGGCGAACCGGCGGATCCCGCGCTCGCGGGCGACGGCCGCGATGTGTTCCAGCAGGGCGGAGGCGACCCCGCGGCCCTGGTGGGCGTCCTGGACGAGGAAGGCGACCTCGGCCTCGTCGGCGGGCGCCGAGGCGGGCCGCCCGTCGGGGGCGATGCGGTCGTAGCGGACGGTGGCGATGAAGTCGTCGCCCACGGTGGCGGCGAGCCCGACCCGGTCCACGAAGTCGTGGTGGGTGAACCGGTGGACGTCCTTGGCGGACAGCCGGGGGTAGGGCGCGAAGAAGCGGTAGTACTTCGACTCGTCCGACACATGCTCGTAGAAGCCGACCAGCCGGTCGGCGTCGTCGGCGGTGATGGGGCGGATGCGCGCGGTGCCGCCGTCCCGCAGGACCACGTCCGCCTCCCAGTGGTCGGGGTAGGCGTGTTCCGGCTGTGCGGGCTGTTCCGACGCGCTCTGCATGGGGAAAGACTACGACCGGCGCGGGGCCGTGACACGAGTGGTGACACGGGTCGCGGCGGAGCCGTGGCACCGGTCGCGCGGCGGGCGGGCGCCGGGCACTGTGGGGAGGGCCGGACGGGGCACCCCAGGGGCTGCCCGGCGGTTCTAGGCCGGGTCTCCCGCCACCCGTGAGAGACTGGTCTAGACAACCGCTGAGAGTTGAAGGGCAACCACTATGGCTGAGCGCCGCGTCAACGTCGGCTGGGCCGAGGGCCTGCACGCCCGCCCCGCCTCCATCTTCGTCCGTGCCACCACGGCCTCCGGCATCCCCGTGACGATCGCCAAGGCCGACGGCAGCCCGGTCAACGCCGCGTCCATGCTCGCGGTGCTCGGCCTGGGCGCCCAGGGCGGCGAGGAGATCGTGCTCGCCTCGGACGCCGAGGGCGCCGAGATCGCGCTCGACCGCCTCGCGAAGCTGGTCGCCGAGGGCCTCGAAGAGCTGCCCGAGACCGTCTGACCCGTCCGCCGCCACCCCGCCGTCACCCGACGACAGTCCGACGACAGTCCGGCGGCGGTTCGGCTGTTCAGCGATTCAGCGACGAGAGCCGCGCCCCTCCAGCTCCTCCGGAGGGACGCGGCTCTTCGCATGTCCGCGCCCAGCGCGCCACGCCCCGTGCGCACCCCACGCACCGCGCCCCCGGCACCGCGCCCCCGCGCACACCGAAGCCCCGGCTCCTTCGAGCCGGGGCTTCGTCACGTGGTGCGCCGCGCGCGATCGCGGGATGCGATCATCCGCCGGGCTGTCCGGGGGCGACCGTCAGACGGCCACGCCGCGGGCCCGCAGGTACGAGATCGGGTTGATGTCCGTGCCGTACTCCGCACCGGTGCGGGCCTCGAAGTGGAGGTGCGGGCCGGTGGAGTTTCCGGAGGATCCGGAGATGCCGATCAGCTCGCCCGGGGTGACCTTCTGGCCGACGTACACGCGCAGGGCGGAGAGATGGCCGTACTGGGTGTACGTGCCGTCGTTCATCCGGATGACGATGTTGTTGCCGTACGCGCCGCCCCAGCCGGCCTCGACGACGGTGCCCGAGCCGACCGAGACGACCGTGGTGCCGTACGCGGCGTGGAAGTCGATACCGGAGTGGTGGCCGGAGGACCACAGCGCGCCGCCGGTCTGGTAGCCGGTGGAGACGTACGAGCCGGCAACGGGGAGCTGGAAGGAGGCGAGGCGCTTGCGCTCGGCGTCACGGGCCGCGCGCTCCTTGGCCTCGCGGATCTCCTTGACGCGCTGCTCGGCCTTGCGCTTCGCCTCGGCGGCGGCCTTGGCGCGGGCGGCGGCCTGGTAGGCCTGCTTCTCCTGGGCGGCGGCCTGGGCGTCGACGTGCTTGGCGAGGGACTCCTCGGTGACCACCCGGGTGAGGCCGGTGTCCTCCAGGGAGCCGTCCTCGGTGTCGGCGGCGAGCGCCGGAGAGGCCAGAGAGCCGATGACGCCGGCACCGGCGAGGGTCGCCGCGCCGGCGATGCCCGCGCCGCGGCGCGCCATCCGGCTCGGAGCACGATGCTTCCCGGTGGCACGGGTGAACGCCATGAAAAGGCTGGTCCTTTCCTTCCCTCTCGCCTACCGGGTTAGCTGACGGGTTCGGAGCAGGAAGGTCTCCTACGGGCCCCTCCGCGAGAGCGAAGGCGTCCGATTCACCCCAGGGGACGTGAGGGGTCCCCGGCTCCCCAGGCTCGCGCCTGACGGGGACTCGGCGATGGCTGCCCGGTGCCGCGGACGCGGCGTCGTACAGGGGCGGACAGCCGCATCGACGCTAGGCCGATCATCTGTCCATCGCCAAACAGAGGCGCCTCATTGTTATTCATGCCACAGGGCATTCGACCTCACAGGCCATCAATTCGGACATAGGGAAGGACCCTGACGAACCGGGTCGTCAGGGTCCTTCCCTCAGCCGTCCACACCGTCGGCCCGGCCGAGCCCGCGGGATCGGCCGGGCCGGCCGGGTCAGGTCGGGTCAGGTCGGTCGGGTGAGTCGGTCGGCCGCTCAGCCGGTGACGACCGTCACCTCGCCGATCCCGAGGGCCCGCACCGGCTCCTCGATCTGTGCCGCGTCACCGACGAGCACGGTGACCAGCCGGTCCACCGGGAAGGCGTTGACCACGGCGGCCGTGGCCTCGACCGTGCCGGTCTCGGCCAGGCGCGCGTACAACTGCCCCTGGTAGTCGTCCGGGAGGTGCTGCTCGACCTGGTCGGCGAGCGTGCCCGCGACGGAGGCCGCCATCTCGTACTTGAGCGGGGCCACCCCCACCAGGTTCTGCACGGCCACATCGCGCTCGGCGTCCGTCAGACCCTCGGCGGCCAGGGTGCGCAGCACCTTCCACAGGTCGTCGAGGGCCGGGCCGGTGTTCGGCGTGTCGACCGAGCCGGTGATGGCCAGCATCGAGGCACCGTGGCCCTCGGCGTCGGAACGCACCACCTGGCCGAAGGCACGTACCCCGTAGGTGTAGCCCTTCTCCTCGCGCAGGACGCGGTCGAGCCGGGAGGTGAGGGTGCCGCCGAGGCAGTACGTGCCGAGCACCTGGGCCGGCCAGACCTGGTCGTGGCGGTCGGCGCCGATACGGCCGATGAGCAGCTGCGTCTGAACGGCGCCGGGTCGGTCCACGATGACGACCCGTCCGGTGTCGTCGGCCGTGATGCCCCGCATGGGACGCGGCGCGGCGGGCGCCCCGGTCCACGCGCCCAGGGTCTCGGCGAGCAGCTTGTCCAGGTCGACCCCGGTCAGGTCGCCGACGACCACGACGGTGGCGGCGGCGGGCCGCAGGTGCGCGTCGTAGAAGGCGCGCACGGCGGCGGCGTCGATCGCCTCCACCGTCTCCTCGGTGCCCTGGCGCGGCCGGGACAGGCGCGTACCGGCCGGGAACAGCTCCTTGGAGAGCTGCTTGGCCGCCCGGCGGGCCGGGTTGGCCGCCTCGTGCGGGATCTCGTCGAGCCGGTTGCGCACCAGGCGCTCGATCTCGGACTCGGCGAACGCGGGCGCGATCAGGGCCTCGGCGAGCAGGCCGAGCGCCTTGGGCAGCCGGGAGACCGGGACCTCCAGGGAGACCCGTACGCCGGGGTGGTCGGCGTGCGCGTCGAGAGTGGCGCCGCAGCGCTCCAGCTCGGCGGCGAACTCCTCGGCGGAGCGCTGGTCGGTGCCCTCGGACAGGGCCCGGGCCATGATCGTGGCCACGCCGTCCAGGCCCTCGGGCTCGGCCTCCAGCGGGGCGTCGAGGGACACCTCGACGGCCACCACCTGCTGGCCGGGGCGGTGGCAGCGCAGCACGGTCATCCCGTTGCCGAGCGTGCCGCGCTCCGGGGCCGGGAAGGCCCAGGGCTTGGCGAGGCCCGGCTGGGGCTGCGGGTGGAACGTCATGGTTGCCAAAGACGCGGCGGCCTCGGTCACTGGTCCGCTCCCTCTTCCTCGTCGCTGTCGCTGTCGTCGGCGCCGTCGGCCGTCACCGGCTCGTAGACCAGGACGGCGCGGTTGTCCGGGCGCAGTCGCGCCTGGGCGACCTCCCGGACCTCCTCGGCGGTGACGTCGAGGACCCGGTGCACGGCGGTGAGCGCGAGCTGCGGGTCGCCGAACAGCACCGCGTACCGGCACAGTTCGTCGGCGCGGCCGGCGACCGTGCCGAGCCGGTCCAGCCACTCGCGCTCCAGCTGGGCCTGGGCGCGCTCCATCTCCTCGGGCGTCGGGCCCTCGGCGGCGAAACGGGCCAGCTCCTCGTCGACGGCCTTCTCGATCGCCGGGACCTCGACACCGCCGGATGCCTTGACGTCCAGCCAGCCGAGCGAGGGCGCGCCGGCCAGCCGCAGCAGGCCGAAGCCCGCGGCGACGGCCGTGCGGTCGCGGCGGACCAGCCGGTTGTGGAGACGGGAGGACTCCCCGCCGCCCAGGATGGTCAGGGCCACGTCGGCCGCGTCGGACTCCCGCGTGCCGTCGTGGGGCAGCCGGTAGGCGGCCATCAGCGCACGCGCCGGGACCTCCTCCTCGACTACCTCGCGCAGCTGCCCGCCGATGACGTCCGGCAGCGAGCCGTCGCGGGGCGCGGGCTTGCCGTCGTGGCCGGCGATGGAGCCGAAGTACTTCTCGACCCAGGCCAGGGTCTGCTCCGGGTCGATGTCGCCGACGATGGAGAGCACCGCGTTGTTCGGCGCGTAGTACGTGCGGAAGAAGCTCCGCGCGTCCTCGAGGGTGGCCGCGTCCAGGTCGGCCATCGAGCCGATCGGGGTGTGGTGGTACGGGTGGCCCTCGGGGTACGCGAGGGCGGTCAGGCGCTCGAACGCGGTGCCGTACGGCACGTTGTCGTAGCGCTGGCGGCGCTCGTTCTTGACGACGTCGCGCTGGTTCTCCATGGACTCGTCGTCCAGGGCCGCGAGCAGCGAGCCCATGCGGTCGGCCTCCAGCCAGAGCGCGAGCTCCAGCTGGTGCGCGGGCATGGTCTCGAAGTAGTTGGTCCGCTCGAAGCTCGTCGTACCGTTGAGCGAGCCGCCGGCGCCCTGCACCAGTTCGAAGTGGCCGTTCCCCTTCACCTGGCCCGAGCCCTGGAACATCAGGTGCTCGAAGAGGTGGGCGAGTCCGGTGCGGCCCTCGACCTCGTGGCGCGAACCGACGTCGTACCAGAGGCAGACCGCGGCGACCGGGGTCAGGTGGTCCTCGGAGAGCACCACCCGCAGGCCGTTGGCCAGCCGGTGCTCGGTCGCAGTCAGGCCGCCGGAGCCGGCCTCGGCCTCAGCCGTGTGACCCATGGGCATGTACGTCCCTTCGATCGCGATCGGGAAAAAGTCCTGCCACTGTATGCAAGCGCGCCGCCACCTCGCGAAGTTCCCGTACCTCTCGGATGTCCCTCTTCCGGGTCGCGGTCGGCATTGTCCGTGGCACGGTCCACAATGGTCGGCGTCAGATCAGCCCATGTTGGTGAAGGAGCCGCAGCCGCGATGGCCCGCCGCAGCACGAAGACACCGCCGCCGGACGAAGCGTTCGAGGAGCGAATCCTCGACATCGATGTCGTCGACGAGATGCAGGGTTCCTTCCTCGAGTACGCGTACTCGGTGATCTACTCCCGTGCGCTGCCCGACGCCCGCGACGGCATGAAGCCGGTGCAGCGCCGCATCGTCTACCAGATGAGCGAGATGGGCCTGCGGCCCGAGCGCGGCTTCGTGAAGTGCGCGCGCGTGGTCGGCGAAGTCATGGGCAAGCTCCACCCGCACGGCGACGCGTCGATCTACGACGCGATGGTCCGCATGGCACAGCCGTTCTCCATGCGGCTGCCCCTCGTCGACGGCCACGGCAACTTCGGTTCGCTCGGCAACGACGACCCGCCGGCCGCCATGCGGTACACCGAGTCGAAGATGGCCCCGGCCGCACTCCTGATGACGGAGTCCATCGACGAGGACACCGTCGACTTCGCCCCGAACTACGACGGCCAGGAGCAGGAGCCGGTCGCGCTGCCTGCCGCGTACCCGAACCTGCTGGTCAACGGCGCCTCGGGAATCGCGGTCGGCATGGCGACCAACATGCCCCCGCACAACCTGGGCGAGGTGATCGCGGCCGCCCGGCACCTGATCCGCCACCCGAACGCGGACCTCGACGCGCTGATGCGCTTCGTGCCCGGACCGGACCTGCCGACCGGCGGCCGGATCGTCGGCCTCGCCGGCATCCGGGACGCCTACGAGTCGGGCCGAGGCACCTTCAAGATCCGCGCGACGACCACCATCGAGACCGTGACGGCGCGCCGCAAGGGCATCGTCGTCACCGAACTCCCCTTCACGGTCGGCCCCGAGAAGGTCATCTCCAAGATCAAGGACCTGGTCGGCTCGAAGAAGCTCCAGGGCATCGCCGACGTCAAGGACCTCACCGACCGCAACCACGGCCTGCGCCTGGTCATCGAGGTGAAGAACGGCTTCGTGCCGGAGGCCGTCCTGGAGCAGCTGTACAAGCTGACGCCCATGGAGGAGTCCTTCGGCATCAACAACGTGGCGCTGGTCGACGGCCAGCCGCTCACACTGGGCCTGCGGGAACTGCTGCAGGTCTACCTCGACCACCGCTTCGCCGTGGTCCGGCGCCGCTCCGAGTTCCGCCGCGCCAAGCGGCAGAGCCGGCTGCACCTGGTCGAGGGCCTGCTCGTCGCGCTGCTCGACATCGACGAGGTCATCCGGCTCATCCGCGAGAGCGACAACTCGGCGGAGGCCAAGCAGCGTCTGATGGAGCGCTTCTCGCTCAGCGAGATCCAGACGCAGTACATCCTCGACACCCCGCTGCGCCGGCTCACCAAGTTCGACCGGCTGGAGCTGGAGGAGGAGCGCGACCGCCTCACCGGCGAGATCGACGAGCTGACGCAGATCCTCGAATCCGACACGGAGCTGCGCAAGCTGGTCTCGACGGAGCTGGCGGCCGTCGCGAAGAAGTTCGGCACCGACCGGCGCACGGTCCTGCTGGAGTCGGCGGGCTCGCCGAAGACGGCCCCGGCGATGGCCCTGGAGGTCGCGGACGACCCGTGCCGGGTGCTGCTGTCCTCCACCGGCCTGCTGGCCCGTACGGTGACCGAGGGCCTTCCGGCCGACCACGACGGCAAGCGCGCCAAGCACGATGTGATCGTCTCCTCGGTGGCGGCCACCCAGCGCGGCGACATCGGCGTGGTGACCTCGGCCGGCCGGCTGCTGCGGATCGCCGTCATCGACCTCCCGCAGCTGCCGGACACGGCCGCCGCGCCGAACCTGGCGGGCGGTGCGCCGCTCACGGAGTTCCTGACCCTGGAGGCGGACGAGACGGCGCTGTGCCTGACCACTCTCGACGAGTCCTCGCCCGGCCTCGCGCTCGGCACGCTCCAGGGTGTGGTCAAGCGGGTCGTGCCGGACTATCCGGCGAACAAGGACGAACTGGAGGTCATCGGCCTCAAGGACGGCGACCGGGTCGTCGGCGCGACCGAACTGCGCACCGGCGAGGAGGATCTGGTCTTCATCACCTCCGATGCCCAGTTGCTGCGCTACCAGGCCTCCCAGGTACGGCCACAGGGCCGCCCGGCCGGCGGTATGGCGGGCATCAAGCTGGCGGAGGGCGCCGAGGTCCTGTCCTTCACGGCGGTGGACCCGGCGGCGGACGCGGTGGTGTTCACGGTGGCCGGCGCGACCGGCACCCTGGACGCCTCGGCCGGCACCTCGGCCAAGCTGACCCCGTTCGACCAGTACCCGCGCAAGGGCCGGGCCACCGGTGGTGTGCGCTGCCAGCGGCTCCTGAAGGGCGAGGACCTGCTGATCCTGGCCTGGGCGGGCGCCACCCCGGCCCACGCCGCCCAGAAGAACGGCACCCCCGTCGAACTCCCGGCCCCCGACCCGCGCCGCGACGGCTCGGGCACGCCGCTGGCGAAGCCGGTGGCGGTGCTGGCGGGACCGCCCAGCTAGGGAACCGCTCTCCGCGTATGCGCGACGCCCCCTGTTCCCTCGCGGGTACAGGGGGCGTCGCGGGTGCGGGTGCGGGACGGGTACGGGTGCGGGACGGGTACGGGTGCGGGACGGGTGCGGGACGGGTGCGGGACAGGCAGGCTCTCAGGCCGGCGCCTCGGCCTCGTCCGGCTGCGGCACGTACCGCAGCACCCCCCACATGCTCTGCTCGTCGGGCGTGTCGTCCGGACCGGTCTGCTCGCAGGCGGCGAGGTCCGCGCGCAGCGCGGCGGCGTCGACTCCGCTGCCGATGAGGACGAGCTGCGTCAGCCGCTCCTCTCCGGCGGGCCAGGGCTCGGGGTGGAAGCGCAGAAAACGGCCCACCGCGTGGACGGTGTAGCGGTGTTCCGGGTCGGCGGCGCCGAAGTCGACGAAGCCCTTGATGCGGTAGAGGCCCTCGGGGCGGGAGTCCAGGAAGGTCATCAGACGGCGCGGATGCAGCGGAACCGCCGTACCGAGCGACACCGTGTCGTAGGCGGCGTGCGGATGGGCGTGCTCGTCCCCGTACAGGATGTCCTCGATGGACATCTGTCCGGCGATCTCGCCGTCCGGCACCACCCTGTCGAAGAGCAGCTCCGGGTCGATCCGCCCGTGCGCCGTCTCGACGATCGCCGCCCGCGTCGCGAGCCCGGTGACCGTCTCCCGTACGGCGGCCAGTTCCGCCGGTGCGAGCCGGTCGGACTTGTTGACGACGACGAGGTCGGCGACGGCCAGATGGCGGTCGGTCTCCGGGTGGCGGGCGCGGGTCGCGGCGAACTCGGCGGCGTCGACGACCTCGACCAGCCCGCCGTAGACGGCGCGCGCGTTGTCGCTGGCCAGCACCATCCGGACGAGTTCCTGCGGCTCGGCGAGCCCGCTGGCCTCGATCACGATCACGTCCAGGCGCAGCTCGGGACGGGTGAGGACCTCCAGGTAGGTGTCGAGCTCGCTCGCGTCCACGGCGCAGCACAGACAGCCGTTGCCGAGCGAGACCGTGGATCCGACCTGCCCGGCGACGGTCATGGCGTCGATGCCGATGTCGCCGAAGTCGTTGACCATGACCCCGATCCGTGTGCCGCGCGCACCGCGCAGCAGATGGTTGAGCAGGGTGGTCTTCCCCGCCCCGAGAAACCCGGCCAGGACGACGACGGGGATCGGCTGGGTGGTCAAGGGTGGTGCCTCCGGGCCATGGGTGCTTACGGGTGGTGCCACGGTCGGTGCCCGCGACCGCGAAGCCCCAAGGATAGGCACGCCGCACGGCCCGGCCGCCCGCTCGCCCTGTGACCAGGCCCGATGCTCCCCCGGCGCCCTCCCCTCCCCTTCCCCTGGCCCGGCCCTGGCCCTGACCCCGGATACGGCTCCGGATACGGCACATCGCCGAGCGGACCGGTGTCGACCGGTGACTCGCTCGGCGATGTGTTCCCGGACACGGCCCGGGGAGGGGTGGATCAGACGGCCCCGGCGCCGGTGAGCGCCCGGACCTCGGTCTCGGCGTGCTTGGCCTCGTCCGCCGGCTCGGACGAGGTGACGGTGCCGAACCAGCCCGCGAGGAAGCCGAGCGGGATGGAGACCAGACCCGGGTTCTCCAGCGGGAAGTAGGCGAAGTCCACGCCGGGGAAGAGCGATTCGGGGCTGCCGGAGACGACCGGCGAGACCACGACGAGCAGGACAGCGGGGAGGAGTCCGCCGTACACCGACCAGACCGCGCCCCGGGTGTTGAACCGCCGCCAGAACAGCGAGTAGAGCACCACGGGCAGGTTGGCCGAGGCGGCCACGGCGAAGGCCAGGCCGACGAGGAAGGCCACGTTGAGATCGCTGGCCAGGAGGCCGAGGCCGATCGCGGCGACGCCGATGCCGGCGGCGGCCAGCCGGGCGATGGTCACCTCGCTGTACTGCTTGGCGTTCGGGCGGCGCAGCGTGGCGTAGAGGTCGTGGGCGACCGACGCGGAGGAGGCGAGGGTGATGCCGGCGACCACGGCCAGGATGGTGGCGATGGCGACGGCCGCGACGACGGCGAAGAGGATGGTGCCCCCGGTGGAGCCGGGGCCGCCGCCGAGGTCGAGGGCGAGCAGCGGTACGGCGGTGTTGCCGGCCGCGTTGGAGGCGTGGACGGTGTCGGGGCCGACCACGGCCGCGGCACCGAAGCCGAGCACGATCGTCATCAGGTAGAAGCCGCCGATGAGGCCGATGGACCAGACGACGGAGTGGCGGGCGGCCTTGGCGGTGGGCACCGTGTAGAACCGGGACAGGATGTGCGGGAGTCCGGCGGTGCCGAGGACGAGGGCGACACCGAGGCTGACGAAGTCGAGGCGGGCGGTCCAGTCCCGGCCGTAGAGCAGACCGGGGCCGAGGAAGTCCTCGCCGTGGCCGCTGCGTTCGGCCGCGACGGCGAGCAGCTCGTTGAAGTTGCCGTGGAACCGGATCAGGACGAGCACGGTGAGGGCGATCGTGCCGAGCATCAGCAGGACGGCCTTGACGATCTGGATCCAGGTGGTGGCCCGCATGCCGCCGAGCGACACGTAGACGACCATGAGCGCGCCGACCCCGATCACGGTCCAGGAGCGGGCGGCGCCGCTGGTGCCGCCGAGGAGCAGGGCGACCAGGCTGCCGGCGCCGACCATCTGGGCGACGAGGTAGAGCACCGACACGGTGACCGAGGAGGAGCCGACGGCGATACGGACGGGACGCTCGGCCATCCGGGAGGCCACGACGTCGGCGAGGGTGAAGCGGCCGCAGTTGCGCACGAGTTCGGCGACCAGCAGCAGGACGACCAGCCAGGCGACGAGGAAGCCGACGGAGTACAGCATGCCGTCGTAGCCGAACAGGGCGATCAGACCGGAGATGCCGAGGAAGGAGGCGGCGGACATGTAGTCGCCGGCGATGGCGAAGCCGTTCTCCATGGGCGAGAAGAGGCGCCCGCCGGCGTAGAACTCCTCGGCGGAGCCCTGCCGGTTGCGGCCCGCCCAGGTGGTGATGGCGAGGGTGACCACGATGAAGACGCTGAACAGCACCAGTGCCAGGGCCTGGTGGTCACCGGTGATCTGGTCTCCGGTCATGACCGCGCCCCCCGGGTCATCTGCTGGGTGTCCCAGCGCAGTTCGAGGGCGGCCTGGTCCCGGCGCCGCCGGGCGTTGCGGACGTACGCCCAGGTGAGCAGGAAGGTGGAGGCGAACTGACCGAGTCCGGCGAGCATCGCGACGTTGACCGCTCCGGCCACGGGGTGGGCCATGACACCGGGGGCGGCGGTCGCGGCGATCACGTACGCCAGGTACCAGAGGAGGAAGGCCACGGTGGCGGGGAAGACGAACCGGCGGTACCGGCTGCGTACTTCCTGGAAGGCGGGACTGCGTTGGACCTCCAGGTAGATGTCCGCCGTGCTGTGCACCCGCTGGCGCGGGACCCTGCCGGACGGGTCCAGGACACCGGCCCCGATTCCGTCGTGCTCCGTGTCGTCGTGGGCCCGGCCGGCGAACGCCGCGGCTCCGTATCCGTCGCCGCCGTGTCCCTCGCTGTCGGGGGTTTTCCCGTCCGGCTCGCCCCATGGGGCGGCCAGCGCGTCGTACCAGGGGTCGTCGATCCGCACCGTCGCGGCGTCGCGCCCGTCCTGCTTCTCCACCGGTGAACTCTCCTTGGTCAGCGAACCCTTTGGGCCGCGTGCCCAAGGATGGACAGAGCGGGCGCATCCTGGACGCTTCTCCTGGATTCTTCACACCATTAGGTGATCAAGGCGCCCTTGCGCCTGACCGGTGCCGTCCGACAGTCGTATCGGAGGAGACACGGGAGAGGGACATGGGAGGGATCGCGGGGAGACACGCCCGAGGCCCCCGGCAGTCGGATGCCGGGGGCCTCGGAGCGGGTCGTGCCGCGGGGTGGTGCCGTACGCCGAAGGGGCGGGCGTCAGGCGTCGATGCGGGAGCGGTCGAGGGTCGCCGCGGAGCTGGTGATGAACTCCTTGCGGGGGGCCACGTCGTTGCCCATGAGGAGGTCGAAGACCGTCTCGGCCGCTTCCAGGTCGCCGATGTTGATCCGGCGCAGGGTGCGGTGGCGGGGGTCCATGGTGGTCTCCGCCAGCTGGTCGGCGTCCATCTCGCCGAGGCCCTTGTAGCGCTGGATGGAGTCCTTGTAGCGGACCCCCTTGCGCTGGAACTCCAGCAGGGTCTGCCGCAGCTCGTTGTCCGAGTACGTGTACACGTACTTGTCCTGGCCCTTCTTGGGCTGGACCAGCTCGATGCGGTGCAGCGGCGGCACGGCGGCGAAGACGCGCCCCTGCTCGACCATGGGCCGCATGTAGCGCTGGAACAGGGTCAGCAGCAGGGTGCGGATGTGGGAGCCGTCGACGTCGGCGTCGGTCATCATGATGACCTTCCCGTAGCGGGCCGCGTCGATGTCGAAGGTGCGGCCCGAGCCCGCTCCTATGACCTGGATGATCGCTCCGCACTCGGCGTTCTTCAGCATGTCCGAGACCGAGGACTTCTGGACGTTGAGGATCTTGCCGCGGATCGGGAGCAGCGCCTGGAACTCGCTGTTGCGGGCGAGCTTGGCGGTGCCGAGCGCGGAGTCTCCCTCGACGATGAAGAGTTCGCTGCGCTCGACGTCGTCGCTGCGGCAGTCGGCGAGCTTGGCGGGCAGCGAGGAGGATTCCAGGGCCGTCTTCCGGCGCTGCGCCTCCTTGTGCTGACGGGCCGCGATGCGCGTACGGGCGGCGGCGACGGCCTTCTCCAGGACCGCGCGGGCCTGTGCCTTGGCGTCGCGCTTGGTGGAGGTCAGGAATGCCTTGAGTTCCCTGGCGACCACGTTGGCGACGATCCGGCGGGCCGCGGAGGTGCCGAGCACCTCCTTGGTCTGCCCCTCGAACTGCGGCTCGGCGAGCCGGACCGTGACGACCGCGGTGAGGCCCTCCAGGGCGTCGTCCTTGACGATGTCGTCCTCGGCGACGCGCAGCATCTTGGCGGAGCGCAGCACCTCGTTGACGGTCTTGGCGATCGCCTGCTCGAAGCCGGAGACGTGCGTACCGCCCTTGGGGGTGGCGATGATGTTGACGAAGGACTTCACCGTCGAGTCGTAGCCGGTGCCCCAGCGCAGGGCGACGTCGACGCCGAGTTCGCGGGTGACCTCGGTGGGGGTCATGTGGCCTCGGTCGTCGAGGACCGGGACGGTCTCCTTGAAGGTGCCCTGCCCGGTGAGGCGCAGCACGTCGCAGACGGCCTTGTCCTGGGCGAGGAACTCGCAGAACTCGCTGATGCCGCCGTCGAAGCGGAAGGTCTCCTCGCTCTTGCCCACGCCGTCCAGGTCGCGCTCGTCGCGGACGACGATGGTGAGACCGGGGACGAGGAACGCGGTCTGGCGGGCCCGCTGGTGCAGCGTCTCCAGGGAGAGCTTGGCGTCCTTGAGGAAGATCTGGCGGTCGGCCCAGTAGCGGACCCGGGTGCCGGTGCGGGTCTTGGGGACGCGCTTGCCCTTGAGGAGGCCGCCGGACGGGTCGAACGGGCTGTCCGCGCCGGACTCGGTGAAGATGCCGGGGACGCCGCGGCGGAAGCTGAGCGCGTGCGTGGCGCCGTCGCGGTCGACCTCGACGTCGAGCCGGGCGGAGAGCGCGTTGACCACGGAGGCGCCGACACCGTGCAGACCGCCGGAGGCGGCGTAGGAGCCGCCGCCGAACTTGCCGCCGGCGTGCAGCTTGGTCATGACGACCTCGACGCCGGACAGACCGGTCTTGGGCTCGACGTCGACCGGGATGCCCCGGCCGTTGTCCCGGACCTCGACGGAGCCGTCGTCGTGGAGGACGACGTCGATGTGGTCGCAGTAGCCACCGAGGGCTTCGTCGACCGAATTGTCGATGATCTCCCAGAGGCAGTGCATCAGTCCACGGCTGTCGGTGGACCCGATGTACATACCGGGGCGTTTACGGACGGCTTCGAGCCCCTCGAGGACGAGCAGGTGCCGCGCGGTGTAGTTGGAACCGTCACGGTCTGCGGTCAGCAGCGCACTGGACGGCACGGACGTATCGGCGGTCACGCGGTTCGCTCCTCGCTGAATTTGAAATCTGGCCCGGTGGGGTAAGGCCCGTCTTCGGTTACCGGTCAGAGGGTACCGATGCCTGGTAGGGCCGTTGTCACGCCACCCTCCTGATTCCTCATGCTAGTCCAGAGTCGCATGAGTGTTCGATCCCTCGATGGGGTGACGGAAACATCACGTTCCCTTCCAGGCATGAACCATTTAGGCTCCGGGCACGTCCTCATGAACAACCGGCAACCCGCCGGGAGGGCACAACCACACACAGCAACGCGAAAACCCGTAGAGCGAAGCAATACGGCTCATTCGCCGCCAACCGGCAGCAAACAGCCACCTTGGAAAATTTTTCAAGGAAAAGCCACGAGCGGGAACGTTTTCGGCCTGGTTGGATGTTGACCCTGGTACGACAGCTCGTCGAGCTAGAGAAGAGGCGACGTGACTACTGTTCTGACCCCCGCGACCCCCCTGACGGCCGCTGACCGATGCGACCGCTGCGGCGCCCAGGCGTACGTGCGCGTCGTCCTGACGAGCGGCGGTGACCTGCTCTTCTGCGCTCACCACGGACGCAAGTTCGAGCCGGAACTGAAGAAGATCGCCGCAGAGATACAGGACGAGACGGACCGGCTCAGTGCCGTTCCGAACCACGCCGCGGAAGACGAGCGCTGACGCCTCGCTGTACGACGAGCCGGCAGCCGGTCACTGAGGCCGGCGACGACGGGCGGCCACCCGACCACGCGTACGCGTGCGGGTGGGCGCCCGTTCTCGTACCGTGACCGCGCCCTGACGCGAGGTCATGGGCGCGGAATCACCGGCACAGGGCGTCGGGTCGGCACGGGGGCACCGGTCGGGCGGCGCGGCGCACCCGCGAGCCGCCGTCCCGGTGCCGTACAGGCCGGAAGGCCGCCGTACGGCGGTCAGGAGCGCCGGTGCAGCACCGCGGGGACCCGGGTGTAGACGCCGGGGCTTCCCGCCTCACCGCAGCCGCTCCCCCACGACACCAGCCCGATCAGCCGCCCGCGCGCCACGAGCGGGCCCCCGCTGTCCCCCTGGCACGCGTCCCTGCCTCCGCGCAGGTCGCCCGCGCACAGCATCGTGTCGCGCCGGTACTCCACCCCCAGACTGCGTGGATACGCCTTCTCGCAGGTGGCGTCGGACAGTACCCGTACGCGTGCCGAGCGCAACGACGGCGCGTAGGCGCCGCCCCCGGTCGTGTCGCCCCAGCCGTACACGTCCGCCGGCGTCCCCGGCTCCAGCGCCGGATCGTCCACGGCGGCCACGTCGATGGCGTACGACGACGGCAGCGCCTTCGCCAGCGTCAGGACGGCCAGATCGTCCGACCCCGCCGAGGGGTCGTACTCCGGATCGACCCAGGTCCTGGCGACCCGGACCTCCTGCCCGCCGTCGCCGCGCAGTTTCGTGCGCCCCGCGATCACCTTGAAGTCGGGCAGTTCCCCGGGCTCGCCGCCCAGCACCTCGCGCCCCAGGCAGTGGGCGGCCGTGAGCACCTTGGTGGGGGCGATGATCACCCCTCCGCAGAACTGTCCCGCCCGCATTCTCCCGAAGCGGGCGCGGCTGGACAGGGCCACCACCCAGGGCGCGTCCGCGGTCCGGGCGGGCCGGCCGCCGACCACGACACCGCCGGCGGACGCGGGGGCCGGTGCGGCGAGCGGCACCGCGACGGCGGCGAACAGACCCAGGGCGCCGGTCAGGGCGCGGGCAAGAGGACGACGCATGAAGTCTCCTGACTCTCCGTTGACGACCTTCTACCCAGCGTCGTGCAGTCGCACCGCCCGCGCACCCGCGCCTACGCCGAAGGGCCCGGCTCCCCTGACGGGGAACCGAGCCCTTCGTGTGCCGGTCCGGGTCCGACGACCCGGGCCCGACAGTCCGTACGCGTACGGATCAGTCGAGGTAGTCCCGCAGCACCTGCGAGCGCGACGGGTGGCGCAGCTTCGACATCGTCTTCGACTCGATCTGCCGGATGCGCTCGCGCGTCACGCCGTAGACCTTGCCGATCTCGTCGAGGGTCTTCGGCTGACCGTCGGTGAGACCGAAGCGCATGGAGACGACGCCCGCCTCACGCTCGGACAGCGTGTCGAGGACGGAGTGCAGCTGCTCCTGGAGGAGCGTGAAGCTGACCGCGTCGGCCGGGACGACGGCCTCGGAGTCCTCGATGAGGTCACCGAACTCGCTGTCGCCGTCCTCGCCCAGCGGGGTGTGCAGCGAGATCGGCTCACGGCCGTACTTCTGGACCTCGATGACCTTCTCCGGGGTCATGTCGAGTTCCTTGGCCAGCTCCTCCGGGGTGGGCTCGCGGCCCAGGTCCTGGAGCATCTGGCGCTGCACACGGGCGAGCTTGTTGATGACCTCGACCATGTGCACCGGGATACGGATGGTGCGGGCCTGGTCCGCCATGGCGCGGGTGATCGCCTGACGGATCCACCAGGTGGCGTACGTGGAGAACTTGTAGCCCTTGGTGTAGTCGAACTTCTCGACGGCGCGGATCAGACCGAGGTTGCCCTCCTGGATCAGGTCCAGGAAGAGCATGCCGCGGCCGGTGTAGCGCTTGGCCAGCGAGACGACGAGACGGAGGTTGGCCTCGAGGAGGTGGTTCTTGGCGCGGCGGCCGTCCTCGGCGATGATCTCCAGCTCGCGCTTGAGCTTCGGAGCGATCTTGTCCGAGTTCGCCAGCTTGTCCTCGGCGAACAGACCGGCCTCGATGCGCTTGGCGAGCTCGACCTCCTGCTCGGCGTTGAGCAGCGGGACCTTGCCGATCTGCTTGAGGTAGTCCTTGACCGGGTCGGCGGTCGCACCGGCGACGGCGACCTGCTGGGCCGGCGCGTCGTCCTCGTCCTCGTCGGACAGGACGAAGCCCTTGTTCTCGCCCTCGGTCTCTTCTTCGTCCTTGCCGGACGCGACGTCCTCGAGCAGCTCCTCGCCCTCGAGGAGTTCGTCGTCGTCCTTCTTGGACTTCTTCGCCGCCGTCTTCTTGGCGGCGGTCTTCTTCGCGGTCGCCTTCTTGGCGACGGTCTTCTTGGCCGCGGCCTTCTTGACCGGGGATCCGGTCTCGTCGGCGTCGGCACCTTCGGCCGCCGAGGCCGCGCCGGTGGACGTGACGGTCTTCGTCACGGTCGTCCGGGCGGTGACGGTCTTGGTGGCGGTGCGCTTGGCCGGGCTCTTGGCAGCGACGCTCTTACGGGTGCGCTTCGGCGACTCCGCCGCACTGACCATCAGCGTCACACCCTCTTCCTCGAGGATCTGATTCAGGCTGCGCAGAACGTTCTTCCACTGAGTCGGCGGAATCTGGTCGGCCTCGAAGGCCCGCCGCACGTCATCTCCGGCGATCTGCCCATCAGCCTTTCCCCGCTCGATGAGCGCCATCACAGATGCGGACTCGGCGATCTCCGGCGGGAGCGTACGGGATGTGCTGGCCGACACGAACAACCTCTCGGAACGATGGAAACGGCTTCCGGCCCCGCCCTGGATCAGGCTGGAGCCGACGACCGGCGGCAGGGAATGAGCCGACGGCGCGGGCTAGGCCGGGGAACTGCACAGCGCCCTGAGCGGCTGCTGTATTCCTTCCTCGGCTGTCACCTCTTAGGTCATCGCTCGGCCGCCGGGAGCGTTACGCCCAATCCACGTGGCCCGAGTCACACCTCATTTACGGCGAATCCGTCAGGAAGCGACAGGAACGCACCTACCCCGCCCGGACGCGCGTACGGACACGGGGCCCGATGAACGCCTCCGCCGGACTCCGCCGGGCTCCGGCGCGCGGGCCGCCGTGGGGCCGCCGCACACCCCGGTCGCCGCACCGGTCGCCGCATCGGCCACGCGCCGGTGCTCCGGGCGCGGCGTACGCGCGTCGGGTGCGCCGGGCGGCATGGCGGTCGCGGTATGCACGGGGTCACCTCAAGGGTGCCGGACGCGCCGGGTGTGCCGGATGGGCCCGGCGCGCCGGGGCCCGGCACTCCCGGGGGTGGTCGCCCGCCCCCGGGTGCCGCCCGCTCGGGCGGCGCGCGGGGCGGGCGTCACGGTGCGGCCGGCCGCGGTGCGCGGTCAGTGCTGCTCACGGGGCCCCGGCACGACGGGCTCGGGGTGCCCGATCAGCAGCTGCCGCATGGCCGCCTCCGCGGCGTTCGCGTCACCCGCGGCGAGCGCGTCGACGATCCGGGCGTGGTGGCCGAGGCAGCTCTCGCTGAGGCGGTCGCATCCCGCGGCGGGGGCGCCGGAGACCTGGAGGGCGGCGGCGACGATGCCGGAGAGGTGCTCCAGCATGCGATTGCCCGCGAGCTGGATGAGGAGCGCGTGGAACTCGGCGTCGGCCCGCGAGAAGGTGATGGCGTCACCCTGTGCGTAGGCGTGCCCCATGATCTCGACCATGTCGGACAGCCGCTGCTGGACGTCCTCCCGACCGTGTCCGGCGGCGAGCCGGGCGGCGAGCGGCTCGATGGTCCAGCGCAGCTCGTTCAGCTCGCGGCGCTGGTCGTCGCGCTGTGGACCGAAGGCCCGCCACTCGATGATGTCGGGGTCGAGCAGATTCCAGTCGCTGACCGGGCGGACCCGGGTGCCGACGTTGGGCCGGGCGCTGACCAGGCCCTTGGCCTCCAGCACGCGCAGCGACTCGCGGACGACGGTGCGCGAGACCTCGAAACGCTGGCCGATCTCCTCGGGGACGAGTGGGCGGTCGGCGCCGAGGTCGCCGGAGACGATCATCTGTCCGAGCTGCTGGACAAGCTGGCCGTGCAGTCCGCGGCCGCGGCTGCCCGCGGCCCTGCGGCCGGCCCGGCCGAGCTCGTCCACCCCTTCCCATGCGGGCGGGGCCACTCGGTCCGGCCCGGAGGTCTCGGAGTAGGAGTAGCGGTCGAGATCGCCCGGGGCGCCGAGGCCGGACTCGACGGAGCGGGCGGCGGTCATCATCGTGTGCGCAAGGGTACTCACGCATCCTTTGTCGGCGTGGCTTCCGCGCCCCTTGAGGTCTTTGGTGAAAAGCACACGAAAGGGTGATCGGCGCCCCCTACACAATTGACGATTATTGCGACATAAGGTGCATTTTCCAAGGGAGTTGCCGCCCGGACGGAACTTCTCGATCCGAATGCGGTCACCAACGCGCCTTGCTGCGAAGACCGGTGAGCACATAGGCGCAGAGGAGAACCGTCAAGGTCAGCGCCATGGCCACCCCCACGGGTTGGCCGACCACCTTGAGGACCGCCATCACCCAGCGGTCCGCCGCCGACGACCACTCGACGCTCATCAGCGCGCGCAGCCTGGCCGGCAGTCCCGCGACGGATCGCCCGGGGCCGGCGGCGAGCACGTGGTGCAGTGGCGGCGCGAAGGCCACCGGTACGGCGAGGACCGCGGCGACTCCGGCGGCCGCCGCCCGGAACACCCCCGCTCCCAGCAGCCCCGCCCATCCGCAGCCGATCATCAGGCCGAACCAATTCGCGGACAGTGCGGGCCAGTTGTGCGGCACGGGGACCAATTGACCGCCGTAGACGAACCGCAGCGCCTCCCGGTCGGCGACGACGACCAGGACGGCGAGGAGCGCGGCGATCGCGGCCGTGACGGCCAGCTTCGCGAGCAGCAGCCCGAGCCGGCGCGGTACGGCGCCGCGCCCGGTCGTGAGCGCCGGGTAGCGGTACTCCTCCCCGAAGGAGAAGGCGCCGACGAGCCCGGCCCCGAGGGCCGCCGGGGGCAGCGGCGAGAGGACGGGCCAGCCGGCCAGCACCGCGGGCAGCGGGGTGCGCCCGTTGCGCGCGAGCAGCACGGAGAGCGCGAGGGAGACGAACAGGACGCCCAGCACCACCAGCGGCGTGGAGGGCACCCCGAGGAGACGGCGGATCTCGTAGCGCACGGGCCACAACGGGGAACGCCGGGGCGCGCGGATCACGGAGGCTGCCGGGACGCTCTCGGGTTTCAGGGGCGGGACGTTTTCGGGCTCCGGGGGCGGTGCGTTGCCGGCGGGTGGGACCGGGGCCGGGGCCGGGGCGTCTGCGGATTCCGGGGCGAGGCTTGGGGTCGGTGCGCTCTCGGGGTCCCGGGTCGGCGTGTCCTCGGGATCGACGGCCGGGGTGCCACCGGGGTCCTGGGCGGGGCTCGGGATCGGCGCGCCTTTGAGTTCCGTGTTCGACCGAGGGTGGTCCCCATCGACTACTCCCGGTGCGCCCGAGGGATCGTCGGCGATCGCCCCGGCATCGTTGTGGGCATCGACGCCGGGGCCGGGGTCAGGGTCAGAGGCGGTGCCGGCGCTGGCGTCAGTGCCGGGCTCCTCGACGGGCGGTACGGCGCCCCACGGGGCCTTGCGCGCGGGAGCGAGCACGGGCACGGGTGCGAGCACCGGCACGGCTGGAGGGTGAGGCTGGAGCTGAGGCGCGGAGGAGGAGGGTGCGGGCGCCTGCCGGGGGACGACCGAGTCACCGGCGTCGCCCGTCTCGTCGGCGAGCCGGTGCAAGAGCAGACCGTTCCGGAAGGCACTCTCGCCGACGGTGGCGCAGTCGCTCCCGTAGACGGAAAGGTGGTTGCCGCCTTCCGCGACCACTTCCACCGGGCGGCGGGCCGCCCGGGATTCCTGGGAGAGCACGGCGGCCAGCCGGGTCGCGTAGGGCGTACGGACGGCGACCCGCGGACGCAGCCGGGTACGGGCGAAGTCGACGGCCTCCTGGTCGGCGACGAGTCGCCCCTGGTCGAGCGTGACGACCCGGTCGGCGTTCCGGGCGGCATCCTTGGGATCCGCGGTGGTGTAGAGGACGGTGCCGCCCTCGTCCGCGTGGGCGTGCAAGAGTTCGTACAGCCAGGCGCTCTCGCGTACGGAGAGCCGGGCGCCCGGCTCGTCGAGGAGCAGGGTGTGCGGGTCGCCCAACAGTGCGCAGGCGAGGCCCAGTCGGCGGTCCATGACGAGCGGCAGGGTGCCGATGCGCCGATCACGGGCGCCGGTGAGACCGACGAGCCCGAGCATGTCGTCGGCGCGTGAACCGGGCACTCCGGCGGCGGCGCAGAGCATGCGCAGCTGACTGCGCACGGCGCGGGAGGGGTGACCGGGAACGTCGCCGAACAGGACGCCGACCTCGCGGGCGGGGTGGGCGACGCGGTGCAGCGTGCGGCCCCTGAAGTAGGTGATGCCCCGGCCCGGTTCGAGCTGGAGCATGAGGCGCAGGGCGGTGGTCTTGCCGGCGCCGGCGGGCCCGAGCAGGGCGGTGACGGTGCCGGGCCGGGCCTCGAAGGTGAGATTGTCCACGGCGGGCGGAAGGTCCCGGCGGGGGGTGCTGGTGAGTCCGATGGCCTGGAGCATCGCTTCTCTCGCGGGTAGGTGAGACCGCTCCGCGGCAGGGCGGTTTCCCAGCAAGATAGCGTTACATTTCGGACTTTTGGTGCAGCGTGCGCACCTCGGGTCGCCCCGGGTCCCCGCCTGGGTGTGTCCGGCGGATCAGGGCCGGGGCCCGGCGAGCCCGGCAGGATCCGGAAAGACGGTTTCTAGACCTCCGGGCGCAGCATCGGCGGGTTCAGCAGGGTGGCACCGCCGGCGCGGAACAGCTGGGCGGGACGGCCGCCCTGACGGGTCGTGGTGCCACCGGCCGGCACGAGGAAGCCAGGCGTACCGGTCACCTTCCGGTGGAAGTTGCGCGGATCCAGCGTCACGCCCCACACCGCCTCGTAGACCCGGCGCAGTTCGCCGACCGTGAACTCGGGCGGGCAGAAGGCCGTGGCCAGCGACGAGTATTCGATTTTCGAACGAGCGCGCTCCACGCCATCGGACAGGATCCGGGTGTGGTCGAAGGCGAGCGGCGCGGGTTCCTCGTCCTTCCGGTCCCCCGGATCCGCCGCGCCGCCGTCCGGGCCGAGCAGTTCCCCGACCGGGGCCCAGCGCGCGCTGTCCGCGTCGCCGCCCGGGCGCGGCGCGGGCAGGTCCGGGGCGAGTGCGAGGTGGGCCACGCTGACCACCCGCATCCGCGGGTCGCGGTCCGGCGCGCCGTACGTCGCCAGTTGCTCCAGGTGCGCTCCGTTCCCGGGCACGGGCATCGGCGCTCCCGGGTCGTGGACGCAGAGCCCGGTCTCCTCGACCAGCTCGCGCGCGGCGGCACCGTCGAGGTCCTCGCCGTCCCGGACGAATCCGCCCGGCAGCGCCCAGGCCCCCTGGAACGGAGGCTCCCCGCGTTTCACGACGAGGGCGCACAGGGCATGGCGCCGCACGGTGAGCACGACCAGATCGACGGTGACAGCGAAGGACGGGAAGGCCGACGGGTCGTAGGGAGGCATGCCGCGATCATAGTCGTCTCCCTGACGATAAACACGCGAGTCGATGGATCCCACCCTTCCGTTCCGGCCCCTCCTCGCCTCCCTCGCCGACTCCACCACTTTTGTCCGCCTTCCCAGCCGACCCGCCACCCGGTGCCCCATTGCTCATGCCGCGCGTCACCGGCCGACAGTGCGGTGGCGTTCGATCACGCCCCCGGTGGCCGGTCGCGACAGCCGGTCGGAAAGAACCTCGCCCGAGAGGGCGGGCAGGGCGGTGCTCTGTTCCGCGCACGTGGTCTCGCCGCGGTGCGGGGACTCGCCGTGCACCAGCGGTACCCACCGTCCGGTACGTCACGAGGGCCCTCTCCACCGTCCCCCGCGGGCAGCCCCCTCGCCCCTTCCCAAGGCTCCTCATGGGATCCATCATCTGAACTGCGGCTCTCCGCGCGAGATTTCCCCGCTCGGCGAGGCACGTCCGGCAGCCACCGCACCCGGCCGCCCGGCCACCATGTGCCACGGCCCACTCGTCGAGGCACAGTCGGACGGGCCGGTCCGGTCCGGGGCGACCCCCGTCTCGGCATCGCCGACCTGCGCGGCCCCGGGAAAGTCTGGGTGCGGACCAGGGGCCTGCGCCTCGCCCGCGCGGGACCCCGAGGAGAGTGCCTGCGGCAGATCATCCGCCTCGGCCCACACCTCGAAGGACGTACGGCGCATCGCGCCGGCCCATCCACACCGCGACCCTCGGGAAAGCTGCCGGACCCTCGGCCGGTTGCCGCCCCCACCGCGACCAGGGCCACCGTCTTCACGTGCACGTCCCCTGGGAGTCCGCCCGGCCCGCGCCTCCCTCCGCCGAGTGGCCTGCCGTCAGGCCGGCCTCCCCTGTGGTGCCGAGCGTCCGGTCGCACCAAGCAGGCGGCGGCCCGTCAGACTCCCAGCTGAAGACCGGACGCGGCCTCCTCCACCATGCCGAGACCGAAGCGGCCGGATCGGGCCGCGAACGGCTCGCCCGCGACGACGAGTCCGGACAGCCGGACCTCGCCGAACGGCGCCGAACGCAGCGGATGCAGAGCCACCGTGCGGCCGGGTACGTCGGGGCACACGCCGACCAGGGTGGTCACCAGGTGCACTCCGGCCGCGGCGGCGACCGCGGCGGGCCGGCAGGCCGCCGGGTGCGCGACCGGCGCGACGCCGGGCGTCCGTCGATGCCCCGCGAACATCTCGGGAAGGCGGTGGTCGAAGGCGTCCGCGGCGTCGAGCAGCCCGCGCAGCAGCCCGACGGCCTCGCTCTCGTGCCCCGCCGCCGCCAGCCCGGCGACGGCGACGGCGGTCTCGTGCACCCGCACGGCCCCGGAACGGTGTCCGAACGGATTGTGCCCCTGTTCCTTCGCCCCGAGGCCGCGCAGTCCCCAGCCGGAGTCGAGCGCAGGGGTCACCAGCAGGTGGGCGAGCCGCTCGATGCGGGCCCGGTCGAGGAGCCCGGGAGCGTGCCAGCCCTCCTCGGCGAGTCCGGTGTCCAGCAGATGCGCGGCCCAGCCCCCGAGTTGGCACAGCGGACGGCCGTCGACCGTCAGTGCGAGCACGGGCCGGCCACCGGACGGATCGTCGAGCCAGAACCGGGCCCGGAACCGCTCGCGCAGCGCCCACGCCCACTCCCGCCACGCGTCGCCGCCGGGCCGTCCGCAGGCGTCCAGCAGATCGGCGCCGAGCAGGGCCGCCCGGTGCGCGTGGGCCTGGGTCTCGGCCCGCGCCGGTCCGGTGGGCCACGGGTCCGGTACGAAGCCGTGCCCGTCGAGGGCGCCGCGCAGCCAGCCGAGGCAGCGTTCCGCGACGGGCAGCAGTTCCGCGAGGTCCTGGTCGGCCAGTCCCCAGCGGCGGGCCTCGGCGAGGACGGCGGGGAAGGCGAGGGTGGCCTCGACGCCGGTGCAGCGGGGCGGCAGATGGGGTCCCGCGTCGCGGAGCGGACCGCGCATCCGCCCCGACTCCGGCCCCGTACCGCCGCATTGGGAGCGGGCCACGGCGCGCAGCGTGGTGGCGGCGAGCCGGGTGCCGAGCGGGAGGGCCATCCGGGCGGCCCAGAGGGCTTCGGCGGTGACGGGGCCGCAGCGCCAGGGCACCCCGGCGGCCAGATGGACGTCGGCGGGATGTGCCGGGTCGCGCTGGAGCAGGGCCCGCAGGTCGGCGACGGAGGCCCGCAACAACAGACCGAGCCGGGCGTCGTCGCCCTCGGCGACGGCGTCGGCGAGGACGTGTCCGCCGACGCGCCCGCCGGTACCGGGCCCGAACCCGGCACCCGCACCGGGGCCGGGGCCCTGACCGCCGGAGCCCTGACCGGAGTGGTGCGGGGTCCGGTCGGCGCGGAGCCGGAGGGTGAGGACGAAGCCGGCTCCGGGGGCCAGCTCGATTTCCCAGCGGAGCAGTCCGGCCGTGGCGAGGGCCTCACGGGGCGGAGGGTCCGCCAGGACGGCGACGGCGGCTCCGTCGCCGGCCGTCCAGCGCAGGCCGGTGCCGTGGACGGCCGCGGCGAGTTCGGGGCCGGGCCGCCCCGCCCCCACCGCGCGCAGGTCCGCGAGATCCGTGCCCAGAGTGATCTCCACAGGGATCCGCAGCGGCCGGGAGGCGGAGCTGCGCAGCGTGATCCGCTCCGTCCCGTCGGCCGACCGGACCCGCTCGACGGCCAGCCCCGGATCGGGGCCGGTGTCCCCGGGTGCCCGCAGGACCCCGAGGAACTCGGCCTGATCCGCCGTGATCGCGCGGCTGTGGAGAGGTATGGGCGCGCGGCCGGCGACCCGGAGGACGCAGCGGGCGAGCAGTCTGCGTCCGGAGAGGAAGACTCCTTCGAGGCCGTTCCCGGTGAGCTGGCCGTGCCGGGGGCTGATGGCGAGACCGGGCAGGGCGACGCCGATGAGGGTGTCGTGGGTGGCGGGCAGGTCGGTGGGGCGGGCGGCCCCGTTTCCCGGTCCCGGGGGTGGGTTTCCGGTACGGGGCGGGCGCCCGACGGAGGGTCCGGGGGCCTGGGCGGGGCTGGTGGCCATGGCGGGAGTGCGGCGCTCTCTGTGCGGTCCGGGCGGCTCGGCCTGATTCGGCGAGGGCCGGGGCCGGGGCCGCACGGGCGGTCCCGGCGGCCCGCCGGGGCGGCCACAGGTCGGCGCCACCGCTCCCGCGGTACCGCCATCCAAGTGAACGCCGTGGCGGGCCGCCGGGTCACGGTCGTCATCCCCCGTTCCTCGCGCCTCGGCGCCCGGTCCGGCGCACGGCCGGGTTCTTCGGCGGCTTCGGGGCCGCGTCGGCCCGCTGGGGCGGCCGGGTGGCGCCGGGGGCCTTGCCCGGTCCGGCCTTGCGCGCGTTCCGCCGCGCGATCAGAAGGGCTCGCCGCCGCGCGCGCTCCCGGTCGGCGGAACCGGCGGGGCCGTTGTCGGTGTCGGTGTCGGCGCCGGTGTCCTCGGCGTCGACGACCACTTCGCCGTCGGAGTCGGAGTCGTCGGCCGGTGCCGGCGCCCGGTCCTGCCCGGCCGCGGTCCGGGCGGACCGCTCGCTCCGCAGACAGTCGCGCAGGGCCTCCGGGTCCAGCCCCTCGTTGCACGCCTGGGTCAGGAGCCGCGCGAACAGGTAGTGCGAGTCGGCCTCGATGGCGAGGCCGAGCGCGACCCGGGCGAGGGGATCGTCGCCGGTGGACCACGCGACCCAGCCGGCCAGGGTCAGCGGCGCCGCCGCGTATTCCTCGTACGGGGCGACACAGCGGCGCGAGAGCGCGCTCCAGAGCCGCAGGGCGGGGGCGGCTTCCGGTCCTTCCATCCACTCGGCCGCCCGGTCGCGGGTCTCGCGGTCCTGGAGCGCGAGGATCAGAGTGGCGGCCTCGTCCGGGCTGATCAGCGCGTCGTCCCGGGCGTCGTCCCGGGTGGGCCCGGACAGTCCGGCGCCCCTGCCCGCGCCGGCGTCCCTGCCGGTGTCCGCCGCCGGGTCCACGGACACCGGCGCGGACGCGGACGCTTCGGAGAGCCGCCGGACCAGCCGGTGGACGAGGTCGATCGCGGTCTCGCGCGTCTCCTGCCGCGCGAGCACGCCGGACGGTCCGTCGAGGATCCTCGGCACGATGACGGCCGCCGCGTCGTTCAGGGCGGCGCGCTGGGCCGCCGCTTCGGCCCCCGGGCAGCGGGGCTTCAGCCGGGCCTCCATGTCCTTGAGGGTGCCGCGCACCTGGACTCCCGCGTAGGCCGCGGACGCCGCCATCACCGACGTACCGGCGAGGGCGAGGGGTGTGCCGTCCGCCGGACAGCACGGGGAAGCGTCGGGGCAGCAGTAGGAGAAGTACAGGCCGTCGGAGATGCAGAGGACTTCGAGGACGGGGACGTCGAGCCTGCCGCAGGCGACGCGCAGGCTCTGGGCGAGGGGCCTCAGCCGCTCCATCGCCCGGCGGCCGGTCTCGCCTCGGGCCGGTTCCTGGCAGAGGAAGCCGACGACGGCGTCGGGGCGCTCGCCACGTCGTGCGGAGCCCTCGACGAGGCACTCGGCCAGGCAGCCGGCGAGAGCGGCCCAGTCCCGCGGGGAGGAGGGGATGCCGACTCTGACCCGGCCGCCGAAGCGCGCGCGCTCGCCGTGGAGCGCGACGAGGACGATCGAGTCGCTGGGGTGGAAGCCGAGGATGAAGGGCAGGGCGTCCGCCAGTTCGGCGGGACCGCGCAGGACGATCTGCTGCGGCGAGGGCGATGAACCGGTTTGGCGTGGAATGTTGCTCATGGCCCTGACGGTCCCGCAAGCGCGTCGATCGCGAAAGCCCTGTGGATAACGTTATCCACAGGCTCGGCGGCCCATTCGCGCAATGTCGTACTCATCAGGTTGCATGGGGGCATGACCCACGCAGACCGCACCGAGGACCGCACCGCCCTGCGCACGGCCGCCGACGCCGTGCTCGCCCGTCTCGTCTCGGACCCGACGGGGACGGCGAGACTCCGCGAGGACCAGTGGCGTGCCATCGAAGCCCTGGTCGCGGAGGGACGCCGGGCGCTGGTCGTCCAGCGGACCGGCTGGGGCAAGTCGGCGGTGTACTTCGTGGCGACATCGCTGCTGCGCGAGCGCGGCGCCGGCCCCACCGTGATCGTCTCCCCGCTGCTCGCGCTGATGCGCAACCAGGTGGAGGCGGCCGCCCGCGCGGGAATCCGCGCGCGCACGATCAACTCGTCGAACACCGAGGAATGGGACACGGTCCAGCAGGAGGTGGCGGCGGGCGAGGTCGACGTGCTGCTCGTCTCGCCGGAGCGTCTCAACAACCCCGACTTCCGCGACCAGGTGCTGCCGCGGCTGGCCGCCGCGACGGGGCTGCTCGTGGTCGACGAGGCGCACTGCATCTCCGACTGGGGGCACGACTTCCGGCCCGATTACCGGCGGCTGCGGACCATGCTCGCGGACCTGCCGGGCGGCGTGCCGGTGCTCGCCACGACGGCGACGGCCAACGCCCGGGTGACCGCCGATGTCGCCGAGCAGCTGGGGACGGGCGCCGGCACGGACGCGCTGGTGCTGCGCGGTCCGCTGGACCGGGAGAGTCTCAGCCTCGGCGTGGTGCGGCTGCCGGACGCCGCGCACCGGCTGGCCTGGCTGGCCGACCACCTCGACGAGCTGCCGGGCTCCGGGATCATCTACACGCTGACGGTCGCCGCGGCGGAGGAGGTCACCGCCCATCTGCGCCAGTGCGGGTACGCCGTCGCCTCGTACACGGGCCGGACGGAGAACGCCGACCGCCAGCAGGCGGAGGACGATCTGCTGGCCAACCGTGTCAAGGCGCTGGTGGCGACCTCGGCGCTCGGCATGGGCTTCGACAAGCCGGACCTGGGTTTCGTGGTGCACCTCGGTTCGCCTTCCTCCCCCATCGCCTACTACCAGCAGGTGGGCCGTGCCGGGCGTGGCGTGGAGCACGCGGAGGTGCTGTTGCTGCCGGGCAAGGAGGACGAGGCGATCTGGAAGTACTTCGCCTCGGTGGCCTTCCCTCCGGAGGAGCAGGTGCGGCGCACGCTGGACGTGCTGGCGGCGGCCGGCCGGCCGCTGTCGCTGCCCGCCCTCGAACCGCTGGTCGAACTGCGCCGGACCCGGCTCGAGACGATGCTGAAGGTCCTCGACGTGGACGGGGCCGTCAAGCGGGTCAAGGGCGGCTGGGAGAGCACGGGCCGCCCGTGGGTGTACGACACCGAGCGGTACGCGTGGGTGGCCCGGCAGCGGGAGGCCGAGCAGCAGGCCATGCGGGAGTACGCGGCGTCGGACGGCTGCCGGATGGAGTTCCTGCGCCGTCAGCTGGACGACACGGAGGCGGCGCCGTGCGGTCGCTGCGACAACTGCGCCGGGGTCCGGTTCGACGCGAAGGTGTCGGGCGGCTCGCTGGACGCGGCCCGGGGCGAGCTGGGCCGGGCGGGTGTGGAGGTCGAACCGCGCAAGATGTGGCCGACCGGGCTCGCCGCGGTGGGAGTGGATCTGAAGGGCCGGATTCCGGCGGGCGAGCAGTCGTACCCGGGCCGGGCGCTCGGCAGGCTGTCGGACATCGGCTGGGGCAACCGGCTGCGGCCGCTGCTCGCGGACACCGCGCCGGACGGGGAGGTCCCGGACGATGTGGCGCAGGCGGTGGTGGGAGTGCTCGCCGACTGGGCGAAGGGGCCCGGCGGCTGGGCCTCGGGCGCTCCGGACGCGGCGCCCCGGCCGGCCGGTGTGGTGACGGTCGCCTCGCACCGCAAGCCGCGGCTGGTGGGCTCGCTCGGGCACCGGATCGCACAGATCGGGCGGATGCCGTTCCTGGGCACGGTGGAGTACACGCCGGAAGCGGCGGACCTGAGGCTGTCCCGTACGAACAGCGCGCAGCGGGTGGTCGGGCTGCAGCGGACGCTGGTCGTGCCCGCCGACCTGGCGGAACGCCTGACCGCGGCAGGCGGCCCGGTACTCCTCGTCGACGACCTTTCCGACAGCGGCTGGACGCTGGCGGTGGCGGCGAGGCTGCTGCGCCGGGCGGGAGCGGAGGGGGTGTTTCCGCTGGTGCTCGCCGTCCAGGGGTGAAGGACGGGTGAACCGGGGGAATCGGGCAGGGATATGAACCTCATACCGGTTCATTCCGGTCGGCGGCGCCAATTGCTCGTTGCCGCCCGCGCACGCGCCAGGAAGAATCGGAAATCCACCCCGCACGGCTCGTCAGTGGTCCGCCGGACCGTGCCGCGGTGCGCCCTCACCCGTCCCCGCCCGAGGCGCGGGCGACGCATATCCGAAGGGAGGATCGTGACCTTCGGACTCATTCCGTCCGGGGCCGCTCCGGCCGGCACACCGTCCGGTTCGGCCAGCCGTCTCTCGCGGACACTCGAACCGGCCGAATGGGCCGGTGCCGGGATTCCGCTGTTGCGCAATCCACGTGAAGTCGTCACCGGGCTCCACTCCCGCCACCGGCCCACGCCGTCGACGGCGGTCGTGGCCGTACTCGATCACGAGGAGCGGCTCGCCGCCAGCGCCTCGTTCACCCCGCGGTCCGCGCCCTCGGACGGCTGGGAGTTCCGCAACGCGCTCCTCGCCCATCTGCGCCGGGTGATCCCGCACGATCTGCGGCGTCGCACTCCGGTGCGGACGGCGGTGCTGCTCTACTGCCGCGAGGGCGACGAGCGCTGGACCGAGGAGGACGGCGCCTGGATGTGGGGGCTGCGGGACGCCTGCACGCTTCACGGGCTGCGCTGCGGGGCGTACATCACGCTCACCCGCGCGGGCTGGCAGGTGCTCGGCGAAGGGCGGGGCGGCCGTCGGCCGGACCTCGACTCGCCCCCGGTGCCGCTCGGGGTGAGCACCGCGTTCGATCTGCCGTCGCTGCCGTCGCCTCGTATCGCGAGCGGGGCGTCCGAGCCGCTGCGGCGGGCCGCCGCCCGCTGAGGGACGGACCCTGACGCTCTGACGCTCGGGCACCGATGGCCGGCAGTCGGATGCCGGCGACCGAGCACTCGCCGTCCCGGGCACCGTCCGGCTCGCGGTACGGGACCACGACCGGACGGGGAAAAGCGGGCCGGGCCCCTCCGCCCGGCCGCCGCGAGAGCGGCCGGGACAGTGGACGGGTGCGGTCAGACGCCGGCGCCGAGCACGGCGCCCACCCGCTGCGAATCGCCGCAGACGATCAGCAGGGCGGAGGCCCGGGCCATGGCCTCGGGCAGCCGGCCCGCGACGGCCTCGTCGGAGCCACCGTTGACGGCGACGACCACCACGGGGCGGACGGCGGTACGGGCCGCGGTGGCGGCGTCCGCGAAGAAGACGTCCTCGCGAGCGTCTCCCTGCGCCCAGTAGGCGTCCTCGCCGAAGGACAGCTCGTGCGCCGCCCACGGGTGCTGCTCACCGGTGGTCAGCACCAGCACGTCGCCGGGGGCGCGGCCGCTTTCGAGCAGCAGGTCCACCGCTTCCTCAGCGGCGTCGACGGCTCCGTCGACGGTCGCCGGTATCAGCTGGATCTGCGGCTCGGCGCGCTGGTCGAAACGATTCTCCGCCGCGGCGTCGGCCTGCGGGTCGGCGACCGGCGGGCGCGGCATCGGCGGCGCGGGCCGGGCGGGACCGGGGACAGGACGCCCGGGACGCGGCGTGGCCGCGGTACGCGGGCCGGGTACGGGTCGGGGGGTCGGCACGGGGCGGCCGGCGGCCGCGGTCGCGCGGGGACCCTGGGCACTCTCGTGAATCTGAGACTCCTCGGGGATGAGAGGCATGGGTGGATGTCTATCAAACGCCGTCGCGTGGGGCTCCGGCGGGTGGGCGCGCATGCGCCCCGACCCGTTGGAACGAGGTCTTCCGGTCGGCTCCCCGAGTGGGGCGTCCGCCGGCGGATCCCCGTGTCAGGGGCCGGAAGTACGGGTGGTCGGCCGTGGGGGCCGGACGTCAGAAGTCGAAGCCGAGCTGGCCCCCGCTTTCCAGTGCGGCCGCCTCGGCGGAGAGGCGGACCTTCTTGAGGTGCCGCCAGCGGGGCATCGCGTCGAGGTAAGCCCAGGAGAGCCGGTGGTACGGGGTGGGCCCGAACTCCTCCAGCGCGGCCTTGTGGACCGGCGAAGGGTAGCCCGCGTTGGCCCCGAACGCGTACGCGGCGTACTCCCCGGCCTCCAGTTCGCCCATCACCGCGTCGCGGCGGACCTTGGCGATCACGGAGGCGGCGGCGACGGCGACACAGGACTGGTCTCCCTTGATCACCGTCCGCACCTGCCAGGGACTGCCCAGGTAGTCGTGCTTGCCGTCGAGGATCACGGCGTCGGGGCGCACCGGCAGGCCCTCCAGGGCGCGGACGGCCGCCAGCCGGAGCGCGGCGGTCATCCCGAGTTCGTCGATCTCCTCGGGCGAGGCGTCACCGAGCGCGTACGCGGTGACCCACCCCTCGAGTTCCGCGGCGAGTTCGGTGCGGCGCTTGGGGGTGAGCAGCTTGGAGTCGGTGAGCCCGTCGGGCGGGCGGCGCAGGCCGGTGACGGCGGCGCACACGGTGACCGGACCGGCCCAGGCCCCGCGTCCGACCTCGTCGACCCCGGCGATGATCTTGGCGCCGGTGGTGGCTCGGATCGAGCGTTCGACGCTGTGGGTGGGTGGTTCATACGGCATGGCGCCTGACAGGTTACGCCGAGAGACACCCGCGCCGGTACCCGGATTCCCCGTACTCCATCAGGCACGTCCGAAACCCGCTGGCCCCGGCGTCCGGAGCACCCGCCCCTCGCGGTGGAAACGAGGCCGCTCGGCGGCCCGGCCACGCCCGGACGGCACACGTGGATCATCCTCGTCCCCTGGGGCTTGGGGATGGAGCGCCAGCCCCTGCGATCACTCCATGGGTACGTTCGCTCCCGCACAGTTTCGCGCGGTCGCCGCGCCCTTCGACGCCCTGCCGCGCCCCCCGCTTCCCGCTTCACCTTCCGGCTCCCTGCTACGAGAGAGACCCCTGGGATCCGGCACTCCGCACACGGGGACGTCGAGCGATCCCTCATCGCATTGGCGAAGATCATCGCTCCATGCGACAGCACCCGGGCCGGCGGCCACCGGAAACCGGAGCACACTCGCCGCAGCCGCCGCCCGCGCCGCGGCCGGGATGAAGCACCCGCCCACCCTCACTCCGTATCGGGCCGCCGCCGGTCCGGGCGACACGACCGCGGTGGTATCCGGTGAACTTGCCTTCCCCGGAGAGGAATCACTACCGTGAAACGCAGTCAACGGGGCACTTCACCGCATATTTCGTGGGGGACGCACCGTGACAACCACCCGGACGAACACACGCACGCCTCCCGGACGTGTGCGCCGCCATGACCGGCCGGGCATCGCGCTCGCCGTCATCGCCGCATGCCAGTTGATGGTGATCCTGGACGCGACGATCGTGAACATCGCGCTCCCCCACATCCAGGACGCTCTCGACTTCTCCACCACGAGCCTGTCGTGGGTGCTGAGCGCCTACACCCTCACCTTCGGCGGCCTGCTGCTGCTCGGCGGTCGCGCCGGCGACATCCTCGGCCGCCGCCGGATGTTCCTCATCGGCATCCTCGTCTTCACGTTCAGCTCGCTGCTCGGCGGATTCGCGCAGGAGCCCTGGCAACTGCTGGCCGGGCGCGCCCTCCAGGGCGTCGGCGGGGCGATTGCCTCGCCGACCGCCCTCGCTCTGATCACCACGACGTTTCCCGAAGGACCGGCCCGCAACCGGGCGTTCGGCGTCTACGCGGCGGTCTCGGCCGGCGGCGGCGCCGTCGGGCTGCTTGCCGGCGGCATGCTCACCGAGTGGCTGGACTGGCGCTGGGTGCTGTTCGTCAACGTCCCGATCGGCCTGGTCATCGCCTTTCTGACACCGCGTTTCATCCCGGAGTCCCCCCGGCATCCCGGCCGCTTCGACCTGACCGGGGCGCTCACCTCCACGCTCGGCATGGCCTCGCTCGTCTACGGATTCATCCGCGCCTCGGAAGCGGGCTGGACGAACGCCCTCACGATCGGGGCGTTCGTCTCGGCCGTTCTGCTCCTCGCCGCCTTCGCCGTCGTCGAGTCACGGGCCCGTGAACCCATCACCCCGCTCCGGCTGTTCGCCGACCGCAACCGCGCGGGCACCTACGTGATCATGCTCAGCCTGGCCGCCGCGATGCTCGGCATGTTCTTCTTCATCGTCCTGTTCCTCCAGGACGTGCTCGGCCTCAGCCCGATCCGTGCGGGGATCGCCTTTCTGCCGGTCACGCTCGCCATCGGCGTGGGTTCGGGAATCGCCCAGCGGGTCCTTCCGCTGTTCGGCCCGAAGCCGTTCCTGATGACCGGCACGGCCATCACCGGCGCGGCCCTGCTCTGGCTGAGCTTCCTCACTCCGGACACCTCCTATGTGGCCGGGGTCCTCGGCCCGATGATCGTCTTCGGCTTCGGCATGGGGCTCAATTTCGTGACGCTGACCCTGACCGCCGTCTCCGGTATCGCCTCGCACGAGGCGGGAGCCGCTTCGGGGCTGCTCAACGCGACCGAGCAGGTGGGTGGTTCGCTCGGCCTCTCGATCCTGGTCACGGTCTTCGGTGCGGCGAGCGCGGACGCGGCGCGCGCGCAGATGCCCGACTTCCTCGCGCACGCGACGCCCGAGCAGAAGGCGGCGTTCGCGCGCGAGGGACGGCTGCCCGCGCCGTGGTCCCACGACGTACTGACGGCCGGGATCTCCAGCGCGTTCACCGGCGCCGTGGTCATGGCGCTGGTCGCGCTCGGCACAGCCACCCTGGTGATCCGGGTCCGCCGGAGCGACCTGGCGGCCCTGCGGGGGAAGACGGAGGCGGCCGGCCCGACCGTCTGACCGGGCCGGCACGCCTCCGGTACGGCGGCCCGGCGCGGCCTCCCGGTACGGATCTTCCGTAACCGAACCGGCTCGGGGCTGTCCGGTTGGATCAGGTTCGGACAGGCCGGGGAGGCCGGCGCATAGGGTCTCCCCCAGGCCCGCCAAGGCTCAGGGGACAGATGACAAGGCGTCAAAGTGTCCAACGCAGCCGGGTGCCGCGCCAGACGCCCCGGCCCCCACCCGCCCCGGCCGAGGTCCGCCGGACAGCCCCTACGGGCGTGCCGCCGCCGGAATCCAGGCGGGCAGGTCCTCGGTCTGGTCCAGCCATGCCGCCGGCGGGGTGCCCGCCGGGCTCGCGGCCACCACGCCGCCCGCGATGGCGCAGGTGGTGTCGACATCCCCGCCGACCGACGCGGTGGTCCAGAACATCCGCTCGAAGTCGCCGATCGCCCGGGCCGCCGACCAGAGCGCGAACGGCACGGTGTCGTGCGCGCTGGTGCGCCGGCCGCTGCCGAGGACGGCCGCGACCGTGCCGGCGTCGTCGTAGTCGAGCATGTCGCGGGCCCGGCGCAGTCCGGCGCCCACGGCGCTGCGCGGGACGAGTGCGACGACACCGTCGAGCAGTGCCTCCGGCGCGGGCGGGCCGGCGGGGTCGGCGACCAGGGCCGCGGCCGCGGCGACGGCCATCGCTCCGGCCACCGCCTCCCGGTGCTGGTGGGTGGTGTAGGCGGAGATCTCTGCCTGGTGGGTGGCCTGTTCGGGATCGTCGGCGTACCAGGCGCCGAGCGGGGCGATCCGCATGGCGGCGCCGTTGCCCCAGGACCCCTGGCCGTTGAAGAGGTTCGCGGCGAGGGAGCGCCAGTCCTCTCCTTCACGGACGAGCCGGAGCATGCGGTTGACGGCGGGGCCGTATCCGCGGTCGAAGTTGTGGTGATGGGCGAACGACGAGGCCAGGGCGTCCTGGTCGATCCGGCCGTGGTCGGCGAGGACGGCGAGGACGGAGCAGGCCATCTCCGTGTCGTCGGTCCACTGCCAGGGACCGGTCGGCGTCTCACGCTGTTTCAGTAGGGCGTAGGTGCCGGGAACGAAGAACTGGGAGCCCAGGGCGTCTCCCACGGCCAGTCCGCGCAGACTGGCCAGGGCGCGGTCGAAGCGCCGGTCGATTGAGGAGTCAGCGGTCATCTCTTGGCAACTCTATCCGGTGGAACCATACGATTCCGGGTCCCGCCAGCGTTCGAAGGGCCGGTCGAGCCGGTATTTTCCGTCCTCGCCGAGCAGCAGGGTCCGGGTCTCCGCGTTGCCGGGGTTGGACAGCGACTCGAAGTCGGCGACCGTCCAGTGGAACCAGCGCATGCAGAACAGTCGCATGGTCAGTCCGTGGGTGACGAGCAGGACGTTGGGCGGGTGGTCGGCCGCTTCGAAGCTGCGGTAGAGACTTTCCAGGAAGGCCCCGACCCGGTCGTACACGTCGGCGCCGGACTCCCCCTGGGCGAAGCGGTAGAAGAAGTGCCCGTACGCGTCCCGGTACTCCTTCTGCAGGCGTACGTCCTCCCGTTCCTGCCAGTTGCCCCAGTCCTGCTCGCGCAGCCGGGGCTCCTCCCGGATCCGCACCTGGTCCGGGTCGAGCCGGAAGGCGCTCAGCGTGTCGTGGGTGCGGCGGTACGGCGATACGTAGACGCTGACCCGCTCGTCGCCGAAGAGCTCCCGCAGCCGCTCCCCCGTCTCCGCCGCCTGCCGCCGCCCGGTCTCCGTGAGTCCGAGCGCGTGATCGGGGACCCGCTCGTACACGGTGTCGTCGACGTTGCCGTCGGACTCTCCGTGCCGTACGAGGACTATGCGCCGCGGTCGTGCCATACCTCGACCCTAGGCGGTGTCCCGCCGTCCGGCTCAGTCGGTCAGGCGTCCGACGTCCATACGCCGTATACGACCGGTGAACCGGCGGCGCAGTTCACGGTCGTGGGAGACGACGACCACGGCTCCCTCCCACTGTTCCAGGGCCTGTTCCAGCTCCTCGACGAGGCCGAGGGCCAGGTGGTTGGCGGGCTCGTCGAGCAGCAGCAGGTCGGCGGGGCGGGTGAGCAGGCGCGCGAGGGCGAGGCGGCGGCGCTGGCCAGCGGAGAGGCTGCCGACCGGGACGGTGAGGTCGGCCGGGCGGAACAGTCCGTACGAGAGGAGAAGTTCGGCCCGTTCGTCCTCGGTGAGGGGGAGGCCGCGGCCGAAGGCGGCGAGGACGTGTTCGGCGGGGCGGTGGGCCGGGATCTCCTGGGCCAGGAAGCCCGTGCGTCCCCGGCGTACGACCTGCCCGGCGTCCGGTGTGACGAGGCCGGCCATGACGCGCAGCAGGGTGGACTTGCCCGCGCCGTTGCCCCCGTGGACGAGCAGCCGCTCGCCCGCGCCGACGGTCAGGTCGTCGACGGCGAGCCGGCTGCCGACCCGTACCCCGCTGAGTGTGATCAGGGCGCCCTCGGCGCGGCCGGTGACGGGCCTGGCCGTGAACGCGAGGGGCTTCGGCGGCTCGGGGACGGCGTCCTCGTGAAGCCGGCTCAGTCGCTCCCGGGCGCTGCGGACGCGGCCGGAGACGGATGCCTGCACCCGGCCGCCCGCCCGGTCGTAGGCCATCTTGTTGTTGTCCGTCATGGTCCGCCCGGCGGCGACGGTGTGCGCGGTGGTGCGGGTGTACTGCTCCAGTCGGGTGATTTCCGCGCACCATTCCTCGTGCGCCTGTTCCCAGCGCCGCCGGGCGGCGGCCCGCTCGGCGCGAAAGCCCGCGTACCCGTCGCCGTAGCGCACGACGGTCCGGCGGTCGGCGTCGACCTCCAGGATGGCGGTGGTCACCCGCGCCAGGAAGACCCGGTCGTGGGAGACGGCCACCACCGTGCCGCGATGGGCGAGGAGAGCGCCCTCCAGCCAGTCGAGGGCCTGGGCGTCCAGGTGGTTGGTCGGCTCGTCGAGGAGCAGCACCTCGGGGGCGGCGGCGAGCACACAGGCGAGACCGAGACGCGCCTGCTCCCCTCCGGAGAGGCTGCCAAGTCCGCGGTCGCGCCCGAGGTGTGCCACGCCGAGGCCGTGCATGGCCTTGTCGACCCGGGCGTCGGCCTCGTAGCCGCCGCGCAGTTCGAAGGCGGTGAGCAGTTCGCCGTACGCGTCGAGGGCCGGCGCGTCCGCGTCGCCGAGCCGTGCCTCCAAGGCGCGCAGGCGGCGCTCCATGGCGCGCAGTTCGGCGAGCGCGGCGTCGATGACCTCGGCGACGGTGGCGTGCGCGGGCAGTTCGGGGGTCTGGGCGAGAAGCCGGGCTCCGCGCTCCGCCACGGTGACGACCTCACCGGAGTCGGGCGCGTCGAGCCCGGCGAGGATCCGCAGCAGGGTGGACTTGCCCGCCCCGTTCTCCCCCACGATCCCGATCCGCTCGCCGGGGCGCACGGCGAGCGATACCTGGTCGAGCAGCAGCCGTTCACCGCGGGTCACGGTCACGTCGTGAAGCGAGATCTGCGTGGGCAAGGGCGCCTCCCGGGCAGCAGTGGGGCGAATAAACGCAACCCATGTCGCGTTATGGAGAAGTGTGGCACACTCGGAGCCACTAACGCAACGGGAGTAGCAATTGAATGATCCTCAGAGCGCCGCGGACCACGAGGGAAGCGACCCGGCCCCCGGCAGCAGACGCCCCGGCGGCCGCACGGCCCGGACCCGGGCCGCCGTCCGCGACGCGGTCCTGACCGGACTCGCCGAACACGGCTACCCCGCCCTCACCGTCGAATACGTGGCGGAGCACTCGGGGGTGCACAAGACGACGCTCTACCGCCGCTGGGGCGGCGTCGAGGGCATGGTCGCGGACGCGCTCGCCCTCGCGGGCGAGGACCGGTGGACGGCACCCGACACCGGCAGCCTCGCCGGGGATCTGCGCGCGCTGGCGCACGAGGTGGCCGAGTCCTTCGCGGATCCGGCGCGGGCGGCGGCACCGACCGGGTTCGTGGCCGCCGCGTTCCAGTCCCCCCGGGCCGCCGAGTCGCTGCGCGACTTCTACACCGAGCGCTTCCGGCGCTGCGAGTGCGTCGTCGACCGGGCGATGGCCCGGGGCGAGGCCCCGGCCGGCACGGACGCGGGAGCGGTGGTGCGGGCGGTCTCCGCGCCGCTCTTCCTGCGGCTGTTCGTCACCCGCGAGCCGGTGGACGCCGATCTCGCGGACCAGGCGGCCCGTACGGTGCTCGCGGCGGTCGAGGCGGGGGCCTTCGCGAGCGAGGGCGCCCCGGTGTGAGGCACGGGGGCGGGTCCTTCGGTCGCGACGCGGCAGGAGGGGTGAGGCAGGCGGGCGGGAAGCAGGCGGCCGGACGGCCGGGCGGAGACCGACCCGGGCCCTGCCTCCGTGACTCCTTCGCGGCTCAGACCCGGAAGTCGGGGAGCGTCCCCTCCTTCACACTCGGCCGACCCCCGACCCCCGGCCGACCCGTCACCCCCGCCCGGACCCCGGGCCGGACGGGCTCACACCGTCCAGGCCTGCTCCAGCTCCACGATGTCCCCCGTCATGGCCGCCACATCGGCTTCGGTCTGCGCCCGCAGCCCGAGCCGCTCGATGCGCTCCACCCGGTACTTCCCGTGTTCGGCCGCCGAGTTCCACATCGACAGGACCAGGAACTCGCTTCCCGGCCCCTCCCCGAACAATCCGCGCAGCATGCCCGGGGACCCGGCCATCGCCGGGTTCCAGACCTTCTCCTGCATCAGCGCGAAGTGCTCCGCCCGCTCCTCGCGCACCTGGCAGTGCGCGACCCGGGCCACGTCGGCATCGGCGAAGCGCGGCTCGAACCCCGTCTTCACATCGAAACGGTGGTCGAACAGCTTCACCTGCATATCGCGGTACGTGCCGACCTGGGCGGCCGCGAGCCGGTCGTGGGACCGCGCCATGAAGGAGTCGTAGAACGCCCGGCTCTCCCAGAAGCCGAAGACATGGGCGACATCCGGCCGTCGCCGGCTCCACCCGCCACCCTGCGCCCGGAACCCCGGTTCGCCCGGCAGCCCCGCCCACTTCCGCTGCCCCCGCTCGAACCCTCGGCGGTCCACCACGGTGCAACGAATCCACTTGACCAGCACCGCGCCATGGTACGGGGCGAAACGACGCACCGTCAGGTCTCGGCCGCCCGCACCTTCCGCCCCGCCCCGCCGTCTCACCGCCGTGTTCGAGGCCCGGCGCCCGGGGCGGGAACGGGGCCGGTATCCGCCGTACCCCGACGGCATGTCGACCGGTTGTCCGCATGACACTATGAACGACTCGTCAAGAACCGTACGCGGAGAGGGGATTCGTGATGAGCGGACTCAACAAGGGTGTCGAAAAGGTCGAGGTGGCGCTCAAGTGGGACCCCAGCCCGGCCGGCGCCCCGGCCCATGACCTGGACATCGTCGCGGGGGTCTACGCGGCGGAGGCCCCGTACGGCCCGCCCGCCTATCTGGTGCACTTCGACAACCGCTCCCCCGACGGCACCATCACGCTGCAGCGTGACAGCCGTACGGGACAGGGATTCGGCTACGACGAGGCGATGACCGTGGAACTCGTGCGGCTCGCCGACCACTACGCGCGCGTAGTGGTGGGAGTGGCCATACAGCAGGGCGCCGGACGGCTCGCGTTCGGCCAGGTCGCGGGGACCGGCGTCCGGGTCCGCGAGGGTTACACGGACCTGCTGACCGACGACTTCGCGTCGGTGGCGGACGCGACGGCGGCGACCGTGGCCGAATTCACCCGCGACGACACGGGCGCCTGGACCTGCCGCCCCCTGCTGCGCGGCTTCAACACGGACCCGCGCTCCTTCGGCGACGTGATGGGCGCCGCGTAACCACCCCCACCGGGGTCCGCCGGGCCGGGCGGCCGCACACGCCGGAAAGGGGGGCGCCCCGGGGGGGGGGGCCCTGGCGGGGGGGGGGTGGGGGGGGGGTGGGGGTGATTGGCGCGTGGCGCGGGGGGCCCATCCGCGCGGCATAACCTG